>NZ_JAGGOL010000012.1 GCF_018614525.1 Streptomyces sp. ISL-11
CCGTCACCGACCGCGACGCCGCCGAACAGATCCGCTCCATCCGCACCGCACCCCTCCTCTTCGGCTGGCGCGGCACCGCCCCCGTGGACACCCGCGCCCTCCAGGAGCTGCTGCTGCGCGTCTCCCGGCTGGTGGACGACCACCCCGAGGTCGTCGGCGCCGACCTGGAGCCCGTGATCGTCGCCCCGCAGGGCGTCCACGTCCTCGGCGCCACCCTGCGCCTCGCCCCGCCCCCGGCCCGTACGGACCTGGGGCCGAGAAGCCTGCCGGTGGTCTAGGGGGTGTCCGGTGGGTCTTCGGCCGCGGGCCGCCGTCTTTGCCGCCTGCGGCGGCGGGCGCCCTCCGGGCGCGACCTCAAGCTCCCCCAGCGGTAGCTGGGGGAGCTTGACGACACCGCCGCGCAGCGGTGGTGCGTACGACACGCCCCCCGCACCCGCTCACGTGATCCGCCGGACACGGCCCGGCGGAGGCCGCCCGGGGCCGCGATCAGCCGTGCGGGCACGCGCGGAGGGACCTCGTACGCCCCGTAGGATGGGCGTATGGCGAAGACCGGTACGACGACCCAAGGGCTGCGCGCGGCGATCGAGCGCAGCGGCTACTACCCGGCCCTCGTGGCCGAGGCGGTGGAGGCCGCCGTGGGCGGGGAGCCGGTCGCGTCGTACCTGGTGCACCAGGAGACGACGTTCGACTCCAACGAGGTGCGCCGCCACGTCACCGTCCTCGTCCTGACCGGCAACCGTTTCATCGTCAGCCACACCGACGAGCAGGCCGCCGACGGCACCTCCCCCTCGCCGTACGCCACCACCTCCACCGAGTCGGTCAAGATCGGCCGGATCTCCTCGGTCGTGCTCAGCCGCGTCGTCGCCAACCCCGAGGCGTACACCCCGGGCACCCTGCCCCGCGAGGTCGTCCTCACCATCGGCTGGGGCGCGGTCTCCCGGATCGACCTGGAGCCCGCCGCCTGCGGCGACCCCAACTGCGACGCCGACCACGGCTACACCGGCTCCTCCACGGCCGACGACCTGAGCCTGCGCGTCAGCGAGGCCGGCGACGGCCCGGACACCGTCCGCCAGGCGCTGGCCTTCGCCCAGGCGCTCTCCGAGGCGACCGCGGCGACCGGCCGCTGATGTCCTACCCGCTCACCTCGGGCGGCCCGGCCTGGCCCGAGCCCGCCCCGCTCGACCCGCGCTCCGCCCCTCTCCCGCGCTACGGCACCGGCTCGCTCGCCGACCTGCTGCCCTCCATCGCGACCGGCATGGGCGTCCCCGGCCTGGGCTCCGGCATGGAGCTGACGCCCGCCGACCGGGTCGGCGTCTTCCTCGTCGACGGCATGGGCTGGGAGCTGCTGCGCGCCCACCCCGCCGAGGCGCCGTTCCTGCACTCGCTGATGGCCGGTTCCCTGAACGGCACCGGCGAGCCCATGACCGCAGGCTTCCCGTCCACCACCGCGACCTCGCTCGCCTCGGTCGGCACCGGCCTGCCGCCCGGCGCCCACGGCCTGCCCGGCTACACCGTCGCCGACCCGGCGACCGGCGCGCTGATGAACCAGCTGCGCTGGCGCCCGTGGACCGACCCGCACGCCTGGCAGCCGTACCCCACCGTCTTCCAACTCGCCGACGCGGCGGGCGTGCACACCTGCCAGGTCTCCGCGCCCGACTTCCAGCACACCCCGCTGACGAAGATCGCCCTCAGCGGCGGCACCTTCCACGGCCGCCTCTCCGGCGAGGACCGGATGGACCTCGCCGCCGACCGCCTCGGCGCCGCCGACCGCACGCTCGTCTACACCTACTACAGCGACCTCGACGGCAAGGGCCACCGCTTCGGCGTCGACTCCGACGACTGGCGCGGTCAGCTCATGTACGTCGACCGGCTCGCCCAGCGGCTCGCCGAACAACTCCCGCCGCGCTCGGTGCTGTACGTCACCGCCGACCACGGCATGATCGACATCCCCTTCGACCCCGAGTCGCGCATCGACTTCGACGAGGACTGGGAGCTGCGCGCGGGCGTCGCCCTCCTCGGCGGCGAGGCCCGCGCACGCCACGTCTACGCCGTGCCCGGCGCCGCCGCCGACGTGCTGGCCGTGTGGCGCGAGGTGCTCGGCGAGCAGATGTGGGTCGCCGGACGGGACGAGGCGATCGAGGCGGGCTGGTTCGGCCGGCCCGGGGACGGCGTGGACGACCGCGTGCACGGACGGATCGGCGATGTCGTCGCCGCCGCCCGCGACGACATCGCGATCGTCGCCACCGAGACCGAGCCCAACGAGTCCCAGATGGTCGGGCTGCACGGCTCGATGACGCCCGTGGAGCAGTTGGTGCCGCTCCTCGAAGTGCGGTCCTGAACCGCGGTCCCGCCCCCTTCACCTCCCCGACTCGACGACTGACGAAAGGCATTGGCTTCTCCATGCCCGAGCTGGTGTTCTTCTCCGGAACCATGGACTGCGGAAAGAGCACCCTCGCTCTGCAGATCGAACACAACCGATCCGCCCGCGGCCTCCAGGGGATGATCTTCACGCGCGACGACCGGGCGGGCACGGGCAAGCTCTCCTCCCGGCTCGGCCTGGTCACCGACTCCGTCGAGGCGGGCGAGGGCTTCGACTTCTACGCGCACATCGTCGCCCACCTCTCCGCGGGCGGCCGCGCGGACTACGTCATCGCCGACGAGGCGCAGTTCCTCGACCCCGGGCAGGTCGACCAGCTGGCGAGGGTCGTCGACGACCTCGAACTCGACGTCTTCGCCTTCGGCATCACCACCGACTTCCGCACCAAGCTCTTCCCCGGCTCCCAGCGCCTGATCGAACTCGCCGACCGCATAGAGGTGCTCCAGGTCGAGGCGCTCTGCTGGTGCGGCGCGCGGGCCACGCACAACGCCCGTACGGTCGGCGGCCGGATGGTCGTCGAAGGCGCGCAGGTGGTCGTCGGCGACGTCAACCAGCCGGAGGCCGTGGTCGGTTACGAGGTGCTGTGCCGGCGTCACCACCGCCGCCGGCTGACCTCGGCCGCGGCCCACGCGGCGGCCCTGTCACCCGACGTCCTGCCCGTCGACCCCGCTAACGAGCCGTCCGCAGGAGCGTGAGGACGGCCCCCTCCGGGTCCGCGACCGTGGCCACCGGGCCGGCCGGCCCTTCCCGCGGGGGCTCCAGGACCCGCCCGCCGAGCCCGCTCACCCGGGCAGCCGCGGCCTCGGTGTCCGCCACCTCGAAGTACGTCATCCAGTGCGGGCCCAGCGCGCGCGGGAGCGCGGCGCCGATGCCGCGCAGCGCCGCGACCGGGCGGCCGTCGAGGCACAGCGTGAGGCAGTCGGTGTCCGCCGACTCCGCCGGCTTGGCCTCGTAGCCGAAGAGCGACTGGTAGAACTTGACGACCGTGGCCGTGCGCCGGGTCACCAGTTCGTGCCACACCGGCGTCCCCGGAACACCCGTCAGCTGAGGGCCCACCAGCTGCTGCCCCTGCCACACCCCGAACGGCGCCCCCTCCGGGTCGGTCGCCAGCACCAGGCGGCCCGCGTCCTCCGCGGCCAGCGGTCCCACGCCCACGGTGCCGCCGCAGCAGCGGATCCACTCCGCGGCCGCGTCGGCGTCGTCGCTCGCGAGGTAGGTGGTCCAGGCGGTCGGCAGTCGGCGCCCGGGCGTCACCTCGCCGAGCCCGGCCACGTCGCGGCCGTCGAGCGTGGCCCGTACGTACGGACCCAGCTGTCGGGGCCCGGGGCTGTAGTAGCTCCAGCCGAACAGACCGCTGTAGAAGTCCTTGATCGATTCCAGGTCGTGCGCCAGGAGGCTCGTCCAGCACGGGGTGCCAGGAGCGGGCCGAGCCTCCCCCGTGCTGCTCCGGGGGGACCCCCAAACCTCGGTCATCGTCATTCTCTCCTCGGACCATCGGGGTGGCCGCGCGTCCCGCGCCGTTCTGCGGCGCGCGGGTGGTACGGGACGGGGCACGTCCAGATGTTTGCACCACCGGGCGTGGCGCGCCCCCCGGCCGCGCCGGGATCCACGGGTTCCCGCAGGAGAATGCCCGAATTCGCGGGTCGTTCCCGGTTCGGCGCCATGGCCGTCCAGTATCGATCAGCTGTGCGTCGCCCCGCCAGGGGGCCGTTCGGCGCAGCGCCGGCTACGCGAGGATGGGGGCCATGAAGCCCATCATCACCGCAGTCGAACTCATGAGCGCGTTGGCGAGCGAGCGGCCGCCGACGCTGCTGGACATCCGCTACCAGCTCGGGGGGCCGCCCGGCCGCCCGGTGTACGAGGCCGGGCACCTGCCCGGCGCGGTCTATGTGGACCTCGACGCCGAACTCGCCGGCACACCGGGGGAGAGGGGCCGTCACCCGCTGCCGGACACGGGGGAGTTCGGGGCCGTGATGCGGCGGGCCGGGGTCCGCTCGGACCGTCCCGTCGTCGTCTACGACGGGGGCCAGGGCTGGGCGGCCGCCCGCACCTGGTGGATGCTGCGATGGGCGGGCCACCAGGACGTACGGGTCCTCGACGGCGGCCTGGCCGCGTGGACCGCGCGGGACGGCCTGCTGACCGCGGAGATCCCGTCCGTGAAGGAGGGCGACTTCGTTCCGCGGCCCGGGGCACTGCCCCTGCTCGACGCGGACGGCGCGGCGGCGCTGGCCCGGCGGGGCCTGCTGCTGGACGCGCGGGCGGCCGAGCGTTACCGGGGCGAGGTGGAGCCGATCGACCCCGTCGCCGGCCATATTCCCGGCGCGGTCTCCGCTCCGACGGCCGAGAACGTGACCGGGGACGGCCGGTTCCGGCCCGCCGCCGAGCTCACCGCGCGCTTCGCGGAGCTCGGGGCCACGGGCGAGCCGGGCACCGAGGTCGGCGTCTACTGCGGCTCGGGCGTCTCCGCCGCGCATCAAGTGCTCGCGCTGGCGGTGGCGGGCGTTCCGGCGGCCCTGTACGTCGGTTCCTGGAGCGAGTGGACCGCGGATCCCACCCGTCCGGTGGCCACGGGACCGCAGCCGGGCTGACCGGCCCGGCGGTCGGAGTCCCGGCCGGGCGCGACGCCCGCCCGGTCCTTCGCGGGGCCGGGCGGTGCGGCGTCGGCGGGCTCCCCGGCCGGTGCCGGGGAGTTGCCGGATGGTTACTCCTGTTGTCGTTTTTTCGTCACTCCTGTTTTTTGCGGCGCGTGCCGAAGACGATCTCGTCCCAGCTCGGCACGGCCGCCCGACGACCGGGCCGTACGCCGTCCGCCTCCGCCTGGCGGTCCGTCGTACCGGTCAGCCGGTCACGGTGGCCGGCCACGGAGCGTGGCATCAGCACATCCGCGTAGGCGGCCCCCGCGCTCGCCGCCGGGGCCGGCGGCTCGACGGCCTCCGGTTCCTCGGCGGGCTCGTCGACGGCCGGCGCCACGGAGGGCGGTTCGGGCACGACCATGTCGCCGCGGAAACTGGGCACGGCCTCCAGCAGGCTGGTCAGCGAGTCGCGTTCCCTCGACGTGTCCTCCGCCGCGGCCCCGGTGTCCGGAGGGGGTGCCGCGGGCGGCTGCCGGTCGGCGGGCCGGTCCAGGCTCCGGTCCAGCGGCCGGTCCCGCGGCAGGCGGGCGATGCGCGGCACGAAGGGGAAACTCGGCTCGGGCGTGTCGTCGGTCTCGCCGATGAGTGCCCGTGCCTCGTCGTCCATCGCCTGAACGATCCGCCTGGGCGGGTCGAAGCTCCAGCTCGCGGCGCGTGGTTCACCGGCCGACCGGTAGACGAGCAGCACCTCCCAGGTGCCGTCGTCGCGGCGCCAGGAGTCCCACTGCGCGCTGTCCTTCTCGGCCCCGCGCAGCACCAGCCGCTCCGCCACGGACTCGCCGAGCGGCGGACCGGTGTTCTCGCCGGGGCGGCGTACGGGCGTCTTGCGGGCGCGCTCGGCCATGAAGGCGCGCTCGGCCAGCACCGGGCCCTCGAACCTGCGGACGCGCTCGACGGGAATGCCCGCGAGCTGGGCGACCTCCTCCGCGGAGGCACCCGCCCGTATCCGCGCCTGGATGTCACGAGGCCGGAGATGGCTCTCCACCTCGATCTCGATCTGGCCCAAGCGGGCACGGTCGTTGCGCACGGCGGCGCGCAACCGTTCGTCGATGGGAAGGGTGTACTCCGTGCTGTCCGCAGCCTTGAGCACCAGCCGTGTGCCGTCGTTGGAGACGGCCACGACACGCAGTTCGGGCATGGGGACCTCCCGGGTGGTGCCTGCCGACGTCACCTGCGTCGCTGCTTCCGCTAGTCGAGTGTGGCCTGCCCGGGTGCAGCCTGCCACAACATTGCCGAGTTGACGGGGCGAGAGCCGCCTGGGCCCCTCCCGTTGGGTCCGGGCAGCCGGACGGGACACCGGGGCCAGGGCTCGCCACAGTACTCCATTCGGACCACGGGGGGTGGATCGGCGCGCCATGGAAGTTCACGCGGGAGAAGGGAGTTGGTCCAGGCCGCGAAGGCGCGCCTCGGCCGTACGGGTGTCGAGGTTCACACAATCGCCTGAACCGGAACTGTTCGTTACGCTCGAATGTCTCTTCTACCTGCAAGAGGGACCGAAAGGGCTAACAGAGGCGGGAGATGGACGACAAAGGCGAAAGCGAGGCAAAGCGGCAGAACAAGCGTCTGGAGCTGAGCGTCGCGCAGGTCTCCGGCAGCGCCGTGGCAGCGGTGATCGCCGCCCTGCTCGCGGGCAAGCTCGGGGTGTACGGCACCGTGATCGGTGCCGGCGTCGTGAGTGTCGTGGCCACGTCCGGTGGCACAATTTTCCAGCACTTGTTCAGACGTACGGGTGAGCAGCTCCGCGAGGCGACGACCCAGGCCGCACGGCCGAAAATGCGCCAGGTACCGGTGCGCGACGCCGGCCGGGCGGTCGGCCGGGGCGGCGCGGAGTGGGACCGTACCCAGGCACTCCGTCATACGGGTGGGGCTGACGGGACCGGCGATGCCGATGCGACCCGGTTGCTTCCGGGCGTCGATGCGGCCGGGACGACACCCGGTGACGACGCGACACGGCTGTTGCACGGTGCCGGGCACCCGCCGGAGCGAAACGGCGCACACGCGGGTGCGCATTCCCATCCACGCGCCGACGCGCACGCCGATGTCCACCCCGGTGCGTTCCCCGGGGCCCTCGATGACGAGTACACGACGGGCACGACCCACGGCACCCGGATGCGCGGCTGGAAGCGCCCGCTGCTGGCCGCCGGCGCGGTCTTCGTGCTCGCCATGGGCACGGTCACCGCGGTCGAGCTGGTCAAGGGATCCAGCGCGGACGGCGGCGACGGCACCTCGGTGATGCAGATCGTCAAGGGCGGCTCGGCGCAGAAGAAGCAGGACACCCCGCCGCCGGCCCCCGACCCGGGCCGGTCGCACGGCGGTGGCCAGGACAGCGGCACGGACGAGGACGGCCCGTCATCGGACCCGCACGGTTCCCGGCCCGGCGGCGGTACGGGGGAGGGTTCGCCCAACCCCTCGACTCCGTCCCCCACCCCGTCGGAGGGTGGCTCCTCGCCCTCCCCGAAGCCCGGCCCGACCGGTGGCACCCCGTCGCCGGACAGCGGCAAGGGCGGCGACAAGGTCACCGGCGGGGCCGCCACCGGCGGTCAGGCCACGGGGGGCGGTCAGACCGCCCCGCCGCCGCAGGGCCAGAACGCGGCGGCGGGCACGGTGTCCTAGGCGGTGTCCTCAAGCTCCCCCAGCTACCGCTGGGGGTGCCCCCGACGGGCTGAAAGCGACTGAGCCCAGCCGGAATCAAGCCCGTCCGGCGTTTGAGGACGCGCCCGCAGGGCGCTCGCCGCCGCAGGCGGCACAGCCGGCCCGCAGCCGAAGGTTCGCCGGACACCACCCTGGGGCCCGCGCGAGGGCCTCAGGCCCCCAGCACGCGCCGCAGATAGTCATTGCCGAAGACGCGCTGCGGGTCCAGCCGGTCCCGCAGCGCGGCGAACTCGGCGAAGCGCGGATACGCCTCCGCCAGATACCCGGCGTCACGGCTGTGCAGCTTCCCCCAGTGCGGCCGCCCGCCGTGGGCCGTCATGATCTGCTCGGCCGCGGTGAAGTAGGCCCGGAACGGCGCGCCCCGGTACATGTGGACGGCGAGGTAGGCGGTGTCGCGGCCGTAGGCGGTCGACAGGGGCACGTCGTCGGCCGGGGCGGTCCGCACCTCCACGGGGAAGGCGATCCGCAGGCGCGACCGCTCGATCATCGCTCTCAGCTCCCGCAGCGCCGCCAGGGCGGCCTCGCGCGGCAGGGCGTACTCCATCTCCACGAACCGGACCCGGCGCGGGCTGGTGAACACCTTGTACGCGACATCGGTGTAGGTCCGGGCCGACAGGGCGCGGCCGGCCGCCTTCGCCATGCCGGGCACGGCGGCGGGCACGGCGCGGCCGACGGTGCAGACGGCCTGGAAGAGCCCGTTGGACACCAGCTCGTCCTCCACCCAGGCGCCGAACCGGGCGGGCGGCGCTGCGGGGCCGGCGCTGCGGTTGTTGCGCTTGGTGACACAGCTTTCGGTGTGCGGAAACCAGTAGAACTCGAAGTGCTCGTTCTCGGCGACCAGCTGATCGAACTCCGCCGTCACCCGGTCGAGGGGCATCGGCTCCTCGCGGGCCGTGAGCAGGAACTCCGGCTCCACCGCGAAGGTCAGCGACGTGATCACCCCCAGCGCGCCGAGGCCCAGCCGGGCCGCCGCGAGGACCTCGGGGTTCTCGCGCGCCGAACAGGTGAGCACCGAACCGTCGGCCGTGACCAGCTCCAGGCCCGTGACCTGGGCGGACAGCGAGGCGGAGGTTCGGCCCGTCCCGTGGGTGCCGGTGCTGACCGCCCCGGAGACGGTCTGGGCCATGATGTCGCCCATGTTGGCCAGCGACAGGCCGTGCGTGGACAGCGTCTCGTTCAGCTGCCGCAGGGTCGTTCCGGCGGCCACCGTCACGGTGCCGGCCCGCCGGTCGATGCCCCGGATGCCGGTGAGGCGCTCGGGACGTATGTGCAGGCCGTCCGTGGCGGCCGCGGCGGTGAACGAATGCCCCGTCCCGGCCGCCTTGACCCGCAGGCCGTCCGAGGCCGCCCGCGCCACCGCCGCCGCCAGCTCGCGCGTGCTCGCCGGTGCCACGGTCCGCGCGGGCCGGGCGGTGACGTTCCCCGCCCAGTTACGCCACGTATCCCTTGTCCCGGTCGTTCCGGTCGTCTCCGTCATGTGCGCCAGACCCTCCCCTTGCCTGCGGCACGAATCCCTCCGGCCGCCGCGGCGCCGGCCTGCGCAGCCGGCGGTACCCCAGGAACGCGACCGCCGCCGCGAGCACCCCCGCCACCCCGGACACCGCGTACCCCGCGGCCGCCCCGGAGGCGTCCACCACCCAGCCGGCGGCCGACGACCCCAGCGCCACCCCGACCGCGAGCCCGGTGCTCGTCCAGGTCATGCCCTCGGTCAGCTTCGCGCGCGGTACGTGCTGTTCGACGAGGGCCATCGTCGTCACCATGGTCGGCGCGATGGACAGGCCCGCGACAAAGAGCGCCACGGCCAGGAACGGCAGGCTCCCGACCAATTGGAGGGGGATCATACTCACGGCCATCGCGCACACCCCCAGCAGCCAGCGGCGGGCCATGTCGCCCTTCAGGCGCAGCAGCCCGAAGACCGCCCCCGCCAGGCAGGAGCCCAGCGCGTACGTCGCGAGCACCAGGGCCGCGGCGGACTTGCGGCCCTCCTCCTCGGCGAAGGCGACGGTCACCACGTCGACCGTCCCGAAGATCGCGCCCATCGCGACGAACGTCCCCACCAGTACCTGGAGCCCGGGGGAGCGCAGCGCGGAACCGCCGCTGTGGTGGTCGCGCGGATGCGGTACGGGCTCGGTGGCGCGCTGCGCCGTCAGCCACAGGACGCCGACCGCCAGGAAGCAGGCGGCCAGCAGGGGGCCGGCCTCCGGGAACCACCGCGTGGACAGGCCGATCGCCAGGATCGGCCCGAAGATGAAGCACACCTCGTCCACCACGGACTCGAACGCGTAGGCGGTGTGCAGCTCGCGGGTGCCGCGGTGGATCGCCGCCCACCGGGCCCGCACCATCGAGCCCACGCTGGGCACGCAGCCCGCGAACGCCGAGAACACGAACAGCGTCCAGTCCGGCCACCGCTGCTGCGCGCTCACCAGCAGACCCGCGACGGCGACCACGGCCAGGAGCGTCGCCGGGCGCAGCACCCGGCGCTGTCCGTGCCGGTCGACCAGCCGGGATATCTGCGGACCCACCACGGCGGCGGAGACCGCGAGAGTCGCCGAGAGGGCTCCGGCCAGCCCGTACTGCCCGGTCAGCTGGGAGACCATCGTGACGATGCCGATGCCCATCATCGACAGCGGCATCCGGCCGAGCAGGCCGGCCGCGGAGAAGCCCTTGGCGCCGGGTGCGGCGAATATTTCGCGGTAAGGACTGGGCAAGGGGGCCGCCAGGGGTTCTCGGGGGTGAATCGGGGCGCGCAGAGAGGATGGCCGTAAGGAACGTAGGTGGTCGATACAGCTTACGGGCGCACATGCGTGCGATGCACGGCCATTTCCTCGCTGTCAGTGACGGGTGGCAGGATCGGACGCATGTCGGATCAGCCAGCAGACCAGCCAGCAACAGCCCCCTACGACGCCCTGTTGCTGCTCTCCTTCGGCGGCCCCGAAGGCCCGGACGAGGTCGTCCCGTTCCTGGAGAACGTCACCCGGGGCCGCGGCATCCCCCGCGAACGCCTCAAGGAGGTCGGGCAGCACTACTTCCTGTTCGGCGGCGTCAGCCCGATCAACGACCAGAACCGCGAGCTGCTGAGCGCGCTGCGCGCCGACCTCGCCGCCCACGGCCTGGACCTGCCGGTCTACTGGGGCAACCGCAACTGGGCGCCCTACCTCACCGACACCCTGCGCGAGCTGGTGGCCGACGGACACCGCCGCGTCCTGACCCTCACCACCAGCGCCTACGCCTCCTACTCCGGCTGCCGGCAGTACCGCGAGAACCTCGCGGACGCACTGGCCGCCCTGGAGGCCGAGGGGCTGCCCCTGCCCCGCGTCGACAAACTGCGCCACTACTTCAACCACCCCGGCTTCGTGGAACCCATGGCCGACGCCACCCTCGCCGCGCTCGCCGAGCTGCCCGAGGACGCCCGCGCGGGCGCCCACCTGGCCTTCACCACCCACTCCATCCCCACGGCCGGCGCGGACATCTCCGGGCCCGCCGAGGCCCACGGTGACGGCGGCGCGTACGTCGCCGAGCACCTGGACGTCGCCCGCCTGATCGCCGACGCGGTGCGCCGGGAGACCGGCGTCGAGCGGCCCTGGCGCCTCGTCTACCAGTCCCGCAGCGGCGCCCCCCACGTCCCCTGGCTCGAACCCGACATCTGCGACCACCTGGAGACCGTCCACGGCGAGGGCGCCCCGGCCGTCGTCATGGTCCCCTTCGGCTTCGTCTCGGACCACATGGAGGTCAAGTACGACCTCGACACCGAGGCCACCGCCAAGGCCGCCGAGCTCGGCCTGCCGGTCGCCCGCGCGGCCACCGTCGGCGCCGACCCGCGCTTCGCCGCCGCCGTGCGCGAGCTCGTCCTGGAGCGCGCCGCCACCGAGCGCGGCGAACGTCCCGAGCGCTGCGCGCTGGGCGCGCTCGGCCCCTCCCACGACCTCTGCCCCGTCGGCTGCTGCCCGGCCAGGGCCCCCCGCGCAGCCGCCGCCGGCGCCGACAGCCCGTACGCGTAAGGAGCAACCGTGAGTGACCCGCTGAAGGCCGAACTCCTGACCGTGGCCCTGGAGGCCGCCGACCTCGCCGGCACGCTCCTGAGGGACGGCCGCCCCGACGACCTGGGCGTGGCCGCCACCAAGACCAGCTCCATCGACGTCGTCACCGAGATGGACCTCGCCTCCGAGAAGCTGATCACCGACTTCCTGGCCGACCGGCGCCCCGGCGACGGTGTCCTCGGCGAGGAAGGCGCGAGCACCGAGGGCACGAGCGGTGTCCGCTGGGTCATCGACCCGATCGACGGCACGGTCAACTACCTGTACGGCCTGCCGTCCTGGTCCGTCTCCATCGCGGCCGAGCTCGACGGCGAGACGATCGTGGGCGTGGTGGCCGCGCCGATGCGGGGCGAGACGTATTCCGCCGCGCTCGGCGCGGGCGCGTTCGCGGGTGACCGACCGTTGCGGGTCCGCCCCGCGGTGCCGCTCGACCAGGCGCTGATCGGTACGGGCTTCGGGTACGTGGCCGCGCGGCGCGCCGCCCAGGGGGATGTCCTGCGGACGCTGCTGCCCGAGGTACGGGACATCCGACGGGGCGGGTCGGCCGCGATCGACCTCTGCGATGTGGCTTGCGGCCGGCTGGACGGCTACTACGAGCGGGGACTCAATCCCTGGGACTACGCGGCGGGTGCGCTGATCGCGCGCGAGGCCGGTGCGGTGACGGGCGGTCGCCCGGGGGTCCCGGCCTCCACGGAGCTGACGGTGGCGGCCGCGCCGGGGCTCTTCGAGCGGCTCCAGGGGCGGCTGGAAGAGCTTGGGGCTTGGCGGGACGGTTTGGCCTGACGGCCGGTCGGGGTCTCGCAGGGTGGCCCCGTGCGGGTCCCGCTGCGCGGAGCCGTTGCCGCTGCGCGGGGCGGTGTCCGCTGCGCGGGGCTTGTTGGCGGTCGGTGCCGGGTCTGCGGGGGCCTGTTGTCGGGGCTGCTTCGCTTTACGCCCCGACAACAGGCCCCCGCAGCCCCGTCCCCTCCTGCCGGTGGGTGGGAGGAAAAGACTGGTGGTGACCGGCAACGTGACAGCTGGCCGGAACCACCAACTGGTTTTTTCCCACCCCCACGGGAGGGGGCGGGCCGGAGCGGGCCCTATACGGGGCGTAAAGCGAAGCAGCCCCGTATAGGGCCCGCGGAGGCCCGACCCCGCACCATTGACAGCCCCGCGCAGCGGACACAGCCCCGCGCAGCGGACACAGCCCCGCGCAGCGGGAAACGCACCCGCACGGGCAACCGTGCGAACCCAGAACCGCCCCCCGCGCAGCGAAAAGCGCCCGGCACAAGGCCGGACGCTTTCGTGGGATCGGTCCGAAGGACTAAGCCGCAGCGACGTGCACGCCGTGCTCCGCGGCGAGACGGTGAAGGTCGTCCAGTGCCGCCTGCTCCACCTCGGCGAGGAACTCGTCGCCCGTCCTGCGGGCCTGGTCCAAGTCGAATCGGGTGCTCTCTATGCGCTGCAGAATGCCAGCGGTGAACGCGTCCATGGTGCTGCGCCCCCTCGTCGTGGGTAGATGGCACGGGGGTGTGCCACGGCGAAACGATCACGCGCCCGCCCCGGAGGGGATCCGGCAGGCGTGATCGCGGGTGTGCAGACGTCTTCCCCACCACCGTCGAAGCGGAAACCTGCCGCCCCGCGCCAATCCGGAATCCCCGGGAAGCGCGCCGATCCGGAATCCCCGGGAAACCGGTGCCCGCCAGCCGCCCCCGCCCCCTTACGGCCGGTTTACCGGCGTTCCAGGCAGGATGGATGTACCCACCGGGACGTCACACGCCTGCTCACAGGCTCAAAGGGAAGGAACAACGCCGTGCGCGTACTCGTCGTCGAGGACGAGCAGCTGCTCGCCGATGCCGTCGCCACCGGACTGCGCCGGGAGGCCATGGCGGTCGACGTCGTGTACGACGGTGCCGCCGCCCTGGAGCGCATCGCCGTCAACGACTACGACGTCGTCGTGCTCGACCGTGACCTCCCGCTCGTCCACGGCGACGACGTCTGTCGCAAGGTCGTCGAGCTCGGCATGCCGACCCGCGTCCTGATGCTGACCGCCTCCGGCGACGTCAGCGACCGCGTGGAGGGCCTGGAGATCGGTGCCGACGACTACCTGCCCAAGCCGTTCGCCTTCAGCGAGCTGACCGCGCGTGTACGGGCCCTGGGGCGGCGTACGACCGTGGCCCTGCCGCCCGTGCTCGAACGCGCCGGGATCAAGCTCGACCCGAACCGGCGCGAGGTCTTCCGCGACGGCCGCGAGGTGCAGCTGGCACCGAAGGAGTTCGCGGTGCTGGAGGTGCTCATGCGCAGCGAGGGAGCCGTGGTCTCGGCCGAGCAGCTGCTGGAGAAGGCGTGGGACGAGAACACCGACCCGTTCACCAACGTCGTCCGGGTCACCGTGATGACCCTGCGCCGCAAGCTCGGCGAGCCCGCGGTGATCGTCACCGTCCCCGGCTCGGGATACCGGATCTGATCCCCGATGCCCCCCACCCCCACCCCAGCCCCGCCGACCGCGCCCCCCAAGCCCAGCTGGGACCCCCGGCAGCCCGTCGTGCGGCCCTTCCCGTGGCTGCGCCCTACCATCCGGATACGGCTCACCCTGCTCTACGGCGGGATGTTCCTGATGGCGGGTGTCCTGCTGCTGACGATCATCTATCTGCTGGCCGCGGACGCCCTGAGCCAGGGCAGGTCGCTGCCCTTCCGGATTCTCAACGCCCAGGTGCAGTTCACCAGCGACACCTGCCGGGACCTGAGCGGTACCACCAACAGCTCCGACTTCATGCGCGGCCTCGAACAGTGCATGCAGTACCAGCGCGCCATGGCCCTGGACAGCCTCCTCAAGCGCTCGCTGCTGGCGCTCCTCGGCCTGGCCGTGATCGCGTTCGCCTTCGGTTACGCCATGGCCGGCCGGGTCCTCTCGCCGCTGGGCAAGATGACCCGTACCGCCCGCCGCGTCGCCGCGACGGACCTCTCCCGGCGGATCGAACTGGGAGGGCCGGAGGACGAGTTGAAGGAGCTCTCCGACACCTTCGACGAGATGCTCGACCGGCTGGAGCGGGCGTTCACCGCGCAGCAGCGCTTCGTGGCCAACGCCTCGCACGAGCTGCGCACCCCGCTGGCGATCAACCGCACGCTGCTGGAGGTGCACCTCTCCGACCCCGGGGCCTCGCCCGAGCTCCAGCAGCTCGGCAAGACCCTGCTGGCCACCAACGAGCGCAGCGAGCAGCTCGTGGAGGGGCTGCTGCTGCTCGCCCGCAGCGACAACGAGATCGTGGACCGCAAGCCCGTGGACCTCGCCGAGGTGGCCTCCAGGGCCCTCGACCAGACCCGTGGTGAGGCGCAGGACAAGGGCGTGGAGCTGCGGGGGACGCGGGAGCCCGCCGTGGTGCAGGGCAATGGAGTGCTCCTGGAGCGCATCGCGCTGAACCTCGTGCAGAACGCTGTGCGCTACAACACCCCCGACGGCTGGGTCGAGGTCACCACGCGGTCCCAGCCCGGACAGGCGCTGCTGGTGGTCGAGAACACCGGGCCGGTCGTCCCCGCGTACGAGCTGGACAACATCTTCGAGCCCTTCCGGCGCCTGCGTACCGAGCGCACCGGCAGCGACAAGGGTGTGGGCCTCGGCCTGTCGATCGTGCGGTCCGTGGCCCGGGCGCACGGCGGCCGGATCACGGCCGAACCGCGAGAGGGAGGCGGCCTGATCATGCGAGTGGTGCTGCCCACCTGACAAACTCTGCGAGAATAGGGCGACCGCAGGTTCGCTTTGGGCGGAATTTTCATGGTCCGCCCCTTGCTGTAGGCGTGTGTGATCGCTCACATGCGCCAACTTCCGGCCATCCACTCTCCGTGATCGGGAGGGCCACCGGAACGCCGGGAAAATGGGGGTTTCCGGGGGTCCTGATCACGGGAAGTACACGTGATGGCGCATCCGCATGCGGCATTCGGACCGTGTACGGTCCCGTTCGCCATCCATCCCCATCACCTCTTCAGGTGTGCGGTTGGGTGTCGATTGAGTAACAGACCTTGATGTGAGGCAAAATCTCCGCCTCGGGTCGGGCACAAGTCCGGCCTCTCACGCGTTACGTGCGCTGGAGACACCGCAGACACCCAGAGGGGGAGAGCGACATGGCAACGGACTACGACACCCCACGCAAGACCGACGATGACGTCAATGAGGACAGCATCGAGGAACTCAAGGCCCGGCGGAACGACAAGTCCGCGTCGACCGTCGACGTCGACGACTTCGAGGCCGCCGAGGGCTTGGAGCTGCCCGGCGCGGACCTCTCCAATGAGGAGCTGTCCGTCCGGGTCCTGCCGCGGCAGGCCGACGAGTTCACGTGCATGAGCTGCTTCCTCGTGCACCACCGCAGCCAGCTGGCCCGCGAGAAGAACGGCCAGCCGATCTGCCGCGACTGCGACTGAGGAGTGGGTCTGCGATGGCAGGCTCGATCCCGTTCCGGAAGCGGCGTGACCGGCAGCCCGAGCTGACCGGCGGGCCGCCCGGTGACGCCGCGCGGCAGGACGTCACTGCCTCGGGCGCCACGGCCGACAGCAACGTCGAGCGAGGCCGCACGGCCTCGCTCGCCGCCGCGGTCGGCCGTGGGGCCAAGAAGGGCTGGAAGGGTGGCCGGGGAGCGCGGGCGGGCCTGACCGCCGTCGCCGACCGGATCATCGCGAACGCCCCGCGCGTTCCCGTACGCGACCTCGCGACCCTGCGCGAGCAGTTCCCGGGCCTCGGCCCCGAGCAGCTCGCCGACAAGCTGGTGACCGGGGCCGCGAACGGCACGTCCACCGTGGGCGCCGGCGTCGGAGCCGCGGCGATGCTGCCGGTTCCGCCCGCCATGCCCGCCGAGCTGGCGGCCGAGATCATCGGCGTGGCCGCCGTGGAGTTGAAGCTCATCGCCGAGCTGCACGAGGTCTACGGACGCCGGGCACCCGGCACGGCCCGGGAGCGGGCCGTCGCCTATCTCGGCGCCTGGGCCGACGAACGGGGCATCGACGTCACCGCCCCGCTGTCCGTCAACGCGGCGCTCGGCGGTCAGCTGAGGCGCGAGCTGCGCCAGCGGATCCTCAAGCGCACGTTCCGCAATCTCCCGAATCTCGCGCCCTTCCTGATCGGCGCGACCGTGGGGGCGATGATGAACCGCCGCGACACCAGGAAGCTCGCCGACAAGGTCCGCGCCGACCTGCGGCGCGAGCAGGTGCCCTGGGAGGCCCTGCCGCACGCCGGAGGCCCCGGGCTGCCGGGCTAGGCCCGTACGGCCGCCAGAGCGGCCACCAGGCGCTCGGGGGAGCGGGTGGAGAGATAGACGTACGGGGTGGGATCGGCGGGATCGGTGATCTCGATCCGCACCGCGGTGGGCACATAGCCCCGCAGCAGCATGAACGCCCGGCTGTCGGCCTTGTACGTACGCCAGGCGCGAGCCTCCTCGGCGTCCAGCACCTCGGCGTCCCCCAGCGCCTCGACCGGGATCCGCGCGTCGCCCGCCACCAGCGCGCCGCCCACCACCCGGATCCGCGCCGACCCGTACGAGCTCACGGCCACCGCGGCGAGCGCCCCGCCGCCGAACAGCCCGCCGAGCATCGGCACCGTGCCCAGCGGGAGCAGGATCAGCGCCATGGCGACCCCGACGAGGACCGCGATGAACCACCAGGAGCGGGGCGCGGTGAGGCGCTCTTCGTAAGGCTGCATGCGCTCAAGCCTGCCACGGGCGGGACCGGGCCCGGCCGTCGCGGGTAAGGTCAGCCCCTGTGAGTGGACGAACGACAGCGCTGACGCCGCCGGCCGGAGCCGCGCCGCCGGTGCGGCACCCCGATGCCCCCGCGCCCGGACAGATCATCGGGGCGCACTACGAGCACTGCTTCGGCTGCGGCGGGGGCGTCCCGCACGGCCTGCACCTCGAGACCCGGGCCGGCGAAGGGGTCAGCGTCACCGCGGAGTTCCGCGTCAAGGAGGCGCACCAGGGCGCGCCCGGCCTCGCGCACGGCGGCGTGCTGGCTACGGCGCTGGACGAGACGCTGGGCTCGCTGGGCTGGCTGCTGCGGGTCATCGCGGTGACCGGCCGGCTGGAGACGGACTACGAACGGCCCGTGCCGGTCGACGCCGTGCTGTACCTGGAGGCCGAGGCGCACGCCGTCCACGGCCGTAAGATCTACGCGACGGCCACCGGCCGCATCGGCGGTCCCGACGGACCGGTGGCGGTTCGCGCGGCGGCGGTGTTCATCGAGGTGAAGGTCGACCACTTCATCGAGAACGGCCGTCCCGCCGAGATCCAGGCCGCCCTGGCCGACCCCGACCAGGTGAAGGTCGCGCGAGCTTTTGAGGTGAACCCGTGAGTCGTCAGCCCGTCGATGTGCTGCTCCGCCGTGTGGACCCGGAGGTGCCGGTCCCGTCCTACGGTCACCCCGGCGACGCCGGCTGCGACCTGGTCACCACCGAGGCCGCCGAGCTGGCCCCGGGGGAGCGGCTGGTACTGCCCACCGGGGTCTCCATCGCGCTGCCCGACGGCTACGCCGCGTTCGTGCACCCGCGTTCGGGTCTCGCCGCCAGGTGCGGGGTCTCCATGGTGAATGCCCCGGGGACCATCGATGCCGGGTACCGTGGAGAGATCAAGGTGATTGTGGTCAATCTGGACCCGCGGGAGACCGTGCGGTTCGAGAGGTTCGACCGCATCGCCCAGTTGGTTGTCCAGCAGGTCGAGAAGGTCCGCTTCCACGAGGTGGCGGAGCTTCCAGGCTCGGCACGGGCCGAAGGGGGCTTCGGGTCCACCGGTGGCCACGCTGCCGTGGGGAATGGATTCGCTTCGGTCGTTGCCGACCGGGAAGGACAGTGACGTGTTCGGTCGTCGCCGCAAGCGCAGCGAGGACGCCGTCGATCACATCGACGACGTGACCTCCGAGGAGTCGGCTGGGGGCGAGGAGTCCGTGGAGGACGCCGCGGCCGAGAGCCGGGTCCGGCTGGAGCCGGAGCCGCGCCCCGACGGGCCGTGGGACCTCTCCGAGGTCCGGGAGCCCGGCGAGGGCCGGGTGGACCTGGGCGGGCTGTTCGTGCCCGGTGTCGAGGGCATGGAACTGCGGGTCGAGGTCGCCGGTGACGCGATCGTCGCCGCGACCGTGGTGCTGCGCGACAGCGCCGTGCAGCTCCAGGCGTTCGCCGCCCCCAAGCGCGAGGGCATCTGGCACGAGGTCCGCGAGGAGATCGCCGGCGGCATCACCCAGCAGGGCGGCGTCGTCGACGAGGTGCAGGGCCCGCTCGGCTGGGAGCTGCGGGCGCAGGTGCCGGTGGCGCTGCCCGACGGCACCCAGGGCGTGCAGCTCGTCCGCTTCGTGGGCTGTGACGGGCCGCGCTGGTTCCTGCGCGGTGTGATCTCCGGGCAGGGCGCGGTGCAGCCGCAGACCGCCGGTCTGCTGGAGCAGATCTTCAAGGACACGGTCGTCGTGCGCGGCGATTCCCCGATGGCGCCGCGCGACCCGATCGTGCTGAAGCTGCCGGACGACGCGCAGATGGTGGCCGAGGGCCTCCAGCAGGAGGAGTCCGAGGGCTCCCGCTTCGCCGGTGGCGTGGACCGTCTGGAGCGCGGTCCGTCGATCTCCGAGGTGCGCTGAGAGAACGTGGGAACGAGCTGAAAAACGCTCGTCAGACGGCTGGATCCAGCCGTTCCGCTGGGCCGTGACCCCGAGTCTGGGGTTGCGGCCCAGCGGCGTTTCCGCAGGCCGGAACCGTGCGCGTATGGATGGCGTCAAGGGGGCGCCCATGGCCGTAAGGGAGTCGTCAACGGGGCGTGCACCGGTCATGGCGAGCGCTTTGCTGTGGGAGTCCGTTCCTGTCCGAACTCTCTAGGAGCACACGATGGCCGACCTGGCCTTCGTCGTCACCACGATCGCGGTGTTCGCGTTGGTGGCTCTCGTCGCCAAGGGGGTGACGAAGCTGTGACCGCCGAGAACGTCGTCGGCCTGGTCGTGGCCGTCGCCCTGCTGGGCTACCTGATCCTCGCCCTCGTTTTCCCGGAGAGGTTCTGAGCACAGACATGAGCCCCGTCCTTTCCGGAGTCCTCCAGCTCACCGCGGTCATCGTGGCGCTGGCGCTCGCCCACCGCCCGCTGGGCGACTACATGGCCGGCGTGTACAGCTCCGACAAGCACCTGCGCGTCGAGAAGTGGATCTACCGCTCGATCGGTGCCGACCCCGACGCGCAGATGCGCTGGCCCGCGTACCTGCGCGGCGTCCTCGCCTTCTCCGCGGTGGGCGTCCTCTTCCTGTACCTGCTCCAGCGGATCCAGGGCGTCCTGCCCGACTCGCTGTCGCTCGGCTTCACCGCGATCACCCCGGACCAGGCGTTCAACACCGCCGCGTCCTTCGTCGCCAACACCAACTGGCAGTCGTACTCCGGCGAGCAGGCCATGGGCCACGCCGTCCAGACGCTCGGCCTCGCGGTACAGAACTTCGTCTCCGCGGCCGTCGGCATCGCCGTCGCCGTCGCGCTCGTCCGGGGCTTCGCCAGGTCCCGCACCGGCGAGCTGGGCAACTTCTGGGCCGACCTGGTGCGCGGCACCGTCCGCGTCCTGATCCCGCTCTCCGTCATCGGTGCGGTCGTGCTCGTCGCGTGCGGCGCGATCCAGAACTTCGCGGGCATCCACGAGATCGGACAGCTGACCGGCGGCACCCAGCAGGTCAACGGCGGCGCCGTGGCCTCGCAGGAGGTCATCAAGGAGCTGGGCACCAACGGCGGCGGTTACTTCAACGCCAACTCCGCCCATCCCTTCGAGAACCCCGACGCCTTCACCAACCTCTTCGAGATCTTCCTGATCCTCCTCATCCCGTTCTCGCTGACCCGGACCTTCGGCAAGCTCGTCGGCAACGTCAGGCAGGGCTACGCGATCCTGGCCACGATGGGCGTCATCTGGGTCGCCTTCACCGCGCTGATGATGTGGACCGAGTACGCGCACCACGGCGCGGCCCTCCAGGCGGCCGGCGGCGCGATGGAGGGCAAGGAGCAGCGCTTCGGCATCGGTGCGTCCGCGATCTTCGCGACCACCACCACGCTCACCTCCACCGGTGCGGTCGACTCCTTCCACTCCTCCTTCACCGGCCTCGGCGGCGGCCTCACGCTGCTGTCGATGATGCTCGGCGAGATCGCGCCCGGCGGCGTCGGATCCGGCCTCTACGGCATGCTCGTCATGGCGATCATCGCGGTCTTCATCGCGGGCCTGATGGTCGGCCGTACGCCCGAGTACCTCGGCAAGAAGATCGGCACCCGCGAGATCAAGCTCGCCGCGTGCTACATCCTCATCACCCCGACCCTGGTCCTCGGCTTCACCGCCCTGTCCATGGCGCTGTCGACCCCGCCGGACTCGATCCTGAACACCGCGGGCAACTCCGTGCACAACAGCGGCGCCCACGGCTTCTCCGAGGTCCTCTACGCCTTCACCTCCGGCGCCAACAACAACGGCTCCGCGATGGCCGGCCTCAGCGCCGACACACAGTGGTACAACACCACGATCGGCCTCGCCATGCTCCTCGGCCGCTTCCTGCCGATGGTGTTCGTCCTGGCGCTGGCCGGTTCGCTCGCCGAGCAGAAGCCCGTACCCGAGACGGCGGGAACCCTGCGCACGGAGAAGCCGCTCTTCGCGGGCCTCCTCGTCGGCGCGATCCTCATCATCACCGGCTTGACCTACTTCCCGGCCCTGGCCCTCGGCCCGATGGCGGAGGGACTTTCATGAGCACCACCACCCCTGTCCGACCCACGTCGAAGGACCTCAAGGACGCCCCCGCGCACGGAACCCAGGAGCCCGGCCGCGTCTCCGGTGGGCTCTTCGACCCGGCGCAGCTGATGACGTCGCTGCCGGACGCGTTCCGCAAGCTCGACCCCCGGGTGATGATCAAGGCTCCGGTCATGTTCGTCGTCCTGATCGGCTCGGTGGTCACCACCGTGCTGGCGGTCGAGGACCCCGGTGACTGGTTCGGCTGGGCGATCACCGTCTGGCTGTGGCTGACGGTGCTGTTCGCCAACCTCGCCGAGGCCGTCGCCGAGGGCCGCGGCAAGGCCCAGGCCGACACGCTGCGCAAGGCCAAGACCGACACGGTCGCCCGCCGCCTCGGTGGCGGCGTCGAGGAGTCGGTCCCCGGCACCGAGCTGCGCGTGGGCGACCTCGTCGTCTGCGAGGCCGGCGACATCATCCCCGGCGACGGCGACGTCGTCGAGGGTGTCGCGAGCGTCGACGAGTCCGCGATCACGGGCGAGTCGGCGCCGGTCATCCGCGAGTCCGGAGGCGACCGCAGCGCCGTCACCGGCGGTACGAAGGTGCTCTCCGACCGCATCGTCATCAAGATCATGACGAAGCCCGGCGAGACCTTCATCGACCGGATGATCAACCTGGTCGAGGGCGCGGCCCGGCAGAAGACGCCGAACGAGACAGCCCTCAACATCCTGCTGGCCTCGCTCACCATCGTCTTCCTGCTCGCCGTCGTCACCCTCCAGCCCTTCGCGATGTACGCGGGCGCCGAGCAGTCGATGGTCGTGCTCGCGGCCTTGGTGGTCTGCCTCATCCCGACCACGATCGGCG
Organism: Streptomyces sp. ISL-11; assembly: GCF_018614525.1. Taxonomy (GTDB): domain Bacteria; phylum Actinomycetota; class Actinomycetes; order Streptomycetales; family Streptomycetaceae; genus Streptomyces. Next base: position 22,232 of record NZ_JAGGOL010000012.1, read on the forward strand.
CGCTGCTCTCCGCGATCGGCATCGCCGGCATGGATCGGCTCGTCCAGCGCAACGTGCTGGCGATGTCCGGACGCGCGGTCGAGGCGGCGGGTGACATCTCCACGCTGCTGCTCGACAAGACCGGCACCATCACCTACGGCAACCGCCAGGCGGCTGAGTTCGTCCCGGTCAAGGGCACGACCGCCGCCGAGGTGGCGGATGCCGCACAGCTCTCCTCGCTCGCCGACGAGACGCCCGAGGGCCGCTCGATCGTCGTCCTCGCCAAGGGGGAGTACGGTCTGCGCGAGCGCCACGAGGGCGAGCTGGTGGGCGCCGAGTGGGTGCCCTTCACGGCGCAGACCCGGATGTCGGGCGTCGACGTGGACGGGAAGAAGGTCCGCAAGGGCGCGACCGGCTCGGTCGTCGCCTGGGTCGAGGAGCGCGGCGGCCGGGTCGCCGAGGACACCCGGACGCTCACCGAGGAGATCTCCCAGGCGGGCGGCACGCCGCTGCTGGTCGCCCTGGAGGACGAGAAGGGCGCCCGCGTCCTGGGCGTCATCCACCTCAAGGACGTCGTCAAGGAGGGCATGCGGGAGCGGTTCGACGAGCTGCGCCGCATGGGCATCAAGACCGTCATGATCACGGGCGACAATCCGCTGACGGCCAAGGCCATCGCCGAGGAGGCGGGCGTCGACGACTTCCTCGCCGAGGCCACCCCCGAGGACAAGATGGCCCTCATCAAGCGTGAGCAGGCCGGCGGCAAGCTCGTCGCGATGACGGGTGACGGCACGAACGACGCCCCCGCGCTGGCCCAGGCGGACGTGGGCGTGGCCATGAACACCGGTACCGCGGCCGCCAAGGAGGCCGGGAACATGGTGGACCTGGACTCCGACCCGACCAAGCTCATCGAGATCGTCGAGATCGGCAAGCAGCTCCTGATCACCCGGGGCGCGCTCACCACCTTCTCGATCGCCAACGACGTCGCCAAGTACTTCGCGATCATCCCGGCGATGTTCGCGGTGGCCTACCCGGGCCTGGACAAGCTCAACATCATGAGCCTGACCTCGCCGGAGTCGGCCATTCTGTCGGCCGTCGTCTTCAACGCCCTGGTCATCGTGGCCCTGGTGCCGCTCGCCCTGAAGGGCGTGCGCTACCGGCCGATGAGCGCCGACAGCATGCTCCGGCGCAACCTCACCGTCTACGGACTGGGCGGCCTCGTCGCCCCGTTCATCGGCATCAAGATCATCGACCTGCTCATCTCCCTCATCCCTGGCATCGGGTGACCTCACCATGAACAACTCCGTACGCAGCACGGCCCGCCTGCTGGCGGCGGGGCTCCGCGCCCTGCTCGTCCTCACGGTGGTCTGCGGGGTCGTCTACCCCCTGGTCGTCACCGGGATCGCGCAGGCGGCCTTCCACGACAAGGCCAACGGCTCCGAGGTGAAGGCCGGCGGGAAGTCCGCCGGCTCCGAGCGGCTCGGCCAGACCTACACCCTCGACACCAAGGACAGGGACGGCAACCCGCTGCCCGACCCCACGTACTTCCAGCCGCGCGCCTCGGCCGCCGGTGCCAGCACCGAGAACACCCGCTACCACCTCGTGGTCTCCGGGGCCTCCAACCTCGCCGCCGACAGCAAGGTCCTGCTGGACGACGTCGAGCAGCGCCGCGCGGACGTCGCCGAGTTCAACGGCGTCTCCCCGTCGACGGTCCCGGTGGACGCCCTCACCGCCTCCGCCTCCGGTCTCGACCCGGACATCTCGCCCGCCTACGCCCGGCTCCAGGCCGACCGCGTCGCCAAGGCCAACCACCTGCCGGCCGCCACGGTCCGCAAGCTGGTCGAGGACCACACCGACGGCCGCGTCCTCGGTTTCATGGGCGAGGAACGCGTCAACGTCCTGAAGCTCAACATCGCGCTGCGGGAGCTCGCCAAGGGCTGAGACCCACCGCGCGCGGCGGACACACCGGGAGGCCGGGGCGGCGAACGCCCCGGCCTCCCGGCGCGGTGCCTGGGAATCGAACGGCTGAACAGGGCACTCTAGGTGTGTGGTCTCCCTACCTCAGCCGCCCCAAGTGGCGCCGATCGTCCCGCACATGGTGGTGTGCGGTGACGACGGACTCGCGCACCGGCTCGCCGCCGAGCTCTCCGCCGTCTACGGCGAGCGCGTCACCCTCGTCCTGCCGTCCGTCCGCGACGGCGGCTCCCGCCCGTCGGCCGCGGCCGGCCGTGCCGCGTCCCTCCTGGGCCGGGTGACCGGCGCCGTCGGCCGGGTCTCCGCCGTCAACGGCGGTTCCACCATGGTCGGCGGGAACGGTTCGGCGTCCGGTGCCGTACGGCTCGTCGAGGCCGCCGAGCCCGACGACGACGCCTTCGCCGAGGCCGGCATCGCCGACGCCATCGCCCTCGCCCTCGTCTACGACGACGACGAGACCAACATCCACGCCGCCCTGCGGGCCCGCCGCGCCAACCCCCGCCTGCGGCTCGTCATCCGCCTCTACAACCGCCGGCTCGGCCAGTACCTGGAGGAACTCCTCGACCAGGCCGCCGGAGCGGGCACCGACGACTCCTCCCCGGCCCGCGCCCCCGAGGCCACCACGACCGTCCTGTCCGACGCCGACACCGCCGCCCCCGCCCTCGTCGCCGCGGCCGTCTCCGGCCACCGCAAGGTCGTCGAGGCCGGCGGCCTGCTGCTGCGGGCCGTGGAGAGACCGCCGCTCGCACCCGGCGAGACCCCCGAGCCCTGCGCCGCCACCCTCGCCCTGCTCCCCGCGCCCGGCTTCGAGGCGGACGGCCCCGTGCTGCTCCCCGGCGAGCGCGAGGCGACGGCGGTCACCGGCCGCGGCCGCGTCGTCCTGGAGACCGTCCGCCACGCCGAACCCCCGCGGCCCTCCCGGCTCGCCGCCCGCGGCCTGCCGCTGGGCTCGTTCTTCTCCCGGCGGCTGCGATGGGCCCTGCTCTGGCTGGCCGCCGCCGTCGGCGGGCTGGCCGTCGCCTCCTGGCTCGTCACCGGCGAGCACCCGGCGCGCGCGGCCTACCTCTCGCTCCTTGACCTCTTCGCCATCAACGACCCCGCCATAGGGGAGCCGTTGGGCCGCCAGCTCCTCCAACTGCTCTCCGGCCTGACCGGCCTCCTGCTGCTCCCGCTCCTGGTCGCCGCCGCCCTGGAGGGGCTCGGCACCTTCCGCTCCGCGTCCGCGCTGCGCCGTCCGCCGCGCGGCCTGTCCGGCCACGTCGTGCTGCTCGGCCTCGGCAAGATCGGGGCCCGGGTGCTCGCCCGGCTGCGCGAGCTCGGCATCCCGGTCGTCTGCGTCGAACGCGACCCGCAGGCCCGGGGCGTGGCGCTCGCCCGCTCGCTGCGCGTGCCCACGGTCATCGGCGACGTCACCGAGGAGGGCGTGCTGGAAGCCGCCAAGATCGGACAGTGCCGCACCCTGCTCGCCCTGACCAGCAGCGACACCACCAATCTGGAGGCGGTGCTGTACGCGCGTGCCGTCCGGCCCGACGTCCGGGTGGTGATGCGGCTGTACGAGGACCGGTTCTCCAAGGCCGTCTACCGCACCCTGCGCGACTCCCACCCGCACGGCTGGACCCGCAGCCGCAGCGTCACCTATCTCGTGGCGCCCGCCTTCGCCGGAGCCATGATCGGCCGTCAGATCCTGGGCGCGTTCCCGGTGGAGCGCAAGGTCGTCCTCGTCGCCGAGCTGGAGGCCGGAGCCCACGACGGGCTGGCGGGCCGCCGGGCCGACGAGGCCGTCGAGCCCGGCGCCTGGCGCGTGCTCGCGCTGGCCCCGGAGGCCCCGGGCGACCGGGCGGACGCCCAGGGGCAGCCGCGCCTGCCGGGCCGGCTGCCGACGGGCTACGTCCTGCGGCCCGAGGACCGGGTGGTGGTCGCCGCGACCCGGCAGGGCCTCGCGGACCTGCTGGGACGGCGGCCGGTGCCGCGGCCGAGGACGGACCTGCGGTAAGCGCGGCCCACCGGCGGGGGCGTCACGGCCCCCCGCGCCTCACCACACGTCCCCCGGCCGCCAGTCGCACGCCAGCTCCCCGTCCAGGTCCACCTTCGCGGCCATCGGCAGGACGTAGATGCAGCCGTCCTCCTCCTCGGTGCGCCGCAACCCGGTGGGGGAGAGGACCGAGGACGGCCCCCGCCACAGCCGCCAGCCGCGCCCCGCGTACAGCGGCACGGCCTCGTCCGCCGCGCCGAGCGCCCCCAGTTCGTACGCACCGCGCCGCAGCACCCGCTCCAGGGCCTCCATCACCGCCGACCCCACGCCCTGCCGGCGCCGGTCCGCCCGTACCGCCACGGCCTCCACATAGCCGGTGCGCAGCGCCCGCCCGCCGTGCAGCAACCGGCGCTGCACCAGCGAGCCGTGGCCGATGAGCTCCCCGCCCTCCCACACCAGGGCGTGCATGCCGCCCACCGTGTGGTCCCAGTCGTCCTCCGTGAATTCGCCGTCGAAGGCGTCGTCCATCAGCCGCCGGACGGCGGCCAGTTCGGCATCGCCCAGCTCCGAGGTGTGTGCCGTGCGCACGTCAGTCATACCGGTGATGCTGCCAGAGGGCGGAGGCCGTGTCAGAGGCGTATCAGGAAAGCCCGCGGCACATTGTCGCCGGACGGCGGGGGCGGTTGCATGGACGGTACGAGCACTGCCGTGCCGGAGCCGCCGACCGGCGCCCGGCCCACCCGCTCCCCATCGCGCCGCCGAGCCCGTCGCCACGGGCCGCGTGCCCCTCATGACCCCGGATGGACCATGTCCGACCTCGCCCTCCAGCTCCCGCCCGCCCACCCGGCCAAGTTCGCCGGCCTGCTCGTCGAGAGCCGCTGAGGACACGGGAGGCGGGCGTCAGAGCTGCGTCAATACCAGGCGTACGACCGCTTCCCGCCCCAAATGTCCGAAACCATGGCCGTAAGGTCGACCGTACGCGACCGTGCTGCACCTCGGGCCGGACAACCGTCCCGAACACCGTCGCGCAACGTGAAAGACAATGAGGCCATGGGACGCGGCAAGCTTCGGATCTACCTCGGCGCGGCGCCGGGCGTCGGCAAGACGTACGCGATGCTCTCCGAGGCGCACCGTCGTATCGAACGCGGCACCGACATCGCCGTGGGCTTCGTGGAACACCACAACCGCCCGCGCACCGAGGTCATGCTGCACGGCCTGGAGGAGGTGCCCCGGCGTGAGATCACCTACCGGGAAAGCGTCTTCACCGAGATGGACGTCGACGCCCTCCTCGCCCGCCGTCCCGCCGTCGCCCTCGTCGACGAGCTCGCGCACACCAACGTGCCCGGCTCCCGCAACACCAAGCGCTGGCAGGACGTCGAGGAACTCCTCCGGGCCGGCATCGACGTCGTCTCGACCGTCAACATCCAGCACCTGGAATCGCTGGGCGACGTGGTCGAGTCGATAACCGGCGTCCGGCAGCGCGAGACCGTGCCCGACGAGGTCGTGCGCCGCGCCGACCAGATCGAACTGGTCGACATGTCGCCCCAGGCGCTGCGCCGCCGGATGGCCCACGGCAACATCTACAAGTCCGACAAGGTCGACGCCGCCCTCTCCAACTACTTCCGCCCCGGCAACCTCACCGCCCTGCGCGAGCTGGCGCTGCTGTGGACCGCCGACCGCGTCGACGAGTACCTGCGGCAGTACCGCACCGAGCACAGCGTCTCCACCATCTGGCAGGCCCGCGAGCGCATCGTCGTCGGCCTCACCGGCGGCCCCGAGGGCCGCACCCTCATCCGCCGCGCCTCGCGGATGGCCGCCAAGGGCTCCGGCAGCGAGATCCTCGCCGTCTACATCGCCCGCAGCGACGGGCTCACCTCGGCCTCGCCGAAGGAGCTGGCCGTCCAGCGCACCCTCGTCGAGGACCTCGGCGGCACCTTCCACCACGTGATCGGCGACGACGTGCCCGCCTCACTGCTGGAATTCGCCCGAGGCGTCAACGCCACCCAGATCGTGCTCGGCTCCAGCCGCCGCAAGACCTGGCAGTACGTCTTCGGGCCGGGCGTCGGCCAGACCGTCGCCCGCGACTCCGGCCCCGACCTCGACGTGCACATCGTCACGCACGAGGAGGCCGCCAAGGGCCGCGGCCTGCCCGTGGCGCGCGGCGCCCGCCTCGGCAGACCCCGCATCGTGGCCGGCTGGATCACCGGCGTCGTCGCCCCGGCGCTGCTGACGCTGCTGCTCACCTCGCTGGAGAACGGTCCCGGCCTCGCCAACGAGGTCCTGCTCTTCCTCTTCCTGACCGTCGTCGCCGCCCTCCTCGGCGGACTGCTGCCCGCCCTCGCCTCCGCGGCCTTCGGCTCCCTGCTGCTGAACTACTACTTCACCCCGCCCACCCACAGCATCACCGTCCAGGACCCCAAGAACTTCGTCGCCATCGTGATCTTCTTCGCGGTGGCGGTGTCGGTCGCCTCCGTCGTGGACGTCGCCGCCCGCCGCACCCACCAGGCCGCCCGGCTGCGCGCCGAGTCCGAGATCCTCTCCTTCCTCGCGGGCAGCGTCCTGCGCGGCGACACCAGCCTGGACGCGCTCCTGGAGCGGGTGCGGGAGACCTTCGCGATGGAGTCCGTGGCCCTGCTGGAGCGGGCCGGCGAGGCCGACCCGTGGACCTGCGCGAGCAGCGTGGTGACCAGCACCGGAAAGCCGCTGCTGCGGCCCGAGGACGCCGACGTCGACATGCCCGTCGGCGACAACATGGCCCTCGCGCTCTCCGGGCGGGTGCTGCCCGCCGAGGACCGCCGCGTGCTGGCCGCCTTCGCCGCCCAGGCCGCCGTCGTCCTGGACCGCCAGCGGCTCGTCGGCGAGGCCCAGCGGGCCGAGCAGCTCGCCGAGGGCAACCGCATCCGCACCGCCCTGCTGGCCGCCGTCAGCCACGACCTGCGCACCCCGCTCGCCGCGATCAAGGCCGCGGTGTCCTCCCTCCGCTCCGACGACGTCGCCTGGTCCCAGGAGGACGAGGCCGAGCTGCTGGCCGGCATCGAGGACGGCGCCGACCGCCTCGACCATCTCGTCGGCAACCTCCTGGACATGTCCCGGCTGCAGACCGGCACGGTCACCCCGCTGATCCGCGAGATCGACCTCGACGAGGTCGTCCCGATGGCGCTGGGCGGCGTCCCCGAGGACAGCGTCACCCTCGACATCCCCGAGACGCTGCCCATGGTCGCCGTCGACCCCGGCCTGCTGGAGCGCAGCGTCGCCAACATCGTCGAGAACGCCGTCAAGTACAGCCCCGACGGCACACTCGTCCTGGTCGCCGCCAGCGCCCTGGGCGAACGCGTGGAGCTCCGCGTCGCCGACAGCGGCCCCGGCGTCCCCGACAGCGCCAAGGACCGCATCTTCGAGCCCTTCCAGCGCTACGGCGACGCCCCGCGCGGCGCCGGAGTCGGCCTCGGCCTCGCCGTCGCCCGGGGCTTCGCCGAGGCCATGGGCGGCACGCTCAGCGCCGAGGACACCCCCGGCGGCGGCATGACCATGGTCCTCACCCTGCGCGCCGCCCCCGGCCGCCCGCCCGTACGCCCGGACCTCCCGGCCCGGGCCACCTCGTGACACCGCGCGCCGTGCCGTACGGACGACTCCCCGACCAGAACCCCGGGCCCAGCGGGGCCCGAACGAACAGCAGAGGTGGTTCCGCATGAACCGGGTGCTCGTGGTGGATGACGAGCCGCAGATCGTCCGCGCCCTCGTGATCAACCTCAAGGCGCGGAAGTACGAGGTCGACGCCGCGCCCGACGGCGCCACCGCCCTCCAGCTCGCCGCCGCCCGCCACCCCGACGTCGTCATCCTCGACCTGGGCCTGCCCGACATGGACGGCGTCGAGGTCATCAAGGGGCTGCGCGGCTGGACCCGGGTGCCGATCCTCGTCCTCTCGGCCCGCCAGACGTCCGACGAGAAGGTCGAGGCGCTCGACGCCGGCGCCGACGATTACGTCACCAAGCCCTTCGGCATGGACGAGCTGCTCGCCCGGCTGCGCGCCGCGGTGCGCCGCGCCGAGCCCATGGGTGCGGCGGCCGCCGGCGACGACGCGATCGTCGAGACCGCGGTCTTCACCGTCGACCTGGCGGCGAAGAAGGTCAACCGCGGCGGCAAGGACGTACGCCTGACCCCGACCGAGTGGCACCTGCTGGAGGTCCTGGTCCGCAATACGGGCCGTCTCGTCAGCCAGAAGCAGCTCCTCCAGGAGGTCTGGGGCCCCTCCTACGGCACGGAGACGAACTACCTGCGGGTCTACATGGCGCAACTGCGGCGCAAGCTGGAGCAGGATCCGTCGCACCCGAAGCACTTCATCACGGAGCCGGGGATGGGGTACCGGTTCGAGGTGTGAGGGCGGCGGGGCGGGCCGGGCCGGGGGTCCGGGGGTTGCCCCCGGGGGGTGCGGCATCACGGAGCCGGGGATGGGGTACCGGTTCGAGGTGTGAGGGCGCGGCGGGGCGGGCCGGGGGTCCGGGGGTTGCCCCCCCCGGGGAGGCGTGACCGGCCGCCCGTCGTCGGGCGGGTCGCCTGGAGCCCGTCCGGTGGTCTTCACGGAGCCCGTCCGGCGATTGAGGACAAAGCGTCCCGACCCTCGTCGTGTGTCACCCCGCCGGGAGGGCTCCCGGTAGGCTGGATTCATGACCGCCGTACCCCGTTCCGAGAAGCCGACCGGCCGTTTCCGCCGGATGCTCGACCGGCTGTCCACCTCGCAGGAGGACCTGCACTCGGCCGAGCTGCAGCAGGACGCGGAAGCCGTGGGCTGCACCAAGATCTGCGACTGCGACGACCGCCAGGTCGTCAAGGTCACCGGCACGCTGCGGACGGTCACCCTCCGCCCGCGTGCCGGAGTGCCCGCGCTGGAGGCCGAACTGTTCGACGGCTCGGCCGCGCTCGACGTGGTGTGGCTGGGGCGCCGTTCCATCGTCGGCATCGAACCCGGCCGTAAGCTGATCGCCTCCGGCCGGATATCCATGAGCCGTGGCCGCCGGGTGCTCTTCAATCCCAAGTACGAACTCCGACCAGTCGGACAGGAGTAGCGGGTGACGTCTCTCGACAAGCCGACGGGTGGTCCGGTGAACCAGCGGACGGACCAGCCGTCGGACCGGCCGACCGACCAGCAAGGACAGGGCGCCCCCGGCGCCGACGTGCGATCGGCCACCGAGGCCGCCCTGTTCGAGGCGTTCGGCGGCGTGCGGGGCATGGTCGAGACGACCGTCCCGGGTTTGGTCTTCGTCGCGATCTACACCGTCAAGCGGGACATCCACATCGCGGCCATCGCGGCGCTGGGCCTGTCCGTCGTGCTGGGCGTCGCGCGCCTGGTGGGCAAGGACACCCTCAAGCACGCGTTCAGCGGGGTCTTCGGCGTCGCCTTCGGCGCCGTCTTCGCGATGATGTCCGGCGACGCCAAGAACTTCTACCTGCCGGGCATGCTCTACAGCCTCGGGCTCGCGGTGGCGTACATCGTCACCTCGCTCGTCGGCTACCCCCTGCTCGGCCTGATCCTGGGCCCGGTGTTCAAGGAGAACCTCTCCTGGCGCACCCGCAACCCCGGCCGCAAGGCCGCCTACACCAAGGCCAGCTGGGCCTGGGGCCTGATCCTGCTCGCCAAGTCGGCCATCCTCTTCCCGCTGTACTGGTGGGGCGACGCCACCCAGCTCGGCTGGGTCAAGGTCGCCCTCGGCATCCCGCCGATGCTGCTCTCGGTCTACCTGACCTGGATCTTCCTGGCCAAGGCACCGCCGCCGATCGACGTCTTCGCGGAGCTGGAGGCCGCCGAGGCGGCCGAGCGCGAGAAGCAGGAGGCCGAGGAGGCGGCGAAGGCCGGGAAGGTCGTCGAGCCGCTGCTCGCCGAGTGGGCCGACCAGGTCGTCGACGGCGCCCGGGCCGAGCCCGCCGACCGGCAGCGCCCGCGCCCCTGACGTCCACGGCCGCCGGCACCCGCCCGCACACCGGAAGACCCCGGGAACCATCGGTTCCCGGGGTCTTCCGCGTACGTACGAGCCGTCCGGCGCCGCTCAGTCGCCGGAGATGTCCCGGCGGACCGACAGCAGGTCCTCCAGTTGCTCCTCGCGGGCGGGAGCCGCGACGAAGAGCAGCTCGTCGCCGGGCTCCAGCGCGTCCTCGCTGTTGGGGGTCAGCACCCGGTTGCCGCGGATGATCGTGACCAGGGAGGTGTCCTCCGGCCAGTCCACGTCCCCGACCCGGGTCCCCGCCAGGGCGGACTCCGGCGGCAGCGTCAGCTCCACGAGGTTGGCGTCACCCTGGCTGAAGCGCATCAGCCGCACCAGGTCGCCGACGCTCACGGCCTCCTCGACCAGCGCCGACATCAGGCGCGGCGTGGACACGGCCACGTCCACGCCCCAGGACTCGTTGAAGAGCCACTCGTTCTTGGGGTTGTTGACCCGGGCCACGACCCGGGGCACCCCGTACTCCGTCTTGGCCAGCAGCGAGACGACCAGGTTGACCTTGTCGTCACCGGTCGCCGCGATCACGACGTTGCAGCGCTGGAGCGCCGCCTCGTCGAGCGAGGTGATCTCGCACGCGTCGGCCAGCAGCCACTCCGCGAGCGGCACCCGCTCCACCGAGATGGCGGTCGGGGCCTTGTCGACGAGCAGCACCTCGTGCCCGTTCTCCAGCAGCTCGCCCGCGATGGAACGGCCCACCGCGCCGGCACCCGCAATAGCGACCCTCATCAGTGACTCTCCTCGGGTCCCTGGGCGAACGCCGCCTCAACCTTCTCGACCTCGTCGGTGCGCATCATCACGTGCACCAGGTCGCCCTCCTGCAGCACCGTCTGGGACGACGGCAGCATCGCCTCGCCCAGCCGGGTGAGGAACGCGACCCTGACGCCGGTCTCGTCCTGCAACTTGCTGATCTTGTGGCCGACCCACGCGTCCGAGGTGGGCACCTCGGCGAGCTGCACACCCCCGCTCGGGTCGCGCCACAGCGGCTCCGCGCCGGACGGCAGCAGCCGGCGCAGCATCTGGTCGGCGGTCCACCGCACGGTGGCCACCGTGGGGATGCCGAGCCGCTGGTAGACCTCGGCGCGCCGGGGGTCGTAGATCCGGGCCGCGACGTTCTCGACGCCGAACATCTCGCGTGCCACCCGGGCCGCGATGATGTTGGAGTTGTCGCCGCTGCTCACCGCCGCGAAGGCGCCGGCCTCCTCGATGCCCGCCTCGCGCAGGGTGTCCTGGTCGAAGCCGACGCCGGTCACCCGCCGGCCGCCGAATCCGGAGCCCAGACGCCGGAAGGCCGTCGGGTCCTGGTCGATCACGGCGACCGTATGACCCTGCTGCTCAAGGGTCTGCGCGAGGGCCGAGCCCACTCGCCCGCAGCCCATGATCACAATGTGCATGACGATTACCCCGTGCTCCGGACTACCGCGCTGACCTGCACCAACAACCTGCTCACATCTTCCCTTGTTGTTCTACGTTCGGCTCACGGGCCCGCGACACACCCGGCTCGCGGTCATCGACGCCATGCGCCCGCGGGAATCTCTCCGCGCCGGCGCACGGCACCACCGTATCCGCAATGCCCGCGCCGGGCTGAGCCCCGTCCGCCGACTGGCTCCGGGGCGGGTGTGCCTGCGGCGGGCGGGGGCGGTTCGCGTGCTCCACGGGCGCGGGTCCGCCTGCGGCGGGCT
>NZ_JAGGOL010000129.1 GCF_018614525.1 Streptomyces sp. ISL-11
TCCCGCCACGCCGCCACCTCACCGGCGGGCGGGCGCAGGACGGGTGCGCCCAGCAGGTGGGCGACGCCGACCAGCGGATGCCCGGCGAAGGGGAGGCGGGCGCTGGGGGTGAAGATGTCGAGGACGGCGCGCGCGGTGTCGTCGACGAAGACGGTCTCGCTGTAGCCCAGGGCCGCGGCCAGGGCCAGGCGCCGCCGCTCGCCGGGCACGGCCGCGCCCTCGCGGACGACGCCCAGGAGGTTCCCGCCCCGGCCGCCGGGTCCGCCGAAGACGCTGAGCACGTCGACCTCGGGGAAGCCGGTGGCGCCCGTGCCGGCGTAGCCAGTGCCAGTGGTGTGGGTGTGATTCACGGCGACATTGAATCTCACCCGCTCTCGGGGCCGGCGCGGCGGGCGGCACCCGCACCCGCGGCGGGGGCGGTGGGTACGGGGGCGGGCGCGGGGGAGCGCTGACGCAGGAACAGCCACAGCCGGACCAGGCGGCCTTGGGGCCACCGGGCGGCGGGTGCGGGCGCGGCCGTGGGGGCGGGGGAGGGCAGGGGGTCGTCGTCGTCCGGCGGCGGCGGGGGCGGCGGGGGCGGTGCGGGAGTGTCGGCGCGGTAGGACTGGGCGCGCAGATAGGCGTCCAGGGCCCGCGCGGGATCGAGCGGCATGTCTTCCTCGGCTCTCGTGCCTGCGGGTGTGCGGGAGGCGAGGGCGCACCGGCCCCGGGAAGCGGGGCGGGGCGCCGGTGGCTCTCAGCAGCGCAGGACGGTGCCGCGCGCACCGGCGGCAGGAGCCCAGGGGTCCTTGGGGGCCTGGGCGGTGGCGGGCCCGGTGGGTGCGGTAGCCGGCGCGGGGGAGCGGGGGAGGGAGGCTCTGCCGGGGCGCCGGGCTTCCCGCGCCGCCCGGGCGGAGAGGGAGCCGGTGTCGGCGTCGCACTCGTCGGCGGCGGTGAGCTCCAGGGCGAGCGCGGTCCTTTCCACCTCGCAGCCGCTCGCCGCGGCCGCCGGCTCCCCGCCCGCGACCATCAGCAGCAGGGCGATGAGCACGGCGGTCGCGCCGCGCACGACGGACCGCGACACCGCACGGCCCCGACCCCGCTCAATCATGCACCCAGGGTAATTTGGCAATTACTTTGCGTGCATTCCCGCGTTCGGGTGAAGTTTCCTCCCCGCCCAGGCCCGCACGACGGCCGGCCGCTCCGCGCATGCCGGACCCCTGCCCACCACCGCCCGCCGACGGCACCCTCGAACGGGCCCCCGCCTGGGCCGCGATCGGCGTCACCGGAAACCCCGGCGGGGCCGGAGCCGCCCGCTCACGTGGGCAGGATCCACCCCGGGCCGTCAGGGTCACCGAGCCACACACGCTGACCGCCAGGGCCGACAGTCAGACCGAACGCGCTCTGAGGCGGTGATCCGGCCTCCCTCCACGTGTCGATGGCCTCCTCGACCGCATCCCAGAGACGGACGGGGCCACCCTGGCGGACGAGGAACCCGCCGCCGTCGGGTACGAGCGTGGCGAAGGACTTCTGCCCGACGTCGATGAGGTGGTCCAGCATCAGGCCGTCCGCGCCGGCCATCCCCCGGTACTGGGCGCCCGGAACGGCGAGCTGCGCGAGGAACTGCGGCATCCAGTCGCCAAGGACCCCGGGCCCGTAGCGGGCGCGGCGTTCATCCGCGGCGGAGACTTCCAGCAGGTCGGAGACGTTGCCGGGCGGGGGAGCCGCCTGCGGTCGGGCGATCATGAAGGAGACGGTCCCGGGCAGGAACGGGCCCGTGGCAGTGCCGCCGTCGCCGACGGTGAGCCTGACCAGCCCGGAGCCGTACAGCCACCCGGACACCGCGGTCACGATGGTGCCGCCGAGCCGGACCTGCTCCAGCCACGCGGCCGGGACGGCGCGCACGGAACAGGTGGCGATCAGCCGGTCGTACGGCGCTCCCGCCGCATGGCCGAGCAGGCCGTCACCGGTGATGACCGCCGGCTCGTACCCGGCGGCGGCGAGCGCGCTGCGGGCCCGTGCGGCGGCACCCTCATCACACTCCACCCCGGTCACCTGCGTGCTGCCGAGCCGTTCGGACAGGAGAGCGAGGGTCAGGCCGGCACCGACGCCCACCAGCAGCACACGGTCACCGTCCCGCGGGTCCAGGTCCTCCAGCATCCGGACCACCAGGCTCGGAAGGGTCGAGGAAGAGGTGGGGTCGCCCTGGACGGGCGCGTCCACGTCCTCGGGATGGAGGTGGCCGTCGAGCTGTGTCACCAGCGTCCGGTCCGTGTAGACCTCCGCCAGCCACTTGTCCACCTCGTCCGGGCCGGGGACGACCGGTGCCCACAGGGTGCCGCGGGGGCCGTCGGACCGGCGGAAGAACGTGCGGGCGAACTCGTGCCGGGGCACGGTCTCGACGGCGGACCGCCAAGCCGGCGAGCGTAGGTGGCCGCCCTCTTCGAGCTGGTCGGCGAGGTGCTTGCGCAACTGTGCGGCACGGTGTTCGTCCACGGCGTCGGGGTCGTTCATGCGGGGAGTCCCTTCTCCAGCAGGCCGGCCATGGCCCGGGTGATGGCCATGGTCGTACGGTCGTCGACGAACGCCCATTGCCCGTTGGGGTTGCACTCGTAGAACCGCCACACCCCGTCGCGCCCCAGTGCGAAATCGAAGGCACCGAATGCCAGGCCGAAGGCGCGCAGGTAGGCGCGGATGCCGGACCGGACGGGCCCGGGGACATCGATGCGCGTGAAGGTGAGCCGGTCGTAGTCCAGCCGCCAGTCGAGGTGGTCGCCATCGATGGTGATCCGGGTCGCGAACAGCTCCCGGCCGACGGCCACGACCCGGAGGTCCGCCGTCTTGGCGACGGCCTGCTGGAAGAGGTGCGGGCACGCGGCCACACCGTCGCCGATCCCGCCGGCCTCGACCTGCCGGACCCAGATCGTGCGCAGCTCACCGTCTTCCCGGTAGTCGGTGGAGCGCAGCGGCTTGTAGACCACCGGCCCGTGCTCCTTGGCGAAGTCCCGCGCCGCGTCAGGGTCGTTCGTGATCAGCGTCGGGGGAACCTCCAGCCCGGCTTCCGTGGCCATGGCGATCTGGTGGGGCTTGTACTCCGCCGCGGCGTTGCGGTGCGGGTGGTTGACGTACAGGCAGTCCGGGAGGGCGGCCAGGAGGCCGCCCAGGCCGTGCCGGGCCTGAGCGGTGGCGAACTCCCTTTCCTGCGCGTCCAGCCCGTCCACGGTGGTGTACGGGGACGGGCGCCGGCAGTACACGGCCCGCGCGTGATCCAGGCCGAGGGTGCGGGTGGGGGTGGTGAGCGGGCCGTGCCAGGACCGGCCGGCGCCCGCATAGGCGGAGAACGTCACCGCGCCCGGTTGTCCCGGGTCGAACCGCACGACCGGGACGCCCCGGCCGTGCAGCTCGGTGATGACGTGGTCCGCTGTCAGGTCATCCAGCTCGGTGAGGACGACAACCGGACGGGAAGGCGTCATCGGTCAGTCCTGGTCGCTTTCCTGGTCGCTGCCCTCGTCGGCGTTCGATGGGCCGGAGCCGTCGCCCTGGCTGGTGCGGGTCCTGGTCTCCTGGCCGGTGCCGGTGCCGTGCTTGCCCATCTCCACCCGGCGGCCTTCCGCGTCCTGGTAGACGGTGGTCTGCGTCTGCGGGTCCAGGGCGACCGCCTGCGCGGTGAACGCGATCACGGTCGGGTAGGGCTCCATACGGGTCAGGCCCCATGGTGCTGCCTCGGTCATGGTTTCCTCCGGTTCGGTGTACGAGGGAGTGCCAGTAGCGGCAGGCTGGGCAGTCCTGGTCATCGGGTCGCCTCGGCGTCGTCCGAAGCTGTCACCCGCCGGGAGCAAGGGTGGGGAGCAGGAGCAGCGGCGGATGACGGCGGCTTAAGGAGCAGCCGCGCTGCACAGAGGTGACGCGCGGAGTGTCGATGCCAGTACAACGGCGGCCCGGCCTGGCCCGGGAGGAAAATTCCGCCGGGTGCTGAGTGCGCCGGACCGGAAATTTCGGGGCGCGCGGTCCCTTGACGATGTGTGGGGTGGCTACCTTGGGGCCCGTGGAGGGCAACGAACGCCTGAGCCGCCGCATGACCGAAGCGGGATACAAGCAGGTCGAGCTGGCCGAGAAGGTCAATGCCTTCCTGACCGCCGGCTGCCGCGGCACGATCAGTGACCGTACGGTCCGCAACTGGCTCAGAGGCGAGACGCGTTGGCCGCACCCTCGTCACCGGGAAGCATTGGAGGAGCTTTTCGGATGTACGGCCGAGGAACTCGGCTTCATCCCCCCGCCGCCAGTAGATGAGGAAGATCCTGCGCGCCGCCGAGACTTCGTGGTCGCCGCCACCGGAACCGCCGTGGCCGCCGCCGTCCCCGCTCAGGCCGCCCCCAAGCGTGTCGGCCTCTCCGACGTCGAACGACTCCAGGAGAAGTTCGCCGCGATCATCGCCACCGACCACCGCGTCGGCGGACGGATCAGCATCGAGACCCAGGCCCAGGGCCTTGCCGGGGAAGCCCTCGCCCTCCAGTCCCGTGGCACCGCGAGCCAGCGAACCCGCGGAGCGCTCTACGCCACCGCCGCGTCGTTCATCTCCTCCGCCATGTGGGCCGCCATCGACGGCAAGCGGTTCGAGGCCGCGCAGCGCCACCACGACCGCGCCTCCAGCCTCGCCGCCATGTCCGGGGACGTGGCCATCCAGTTCCGCATCTGGTCCCACGCCGGGAGCCTGTACCGCCACCTCGGCCGCCCGACCGACGCCCTGGCCGCCAACGACGTCGCCCGGGGACTTCCGATCGCCCGCCGAGACCCGCTGTTCGCGTCCCTCGGCCATGCCCGCCACGCTGCCATCCACGGCCTGACCGGCGACGCCGCAGCCGTGCGTCGTTCCCTCGGTTACGCAGAGGACTCCCTCGAACGGGCCGCCGAGAACGAGCCCCGCCCCGTGTGGATGACGGCCTTCTACGACCGGGCCGAACTCGACGGCCTGGCCGTCGCCGCCCACCTGAGCCTCGGCCAGTACGAGGATGCCGAAGCCCGCGCCCACCGCAGCCTCGCCGGGCTCCGCCCGTACATGAACCGCTCCCGCGCCATCACCACCGCCCGCCTGGCTCGGGCACAGCTCGGCCAGGGCTCCATCGAGGCCGCCGTCGCCACCGCCATGACCGTGCCGGCGGAGGTGACCGCGCATCCCCGAGTCGCAGGAATGCTCAGCGATTTCCGCCGTAGGCTCCACCGCACCGCATCCGGCAGCACGCCCGCCCGTACCTGGGACGAGTACGCCCACGACGACGCCTGAAGGAGCCACGTGACCACCGCCAGCAGCCGCATCATCCTGCGCCACGCCACCGACATCGATCCCGTCTGGGAGACCCTGATCGAGGTCTATGCCGAGGTGCGCGCCGACCAGCTCCACCGCCCGCACTACTCGGTCGAGCGGTACGGCGAGCGACTGGCCCGCCACGCGCATGACCCGGGGTGGGAGGCCGTAGTCGGCTACGACGGGGACGAGCCTGTCGGTTACGCCTACGTCAACACCCTGACCCCGGACGACCGCTGGTGGCAGCGCATGACCACCCGGCTCCCCGAAGACTGCACCAGCACGCCCACGGTCGCCCTGAAAGAGATCATGATGCGCGAGGCATGGCGGAAAACCGGGGCCGCCCGCCGTATCCATGACGAGCTGCTGGCCGTACGCCCCGAGAAGCGCGTCTCCTTGCTCGTGAACCCGCAAGCCGGCGGCGGCAAGGTGCTCGCGCTGTACGAGACCTGGGGCTACGAGAAGATCAGCGAGCAGCAGCCTTCACCTGACGGGCCCGTCCTGACGGCAATGCTGAGGGATATTCGATGCGGCCCAGGGTGAGGGCGGCCACCTGATGGGTGCTGATCTGCGGCGTGAAGGTGACACGCGGCGCCGCGGGCTCCTCCTCGGCGGACTGGATGGTGACGGTGGTCTGCTCGGCGGCCATGACCGGTCTCCCTTTCAACGGTGGGTGTGGAGGTGGTGCTGTCTCCATGTCACCGCGTTCGAAGTTCCGTTCCCAGAGACGAAGGTGGGGACTTGCTGGGAGCGGATCTGGGAGAAAACTGGGACGCGCCTGGGACGGTCAGCCTGCGTGGAGGAGGTCCAGGACGGCCTGGCGGTAGACGGCGTAGATCTGGGGCAGTTCTGCGAGATGGGCGCGCTCGTCAATGCCGTGCAGCCCCTCGTACGGCAGGCCGAAGCCGGCGGTCGCCGGAATGCCCTCGCCCGCCAGCAGGTTGCCGATGTTCGACGGACCGGCGGTCTTCGCCCGGACCATCAGCCCCGCCTCAGCGGCGGCGCTCAGCAGGGCGGCGGCGGGCTGCTCGTCCTCCCGAAGGCGGAAGGGCGGCCAGGTGGTGATCGGGGTGACCTCGGTCGGATCCAGCACGGGCATCTCTGCGTCGAGCTCGGCGACTGCTTTGCGGACCAAGGTCTCGGCGTCGTGCGCGTCGAAGCCAGGAGTGGTGCGGATATCGACGTTCAGCTCGCACAGGTCGGGGGTGACGGAGAAGCCTTGGCCGCCGTGGAGGGAGGTCACCGACAGCTTCGGCGGCAGCGGGAATCCCGAGGCGCCGTCGACGGCAGGCAGTTCGGCGGTGTCCAGAAGGCGTACCAGGCGGGCGGCGCGGGAGATCGCGCCGACCACGGTCCGGCTCGATCCGGAGTGCCCGGAAGGGGCATGTACGGCGATGGCGGCCCGCCACAGGCCGCGGCCGCCCACGACGACGTCTTCCAGTCCCGGGTAGCCGATCATCACTCCCGCAGGCCGGGCCGCGGCCTCATCGGCGAGGTAGGCGCGGGCGCCTCCGAAGCCGCCGGTGTGCTCGTCGACGTCCAGAAGCACGGCGAGCCCACCGTGCAGGTCTGCGGCGCGGGCGTGGAGGTCGGCAGCGATGTGGCAGAACACCGCCGCGGCGAGCTTGGAGTCCGCCGAGCCGCGGCCCAGCAGCCAGCCGTCGACGAGGTCCCCGCAGGCCGGCGGGAACGACCAGGCGGTCTCGTCGCCGTACGGCGCAGTGTCCACACAGGCGTCCAGAGTCCACCAAGAGCCCGGTCGCCCGCCGGTGATTTCCACGAGCAGCCCCACCAACTCACCGGTGTCGTCGTGGAGACGGCGGTGCGGCAGGGTGCGGGCGGAGAGCCATTTCTCCAGCACGGTAAGGACGGGCCCGTAGTCGTCGATCCCAGCCCGGCTGGGCCGCCGGATCAGCTCCTGGGCGAGCTCGACCACGGACGCCGTACGGGCCTGAGCCTGCTGAAGGTTCTCGCTCACGTTTCTCCCCACCACGGTCAGTCCTGCCTTACCGGCAGCGCGCGCACGGCCTCGATCGTTTCCACCGGCCGTGCGGACCCGCACGCCTCCCGGCCATGGTGGACCAGGCCAACCGCTGCTTCGCGACTGAGTAAAACGCCGCAGTCGAACCCCTCCGCCCCGTGGAAGCTGGGAAGCGGTACGACCGCGGCGGTCTCGGAGGCGACGAAGAAGCGTTCCAGCGCCTCCGCCGCTTCCACCATGCCGATGTGGAGCGTCTTGACACCGTTGCGCCGGGCGAACGGGTCGCGCAGTTCCAGCAGCCGCACCAGATGGTCGGCCAACGCCCGGTGACGCGGGGGACCGTACAACACGCGGTAGTGCACCAGGTCCGGGTGCTGGGTCACGGCCGTCTCGACCGCCGCCAGATACGCCTTCTCCCGACTGCGGCTGCCGGTGACGACCAGCTGCTCACGCGCACCCCCCCCACAACGTCGACCATCGCCTCCACCAGGTCGGTCCAGCGGGTCAGCACCTTGACCACCACGGCCGTGCCGGAGGTCTCCAGCACGCTCGTGGCCGCTCCGTCCTGGTGAGCGAACAGCACTTCCGGCCGCTCCCGGTAAAACTCACACAGTCCTGCCCGGTTCCGCTTGCCTGTACGGCGACGCCCGGACTCCCACGCGCTCACCAGACTCGCGTCCGCCGCACCCCCAGTGATCGAGTTCAAGGCGTCGGCGGCCTCCTCCAGCGTCATGTTCCGCGCCACCCGGGCCCGCCTGAGCGCCGAATCCGTACTGCCGGCCGCAGCCACGCACACCGCCCCCTCCCCAACCACCAGCAGCTGCTCGCAGTCTTCCCCGCCCCCGGCGGTTCAGCAGCCCCTCACCAACCCTCTCGGCTCGGAACCGGTCGGATTCGCGTACGGCGTCGCCGCCCTCCTGGCGGCCTGCGGCGACGACCTCTTCCAGCGGCCCCGGGCCCTGCTGCCCGGCTACGCCGACCGCCAGGGCCCGGCCGCAGGGGACTTCCCCACCGCCGAGCATGTGCACGCCGCCACGGTGAAGTTGCCGGTTCGGCACCGTGACCAGGACATCCCCCTCGCCGACGACTGCACCGCGGCCATCGCCGAAGTCGCCTCCCACGCGAAGGACCTGCTGTGAACCCGTCCCCCCTCGACACCGCTCTCCTCGAAGACCTCACCCGCGCCGCCCGGCGGGACGGCATCGCCAAGACCGTTGTCGGCGCGGTCATCGCCGACGGCGACGGCAAGGTCCTGCTGCTGCACCGCACGGCCGACGACTACCTCGGCGGGCTGTGGGAGCTGCCCTCCGGCGGCGTCGACGACGGCGAGAACCTGATCGAGGCCCTGCGGCGGGAAGTCGCCGAAGAGACCGGCCTGACGGTCACCGCCATCGGCGCCTACCTCGGCCATTTCGACTACCGCTCCGGCAGCGGACGCGCCACCCGGCAGTTCAGTTTCACCGCCACCGTCACCACCGGCGAGACGGTCGAGCTCACCGAACACGACGCCCACCTGTGGGCCGACCGTACCCAGCAGCACCAGGTCTCCACCGCCGTCCAGGCCGTCCTCGGCACCTGGCGCGACCAGCCGGCCTGACCGGGCCCCGAGCCCGAAGCGGACCCTGCCCGCCTCCTCACGCAGGGCGGCCGGGGCCCGCCGCCCCCAAGGCCAGGCCCGCAAGGGGTGCGCCCCACCGCCGCCGGGCGCACGATGGCTGTAGCAGGAAGAAAGCGGGGACCCGGCGCCCTCGCCGGGCCAGGTCCCCGGACAGCCGGTGATTCGCGGAGGTGGCGAGCGATGGCCACGTTCATGGACGTCCATCACGGCATGGAAGGCATCACCGCCGAGCAGCTCTCGGCGGCGCACCGGGCGGACCAGGCCATCGAGCACGAGGAAGGCGTGCACTTCCGGCAGGCCTGGGCGGACCCGAAGTCAGGAACCGTCTACTGCCTGTCCGAGGCACCCTCGACGGACGCGGTCAAGCGCATCCACGCCCGCGCCGGACACCCCGTGACCGAGGTGTACCCCGTGCCGCTGACCGTCTCCTGAAACGGACGGACAACCCCACAACCCCCCGGGCGGTGCCGCTCTCACACGCTCCAGTGCGCCGGGCGCTCCAGCGACGGCGGCAGCTTCGTACGGCCGTCGCCGCGGGCCGCGTTGAGCTGGGGCTGGGTCAGGAAGATACTGCCGGTCAGGTCCGCGCCCGACAGGTCGGCGTCGCGCAGATCCGCCCCGATCAGGTCCGCCAGCCGCAGGTCGGCGCCCGAGAGGTCGGCCGCGATGAGATACGCGCCCCGCAGACTGGCCCCCTGGAGGTTCGCGCCCCTCAGCGCCGCGCCGATCAGGTCCGCACCCCGGCGGTCCTTCTTCTTGCCCTTGACCTGCGCCCGCACCAACTCGCTGGTACGCAGCAGCAGCGCGTTGACCCGCGCCCGCTGCGCCCCCACGTCCGTGTTCTGAAGGTCCTCGGGCGCCTGCAGGCTCAGGCGCTCGGTCTCCTCCAGCGCCGCGCGCAGCTCGCCGCGCAGCGAGCGGGCCGGACCCAGGCCCAGCGCCTCACCGAGGTACCACAGCAGTTCGTGCAACTGCCGCACCACCGGGAACACATCGAACATCTGCCGGGCCCGCTGCGGATCCTGACGCCAGCTGCGCCCGCCGAAGGTGACCTGCGAGACCTTCTGCCCCGCACCGAAGCAGTCGTAGACGGTGCAGCCGGAAAAGCCCT
This sequence comes from Streptomyces sp. ISL-11, assembly GCF_018614525.1. Taxonomy (GTDB): domain Bacteria; phylum Actinomycetota; class Actinomycetes; order Streptomycetales; family Streptomycetaceae; genus Streptomyces. The sequence continues at coordinate 9,992 of NZ_JAGGOL010000129.1, forward strand.
CCGGGCGCAGGCGGGCGTGGATGCCGCAGCCGAAGTCCTCGCGCAGATTGCCGCACGGGGTGCCGGCGTCCTTGTTCACCGCGAAGTCCGCCGACGCCGCGAAGGGCAGTGCCACACAGCACAGCCCGAAGCAGTCGCCGCACTGCCCCCGCAGCTCCAGCCGGTCCCGGTCGGACGGTGCGCCCTGGCGTATGTCGCTCACTGTGCCTGGTTTCCCCTTGCTGAGGGGCGCGCCTCGGCCCGGCATGCCCGCATGTACTCCGGCCCCTGTCTCGCCCACCGGCCGGATCCGCCCCAGTTTATGCGCCGGGCGCCCACCGCCCCCGCGCCCGCCGCCCCCGGCGCCACGATCGGCGGCGCGGAGGTCGTCGCCCCCACCCCGGTGATGCAGCATGAGCGGGAACGGCCTGCCACCCGCACCCGAGGAAGGGCCCGCCATGGCCTTGACCACCACACTGCTCGCCGCCTCCATGGCGGTGGCCGGGGCAGCGGGCACCCAGCCCCCGGCGGTGACGGTGGCCGCGGTCTTCCGCCCCCCGGCCCCCACCGCGCAGGCGGCCACCACGTACGACAGTGCGGTGCCCGCCGGCAGCCGTGTCCGCGTCACCGTCCGCCCCGCCCACCACGGCACCCGCTTCGAACTGCGCCTGCACGGCGTGAAGCCGCGGCGGACCTTCGGCGCCCACCTGCACCAAAGCCCCTGCACGGCCGACCCGCAAGGATCCGGCGGGCACTACCAGCACCTGGGGGACCCCGTACAGCCCTCGGTCGACCCCGCCTACGCCAACCCCCGCAACGAGGCGTGGCTGGATGTGACCACCGACGCCCGCGGCGAGGGCCGCTCCCTGGCCACCGTCGCCTGGCACCTGCGCCCCGCCCGGGCCCGCTCGGTGGTGGTGCACGAACACGCCACCGACACCCGCCCCGGCCGCGCGGGCACCGCCGGAGCACGCCTGGCCTGCGTCACCGTGCCCTTCCCCTGAGACCCCCACCAGGGCAGAGAGCAGAAAGGGGGTGGCCCATGTCGATCCGCGCCAGGATCAAGGACGCGCTCACCGGCCACCACACCCGCACCGGCCCACCGCCGCCCGCACCCCACGAACCCCACGAACCCCACGAACCCCGACCCACCACACCGCAACGGCAGCGGCAACGGGAACGGGAGCGGGAGACGGGGGAGCGCCTGCGGGAGGTGCGGCGCAAGGCCGACCAGGACATCGACCCCCACGAGGACTGGCCCGGCCAGGACGGCCCCCCGCCCGCCCCCTGAGACCAGGACGGCCCTCCCCTGAAAAGACGGCCCTCCCCTGAAAAGGGGCCCCGCGTTCAGCCGGCCCGCACCGGCAGCACGCGCGGGCCGCGCACCAGCAGACCGGGCCGGTAGGGCAGGGTGTCCGCGCCGGCGGCGAGCCGCAGGCCGGGCAGCGCCTCGAACAGGGCCGGCAGGGCGATCGCCGCCTCCAGGCGGGCCAGGCGCGCCCCCAGGCAGAAGTGCGGCCCGTGCCCGAACGCCAGGTGCGCCCCGGCCCGTTCGTCCCCTGCACCGGGCAGGTAGCGGGCGGGCGAGAAGGCATCGGGGTCGGCGAAACGCTGCGGATCCCGCCCGGCGGCCGCCAGGACCACCAGCACCGAGGCACCGGCCGGTATGAGCGTGCCCGCGCCCAGGTCCACCGCCTGCGTGGTGCGCCGCCACGTCGTGCCCTCCAGCGGGCTGGCGTGCCGCAGGACCTCCTCCACCACCGCCGCCCACCCGGCCGGCCCGCCCGCGCGGGCGGCGGCCAGCTCGCCGGGGTGGGTGAGCAGCAGCAGGCAGGCCGAGGCGAGCAGGTTCATCGTCGTCTCGTAGCCGGCGAACAGCAGCAGGAACGCCATGGCCAGCAGCTCACCGTCGTCCAGCGCGCCCGCGCCCGACTCGGCCACCAGCGCGCTGAAGACATCGGTGCCCGGCGCCCGCCGCTTGCCGGCGATCAGCGCCGTGAAATAGCCGTGCAGCGCCGTCCACGCCTCCTCCACCTCCCCCTCGGCCAGCGCGTCGGCCGGCGAGCCCACCCGGTAGGTCCACTCCCGCAGCTCCGCCCGGTCCGCCTCCGGCACGCCCAGCACCTCACCGATGACCAGTACCGGCAGCGGGAAGGCGAAGGCGTCCACGAGGTCGGCGCTGCCCTCCCGCTCCAGCCGCCCGGCCACCTGGGCCACCAGCTGCCCGGTCAGCTCCTCGATGCGCGGGCGCAGCGCGTCCACCCGCCGCGGGGTGAACGCCGCCGACGTCAGCCGGCGCAGCCGGGTGTGGTCGGGGGCGTCGGAGTTGAGCATGTGCCGGGCCAGGCACGCGCGGGCCTGCTGCGCGGCCGACACCGGGCGGGGCCGCCCGGCGCGGGGCGCGGGCACGTTGGAGAACCGCGGGTCGGCCAGCACCTCGCGGGCCTGGCGGTAGCCGGTGACCAGCCAGGCGTGCGTGCCGTTGGCCAGCGCCACCCGCCGCACGGGGGCCTCGTGGCGCAGCCGCGCGTAGTACGGATACGGGTCACGCGCGAAGTCGGGGTCCGCGGGATTCAGGAGTTCGGGCACCCGCCCATCCTTACCGCCCGCCCTCCCGCCCACGGCGGGGCCCCACGCCAGTACGGACACCGCCCGCGCTGTGCGGTCCCTACAAACCCCGCGGGCCGCCCGCCCGGCGCCGGCACCCCGCACCCGGCCGGGGTCGGCACCCCGCGCCCGCCCGGCACCGGCACCCCGCGCCCGGCCGGGGTCGCCCACCGCCACCGGGTGCACCGCGCACGCAAGGAAATGTGGGGCGGTGTTACCCCCGGCATCGCAAGATCAAGTATGTGTGTCCTTCGCCACACCTGTCACGACCGTGGCTGCCGACACTCATGGACGGGCCGTGCCCCGCCCACCGGCGAAACCCTCCCCCCACGCGGAAAAACCCCCACCGAACCCCCCTGACCAGCGCAGACGTAGCGTCCCCCGCACCGAAAATCAAATCTCTGTGAACTCTTGACGACGCCCTTACGCGCCTCACACCATTCACCGCATGGACTTGTCAGAGCGCCGGCACGGTGCCGCCCCGCGTGAACACCACGCCGGCGGCACGGGCGGCACACCCCGCCCCGGCCGGCCGCGGCGCTTAGCGCCCCGCCCGACCGCCCGCCCCGCCTGACCCCACGCACCACCCCTCCCACCGGCACCCCGGGACCCACGAGCCCTGTGCCACGCCCGCCGCCACCGGCGGGCACCCCGCCTCGCACCCTGCCGAGGCACTGGACGGCCGAAGGACCGGACCGGCCCACCCCCTTTCCCGGGTGGCGCTACGGGCCTCCCACGCCCTCCTCCACGAACTCGCCCGGACCCCGGGCGAACAACGGGGAAACCGCTCCCGGCCGGCCTCGCGCCACCGCCGCGGTACCCCACGGCCCGCCAAGGGCCACCCCTGGTGAAAACCCCGGGAACCGGCATCGCCAGCCGGCCCCGAGCACCGGGCCACCCCCCTTGCACCACCCGGCCCGGTCCTGCCCCCTCCAAAGAAGGCGAAGACCCACATGAGTGACCGCACCCTCACTGCGGCCGACACCCAGCCCGACGCCACCACCCCCGCGTCGGCACCCGCCCATGTCGACGCCGGCGACGCCGGCTACAGCAAGGACCTCAAGTCCCGCCACGTCAACATGATCGCCATCGGCGGAGCGATCGGCACCGGCCTCTTCCTCGGCGCCGGCGGCCGCCTCTCCAGCGCGGGCCCCTCCCTCTTCATCGCCTACGCCGTCTGCGGCGTCTTCGCCTTCTTCGTCGTCCGGGCGCTCGGCGAACTCGTGCTCTACCGCCCCTCCTCCGGCGCGTTCGTCTCCTACGCCCGCGAGTTCATGGGCGAGAAGGGCGCGTACACCGCCGGCTGGCTGTACTTCCTGAACTGGGCCACCACCGGCATCGCCGACATCACCGCGGTCGCCACCTACACCCACTACTGGGGCATGTTCAGCGACATCCCGCAGTGGACCCTGGCACTGATCGCCCTGGCGATCGTCCTCACCGTGAACCTGATCTCGGTCAAGTACTTCGGTGAGATGGAGTTCTGGTTCGCGATCATCAAGGTCGGCGCACTGGTCCTCTTCATGCTCATCGGCATCTTCCTGCTGGTCACCCAGCACGACGTCGGCGGCAGCACCCCGGGCCTGTCCCACATCACCGACAACGGCGGCATCTTCCCGACCGGCGTGATGCCCATGCTGATGGTCATCCAGGGCGTCGTCTTCGCCTACGCCTCCGTCGAACTGTGCGGCGTCGCCGCCGGCGAGACGAAGAACCCCGAGAAGATCATGCCCAAGGCGATCAACTCGATCATGTGGCGCGTCGGCCTGTTCTACGTCGGCTCCGTCATCCTCCTGGCCCTGCTGCTCCCGTACACCGCCTTCACCGGCGACGAGAGCCCCTTCGTCACCGTCCTGGGCAAGATCGGCGTCCCCTACGCGGCCGGCGTGATGAACCTCGTCGTCCTCACCGCGGCGCTCTCCAGCCTCAACTCCGGCCTGTACTCCACCGGCCGCATCCTGCGCTCGATGGCCATGTCCGGCTCCGCGCCGAAGTTCACGGGCCTGATGAACAAGGGCCAGGTGCCCTACGGCGGCATCCTGCTCACCGCGTTCTTCTGCGTGCTGGGCGTCGGCCTGAACTTCGTCGTCCCCGCCGACGCCTTCGAGATCGTGCTGAACTTCGCCGCGATCGGCATCATCGGCACCTGGGGCATGATCATGCTCTGCTCGCTGCTGTTCTGGCACCGCTCCAAGGACGGCCGCGTCACCCGCCCCGGCTACCGGCTGCCCTGGGCCCCCTACACCCAGATCATCACGCTGGTCTTCCTGGCCGGTGTGCTCGGCCTGATGGCGTCCGACGAGGGCGCCAGCCGCACCACCGTGCTGTGCCTGCCGCTGATCGCGGCGGCGCTGGTCGGCGGCTGGTTCCTCGTCCGCGGCCGGGTCGCCCGCATCCAGACGGAGAAGGAACTCGCCCGCACCGAGTCCTGACCCCGCAGCACCCCGGACCGGCCCCGGCCGGACCATCACGAAGGCGCCCGCCCCGGCACACACCCCGGGGCGGGCGCCTTCGCCCGTTCCCGGGGCCGTACGCATCCGCAGGCGGCCTCCCCCCAGGCCGCATCACCGCCGATCCTCAGCCCCACCGGCACCCCCCTGCCCTGAGACCGGCACGCAAAGTGGTTCACCCCCCGCCACAAGGGGCACACGAGGAACATGTGGCTGCTGAAACCTCCCGGTGTCTACGCCCCGCAGCAGGACTCCCTCCTGCTGCAAGAAGCACTGCGCCGCGAGATCCTGCCCCCCGCCGCCCGGGTCCTGGACGTCGGTACCGGCACCGGAGCCCTGGCCATCGCCGCCGCCCGCCAGGGCGCCGCCGAGGTCACCGCCGTCGACTCCAGTGTCCGCGCCGTCCTGACCGCCCGCCTCAACGCCCGCCTCGCCCGCCGCCGCGTCCGCGTACACCGCGGCGACCTGCTGGCACCGGTGGCCGGCACCCGCTTCCACCTCGTCCTGGCCAACCCGCCCTACGTCCCCTGCCCGCACCGCCCCCGCCCCCACCACGGCCCCGGACGCGCCTGGGAGGCCGGACCCGACGGCCGGGCGGTCCTGGACCGCCTGTGTGCCCAGGCCCCGCCCCTGCTCCTGCCCGGCGGCGTCCTGCTGCTGGTGCAGTCCGCACTCAGCGCGCCCGAGCGCACCGTGGACCAGCTCACCCGCGCCGGCCTCGATGCCGCCGTCACCGACCGCACGCTGATCGCCTTCGGCCCCGTCCTGCGCCACCACGCCGGCTGGCTGCGCGAGCGCGGGCTGCTGGAGGACGGCCAGGACAAGGAAGAACTGGTGGTCATCCGTGCCCGACGCCCCTGACCGCCCCGGCGAGGCCCCGCCTCCGCCCCCACCCGCGCCCGCGCCCGCGCGGAGGGTCTTCCAGGAGCCCGGGGGCCCGGTCCTGATCGAGGGCCCCGTCGAGGCCCCCGGCCCCGACGGCACCCTGGTGCGCTCCGACCGCCCGGTGGTCGCCCTGTGCACCTGCCGGCGCAGCCGCATCCTGCCCTGGTGCGACACCAGCCACCGGGGCCGCTCCAAACGCTCCGCCTGACCAGCAGGCGCGCTACGTCGCGATGGGAGGCAGGAATGCCAGAACCACCCGCCCGCGGGGAGATCTCCGCCGCGCTCCTCCACACCCTGTCCCAGGCCCCCGCCGACGGCCCCCCGCTGCCCGGCCGGCGGACGGTCGAGGCCGCCGACCCCTACGGGGAGGACCTCCAGCTGGCCCTCTACGCCTGCTACGAGCTGCACTACCGGGGCTGGCCGGGGGCGTCGGACGCCTGGGAGTGGAACGCGGAACTGCTGCGGCTGCGCGCCCTGCTGGAAGAGGCGTTCCACGGCGCGCTGCGATCGGACGTGCCCGCCGGCGGGGGATGGGAGGCCGCGCTGGAGAGCCTGGTGGTGGAGCCGGCGGACGGCAAGGGGGCGAGCTTCTTCCTGCGCGAGCGGGGGACGCTGGGGCAGATGCGCGAATACGCCGCCCACCGCTCGCTCTACCAGCTCAAGGAGGCCGACCCGCACGCGTGGATGATCCCCCGGCTGACGGGCCGCGCGAAGGCGGCCCTGGTGGCGGTGGAGTACGACGAGTACGGCGCCGGGCGCGCCGAGCGGATCCACGCCGGCCTGTTCGCCGCCCTGATGCGCGACCTGGGCCTTGCGGACGCCGGTAACCACTACCTCCCCCTGGTCCCGGCGGTGACCTTGGCGACGGTCAACGTGATGTCGCTCTTCGGCCTGCACCGGGCACACCGCGGCCATCTGGCGGGCCACTTCGCCCTGCTGGAGAGCGCCTCGCCACCGGCCTCCCGCCGCCTGGTCCAGGCACTCACACGCCTGGACGCGGGCCCGGCGGCCGTGCACTTCTACCGCGAACACGCCGAGGCCGACGCCGTGCACGAACAGCTCGTACGCCACGGCGTCATCGGCGGCCTGCTGCAGGACGAACCGCACCTGGCCGACGACGTGGCATTCGGCATCGAGGCCACCCGGTGGCTGGAGGACCGCCTGGAGGACCACCTGACGACCGCGTGGGAGGCGGGAGTTCCCTCCCTGCGGGCGGCCCTGCCGGCCGGCCCCGGCCCTGCGCGGCCCACGCCGATCGGCATGTAGGTCAGGTCCGGTCCTGATCAAGGGGTCCGACCGGCCGTCGTGCGGAGGGGGGCCCGCGCCGCCGATGAGAGGCACGTCAAGCGTCATGAGGGAAACACCCGCGGCCGCAGAGGGCAGGGGAGCGCCGCGGAAGCGGCAGCGGCACTCCTGCGGCGCGCGGCCGGTCCGCGGTCCGCCCCGCACCGCGGGCGCCTTCGCCCGGCGCGGCCGCTGAGGGGGCACCGCCCGGGCCTGTCGGGCGGTGTTCAGCGGCCGGGTGTCTCCTCGCCGGGGCCCGGCGTGCCGCTCTCCTCCGCCGCCGGCGGTTCCGCGTCGCGCCATTCCTGGGTGCGTGTGGGGCGCCCGGAGCGGGTCAGGCTCTCCTCCACTTCCTTCTTCAGCTCGTCGTCCCGCTTGGGGCCGTGCTTGCTGCTTCCCCGGTCCATCGCATCCTCCTGATCAGCACGGGCCCCCGGGGGCCCGGCAGGCCGCCGGGGGAGGGCCGGGCCATCGGGTGCCCGCCCACTTCCCACCCAAACCAGCCGGTTTGCCCCCGTCAAGGGGGGCCGGAGTGTCAGGCGGCGGTGCGCAGCGCCGCCGCAGACGCGGCCGCCGCGGCGGGCAGGGCCCGGGCCAGATCCGGCACCACCACGGCGGGCGCGGTGCGCCGGCGGTGCCACAGGGCGCCCGCCCCGACCGCGCCGGCGATGACCAGACCGCCGACGGCCAGGGTGCCGCGCGCGCCGGCCAGTTCCATCAGCAGGCCCAGCAGCGGCGGTCCGGCCAGCCCCCAGGTGGTGCTGGCGGTGCGCCACACGCCCAGGACGCGGCCGCGCATGTGGGGCGGGGGGTCGGTCTGCAGGACGGTGGTGCCGGCGGTGTCGGAGATCGACTCCACCACGGCCATCGGCAGGACCATCAGCAGCAGGACGGCCAGCGAGGGGGAGAAGCCGGCCACCACCTGCAGCAGGCCGCCGGCGGCGGCCAGCACGCCGACCAGGCGCACCGAGGGGCTGCGCAGCCGGGCGGCGAGGACGGCGCCGGCCATGCCGCCGACGGCCAGGACGGTGGAGACCGTGCCGAAGGCCCCGGCGCCGGCCTGGAGCGGGCCGGTGACCAGGACGGCCAGGGTCAGGCCGTAGTTGCGGCCGAAGACCGCGCTCAGGCCGGTGATGCCGGCCAGGGCCACCAGGCGCGGCCGGCGCAGGAAGAAGGCCAGGCCCTCACGCGCGCCCGTACCGCCGGCGGGCCGCTTGCCGGTGTCCGCCGCCGGGGCGGGGGAGAGGGCCGGGGGGCCGGCGGGGGTGCGCGAGGAGGCGTCGGCGGGGCGCAGGAAGGGGATGACGGCGGCGACGAAGAGGAAGGACAGGCCGTTGGCCGCGTAGGCGGAGGCCGTGCCGAGGAAGGCCACCGCCACCGCGGCCAGGGCGGTGCCCGCGAGCCGGCCGACGCTGTGGACGAGCGAGCCGACCGCGATGGCGGAGGGCACGTCCTTGGTGGGGACCAGGTCGTTGCCCAGCAGGGCGCAGGCCGGCCCGTCGATGGTGGCGATCAGGCCGGTGACACCGGCCAGGGCCATCAGGATGCCGATATTGAGCTGGTCGAAGGCCACCAGCGCGGCGGTGGTGAAGGCGACCAGGCCGAGCACGGACTGGCTGACGGCGGCGGTGACCTTGCGGGGCCACCGGTCGACGGCGGCGCCGCCGAGCAGGCCCATCAGCAGGCCCGGGGCGGCCTGCACGGACAGCGACAGGCCGGTGGCGGCGGCCGAACCGGTGATCTGCAGGACCAGGAGGTTCTGCACGGTCAGCTGCATCCAGGTGCCGGCGTTGGAGACCAGATTGGCCACCGACCACCAGCGCATGCTGCGGTGGCGCAGCGAACGCCAGGGGGCGTGGTCACCACCCGTACCGCGACGCGGCAGGCGCGGCGGTCGGGGCAGGCGGCGGGGGAGGGCGGGGCGGCGGGCGGCCGGGGCGGAAGAAGGCACAGGCGAGGACTTCGTGAAGAGCCCATCAGGCTCGAAAGGCGGATGCGGGCCGTGCGAAGGGCACCGGCGCGGTGCGCGGTGCCCTTGCGGAGTCTGGTGCCTGACGGCGGCGGCCCCACGAGAAAACGAGGGCGCCTCGTGCCGTTCGGCGACGTCCCATCGTCACAGACGCGGGCCCCCGCCCGCCGTCGCGATCAAGGAAAGCGGGCCCGGCGCACCCCCGGCCGCCTTGCGGCGCAAGGGAACGGGCCGAGTGGGTGGGGTTCCTCACAGGCTCCCCGCCCTCCCGGCACGCCCGCCCCCCGCCGGGGCCCGTCCTCTCGCACCATGGGGAAGGGCCCGGCCCGCCCGCCGGCCGGCCGGCCGCAGCCCACGGGAGGACACCGGCATGAACCAGCACCCGCCACGCGTCGCGGTGATCACCGGGGCGGACTCCGGCATCGGCCGCGCCACGGCCGTGGCCCTGGCCGCCGACGGCCTGGACATCGGCATCACCTGGCACCGCGACCACGCCGGCGCCCGGGCCACCGCCGCCGAGGTACGCGCCCTGGGCCGCCGCGCCGCCCTGGCACGGATGGACCTCGTGCGGCTGCCGGAGGCCGCCGACGCCATCGACACCCTCGCCGGCGAGCTCGGCCGCCTGGACGTGCTGGTCAACAACGCCGGCACCGGCAGCGGCGCCCCGTTCCTCGACCTCACCCTGGACAGCGTCCGCGAGGTCCTCGACGTCGACCTCGTCGGCCCGCTGCTGTGCGCGCAGCGCGCCGCCCGCCGCATGATCGCCCAAGGGGAGGGCGGCAGGATCGTCAACGTCACCAGCGTCCACGAGCACCAGCCGCGCGTGGGTGCCGCCGCCTACTGCGCGGCCAAGGGCGGCCTCGGCCTGCTCACCCAGGTCATGGCACTGGAGCTGGCCGAGCACCGCATCCACGTCAACGCCGTGGCACCGGGGGAGATCGCCACCCCGATGACCGGCCAGGAGGACACCGACGTCCACACCGTGCGCCGGCCCGGGGTGCCGCTGGGCCGCCCGGGGGACGCCCGCGAGGTGGCCGCGGTCATCGCCTTCCTCAGCGGCCCGGGCGCCGGCTACGTCACCGGTGCCTCATGGAGCGTGGACGGCGGCATGCTGCGCATGGGCCCGCAGGCCGGCTCGCACCTGCCCGACGACTCCTGGCGCCGGCCCTGATGCCCCCGGCGCGCCTCGGAACGCCCGGCCGCTCCTGAACCCCCGCCGCCTGAACCCTCGGCCGCTCCTGAACCCCCGGCCGCTCCTGAACCCCCGGCCCCGTGAACGCCTGACCGCGTCTGAACCCCGGCGGCCCCCTGGACCCCCGGCCACGCCTCCTGAAACCCCCGACCACGCCTCCTGAAACCCCCGACCACGCCTCCTGAATCCTCGGACACCCCCTGAACCCTCAGCCGCGTGTGCACCCCGGCGCCCCTGACACCCCCGGCCGCCCCGAGGGGACCCCGCCCGCCCGGGAAGGGACCCGGCCGCCCGTAGAGGGCCCTCAGTCCCCGCTCTCCTCCGAGCCGATGAGGTGCATCGCGGCCTCCTCGGCCGAGGCGGCGCCGCCGTCGACGCCGATGTCGCGGGCGACCACGTCGTTGCCGCGCAGGGGCAGTCCGTCGTCCATCACCAGCATCCGCCCGGCCCGCCGGCCGCCCACTTCCGTGTCCACCGGCTCGCCGTCCGCGCCGACCTGGTCGCCGATGCCGTCGTCCTCCGGCACGGCGATGTCGGGCACCTCCTCGGCCAGGCGCTCCTCCAGGCTCTCGCCCTCGTGCTGCTCGCGGGCCGTCGTGCCGTGGTGCTCGACCGCGAGCGGCCGTTCCGGCGGCGAGTAGCCCTCGTCGAGCATCTCGTCGAGGGTGTCGCCCTCCAGGGCGTTCTCCAGGTCGAGGTCGGCGCAGTTGTCGTGGGGGTCGGGGCCGACCGGCTGGTAGACCTCGTCGCCCATCGCCTCGTCGGACATGCGGCGCTCTCCTTCCTCGCCTTGGCGCCCGCCGGCGCCTTGGGCGCCTGATCGGCGGGTCCTGGCGGGTCGCCCGCGCGGGCGCCGTGCGGGCGGGGCCCGTGAGCCGGGCCGCCCGTGATCCACCGGCGGCCGGGGAGGGCCTCGGGCCGCCCGGGGCGCCCCGAAGGGGGCGGATCCTGCCGGCTCCCGGCATCCGGTCGCGGCCGTCACCTCCACTCTCGCTCTTCCCCGCGACTTCCGCGCGTTGTTGGCCGCCAGGCCGTTTCCGGCGGATCGCGTGAGCGGGCGGCTGCGGGGCCGTATCGTCCGCACCACCGCTGCGCGGTGGTGTCCTCAAGCCCCCCAGCTACCGCTGGGGGAGCCCCCAACGGGCTTGATCGTGGCTGAGTCCAGCGCAAATCAAGCCCGTCTGGGGGCACCTCCCAGCGGTAGCTGGGGGAGCTTGAGGACACGCCCGCACGGCGCCCGCCGCCGCAGGCGGCAAGGACGGCCCGCAGCTGAAGACCCGCCGGACGGCCTAGCGGGCGGGGACCAGGGCGAGGCCGGCGGGGCCCGGCCGGGGCGTGAGCGGGCGCGGCAGGGGACCGGCCGGGTCCTGGGCGCGCACGGTGAACCACACGACCTTGCCCCCCGGGGCGGGCCGGGTGCCCCAGCTGTCGCTGAGCGCCGCGATCATCGCCAGCCCCCGCCCCGGCGCCGCGCACGGCACCACCGCGCACAGCGGCGGCAGCCGCGGATCGCGGTCCGTCACCGAGACCGTCAAATGGCGCCCGGACCAGGCCAGTTCCAGGGTGCACGTCTTGTCGGCGCCGGCGTGCCGGTGGACATTGGTCAGCAGCTCCTCCACCCCCAGCCCCACCGGCCGCACCAGTGACTGCAGTTGCCAGTAGCGCAGATGCGCGGCGACGATGCGCCGCACCTGGGGCATCCGCACCGGGTCGGCCTCGGTGTGCAGGACGTAGCGGTGGCCGGGTTCGGCGTTCATGGCCGCACCTCCCTCCTCGCCGAGGAGGCCGCACCACTTCGCCGCGCTCCTCGCTCGACCGCCGAAGAACGCCTTTCCGTGCACACCAGCCCGCACGTCGGCGCACCCGCCGGATACCCCAGGGTCACCCGCCCGCCGTGATCGCGCAACGCCACACCCCCGCCCGCCCGCTGTGACGGGCGGTGGTGAGCACGGCAACTGCCCGTGCCACTGGGCCAAGCGGGGCCCAAGGACAGGAATGGGGCGAATGTCCCGGGTCCAGGGGGGTACTGGGAGGGCCCTGCCCCCGGCGACCTCGCCGGCGGGAAGCCCCCACCCAGGAGGACCGCCATGGCCGAGACCAATCCCATCGCCCTGCAGAAGGCCCTCAAGGGCGCGCCCTACCCCAGCGACCGGGACAAGCTCGTCGAGGTGGCCAAGAAGAACAAGGCCGGCCGCGACATGGTGGACAAGATCTCCCACCTCGACGCCAAGACCTACGACAGCCCCGCCGACGTGCAAAAGGCCGTCTTCCGCGGGGAGTGAGACTCAGCTCCCGGCGCCCGCACCGGCAGGAATCCCGGCGCCCGCACCGACAGGAAGGAGCCGCCATGGCCACCGCACCCGTTCCCCGCTGGGAACACGCCGTCGTCACCGGCGGGGCCGGCTTCGTCGGATCCCACCTGTGCACCGCACTGATCGGCCAGGGCACCGCCGTCACCTGCGTGGACGACCTGTCCACCGGCAACCGCGCGAACATCGCCCACCTGGAGGACCGGCCCGGGTTCACCTTCCTCCAGGCCGACGTCACCGGGCCGTTCACCCCGCCCCGGCCCGCCGACCTCGTCCTGCACTTCGCCTCACCCGCCTCACCGGCCGACTACCTGCGGCTGCCCCTGCACACCCTGGCCACCGGCAGCAGCGGCACCCACAACGCCCTGGCCCTGGCCCGCCGCGACGAGGCGCGCTTCCTGCTCGCCTCCACCTCCGAGGTCTACGGAGACCCCCAGCAGCACCCGCAGAGCGAGAGTTACTGGGGCAACGTCAACCCCGTGGGCCCGCGCAGCGTCTACGACGAGGCCAAGCGCTTCGCCGAGGCCCTGACCACCGCCGAGGCCGCCGAACACGGCACCAACACCGGCATCGTGCGGCTGTTCAACACCTACGGGCCGCGCATGCGCGGCCACGACGGCCGGGCGGTGCCCACCTTCATCCGCCAGGCCCTGGCGGGGGAGCCGCTGACCGTCACCGGCGACGGCCGCCAGACCCGCTCCCTGTCCTACGTCGACGACACCGTGCGCGGCATCCTGGCCATGGCCGCCTCCGACCTGCGCGGCCCGGTCAACCTCGGCAACCCCACCGAGATCACCATGCTCGAACTGGCCCGTACCGTCATCGAACTGGCCCGGTCCTCCTCCACCGTCCGCTTCATCGACCGGCCCACCGACGACCCGGCCGTCCGCTGCCCGGACATCACCCTGGCTCGCGGCAAGCTGCAGTGGGAACCGCGGATACCCGCCCGGGAGGGCCTGGCCCGGGCCATCAGCTGGTTCCGCACCCGGCCGGCCGCCTGAACAACACCCCCCGCACCCACCACCCCCTGCCGGCCGGCCAGGAAAGGCCCCTGACGCCCATGCGCATCCTCGGAATCAACGCCCTCTTCCACGACCCCGCCGCCGCCCTGGTCATCGACGGACACACCGTCGCCGCCGCCGAGGAGGAACGCTTCTCCCGGCGCAAGCACGGCAAACGGCCCGTACCCTTCTCCGCCTGGGAAGTCCCCGGCCAGGCCGCCGCCTGGTGCCTGAGCCAGGCCGGCCTGCGCCCCTCCGACCTCGACGCCGTCGCCTACTCCTTCGACCCCCACCTCGCCCGCCCCGCCGAGACCATGGGCCTCGACGACCCCTGGGACCACCTGCGCCTGACCTACGCTCACGAAGCCCCCGGCTTCCTGAGCGAGGCCCTGCCCGGACTCGACCCCGCACGAGTCCGCTTCGTCCCCCACCACATGGCCCACGCCGCCTCCGGCGCCTTCGCCGCCCCCGGCGCCGGCACCTGCTCCGTCCTGGTCCTCGACGGCCGCGGCGAGGCCACCTCCCACCTGGCCGCCCGCCGCACCGGCACCACCCTGGAGCCCCTGCACGGCCAGGAACTGCCCCACTCCCTGGGCCTGGTCTACGAGGAACTCACCGAACACCTGGGCTTCCTGCGCTCCAGCGACGAGTACAAGGTGATGGCCCTGGCCTCCTACGGCACCCCGCGCATGCTCGGCGAGCTGCGCCGCCACGTGCACCCCACCGGCGACGGCGGGTTCCGCGCCGCCGGGGTGCCCTGGGAGGAGCTGTGCACCGCGCGCAGGCCGGGGGAGGCGTGGACCCAGGACCACGCCGACCTCGCCGCGAGCACCCAGGCGTGCCTGGAGGAGACGCTGCTGGACCTGGTCCGCTGGCTGCACGGCCGTACCGGCGACCGCGTCCTGGCCATGGCCGGCGGAGTGGCGCTCAACTGCGTGGCCAACTCCCGCATCGCCCGCGAGGGCCCCTTCGACACGGTGTGGGTGCAGCCGGCCGCCGGCGACGCGGGCACCGCCCTGGGCGGCGCACTGCTGCTCTCGGCGGACACCGGGCACCCGCCCGAGCCGCCGGCCGGCGCCGACCTGGGGCGCGGCTGGTCGGACGCGGAACTGGAGGCGTGGCTGAAGACCGCCCAGGTGCCCTACGAACGGCCCCCCGACGTCGCCGAGACCGTCGCCCGGGCCCTGGCCGGCGACGCGGTCGTCGCCTGGTTCCAGGGCCGCGCCGAGTTCGGCCCGCGCGCCCTCGGCCACCGCTCCCTGCTCGCCCACCCCGGCCACGTGGGCAACCTGGAACGGCTCAATGACGTGAAGGGCCGCGAACAGTTCCGCCCCGTGGCCCCCATGGTCCTGGCCGACCGCGCCGGTGAGATCTTCGACGGGCCGCTGCCCAGCCCGTACATGCTCTTCGTCCACGACGTCGCCCCCCGCTGGCGCGAGCGCATCCCGGCCGTGGTGCACGTCGACGGCAGCGCCCGCGTCCAGACCGTCGACGCCGCCGCCGAACCCCTTCTCGCCCGGATGATGACCGCCTTCGAACGGCTGACCGGCCTGCCCGTGGTGGTCAACACCAGCCTCAACACCGCCGGCCGCCCCATGGTCGACGACCCGCGCGACGCACTGGAGTGCTTCGGCTCCGCCCCCGTGGACCTCCTCGCCATGGGCCCCTTCGTGGTGCGCCGCGGCGAGTTCTTCTCCACCGGCAGCCCCGACGAGGCCACCACCGTCGTCGCCGACGGCTCCCTGACCGACCGCGGATGCGTCCGGTGAACGCCCCGCCCTGCGCCCCCTCCTACGCGGTCGTCATCCCCACCCTGGGCCGCCCCAGCCTCACCGCCTGCCTGCGCGCCCTGGCCGACGCCCAGGGCCCGCCGCCCGCCCGTATCGTGCTCGTCGACGACCGGCCGCTTCGGGAGTGCGGCCCCCTGCCCGTCACCGTCCCCGAAACCCTGCGCCCGGTGACCGCGATCGTGCCCGGCTGCGCGGCGGGCCCGGCCGCCGCCCGCAACACCGGCTGGGCGCTGGTCCGCGAGCCGTGGATCGCCTTCCTCGACGACGACGTCCTGCCCGGCCCCACCTGGGCGGCCGACCTCGCCGCCGACCTCGCCGCCACCACCGGGGCCACCGCGGCCGTCACCGCCCGCATCACCGTCCCCCTGCCCCCCGGCCGCCGCCCCACCGACTTCGAACGCGGCACCGCCGGCCTGGCCACGGCCCGCTGGATCACCGCCGACATGGCCTACCGGCGCACCGCCCTCCAGGCGGTGGGCGGCTTCGACGAACGCTTCACCCGCGCCTTCCGCGAGGACGCCGACCTGGCCCTGCGCGTCCTGGACGCCGGCTGGAGCATCGCCGCGGGCACCCGGCACACCACCCACCCCGTACGGGGTGCCGGCCGCTGGGTATCGGTGCGCGCCCAGGCGGGCAACGCCGACGACGTCCTGATGAACCGCCTGCACGGGCGCACCTGGTGGGCCCGCGCCGGCGCACCGCGCGGCCGGCTGCCCGCCCACCTGGCGGTGACCGCCGCCGCCGGCGCGGCCC
>NZ_JAGGOL010000130.1 GCF_018614525.1 Streptomyces sp. ISL-11
GGCACCCCCTGGCCGGCCCGCCTGGAGCGCGCGGCGCACCGCGGCGGCGCCGCCGGCCGCAACGCCGACCGGGACCTGGACGCGGTGTGCGCACTGTTCGAGACCGCCGCGCGCGCGGAGCAGCGCACCGGCGGCCGGGGCGCCCTGAACTTCCTGGACGAGCTGGAGGCCCAGGACATAGCCGCGGACACCCTCACCCGCAGGGCCGTCCGCCCCGACGCCGTACGGCTGATGACCGCGCACCGCTCCAAGGGCCTGGAATGGCACCTCGTCGTGGTCGCGGGCGTCCAGGAGGGCCTCTGGCCCGACCTGCGCCGCCGCGGCTCGCTCCTGGAGGCCGACCGCATCGGCCGCGACGGGCTCGCCGAACCGCTCAGCCCCGGCGCGCTGCTCGCCGAGGAGCGCCGCCTGTTCTACGTGGCCGCCACGCGCGCGCGCGAGCGGCTGGTGGTCACCGCGGTCAAGGCGGCGGCCGAGGACGGCGATCAGCCCTCGCGGTTCCTCGCCGAACTCGGCACCGACCCCGTCGACGTCACCCAGCGCCCGCGCCGCCCCTTGGCCGTCGCCGCGCTGGTCGCCGAGCTGCGCGCCACCACCGTCGACCCGGACGTCTCCGACACGCTGCGGGCCGCCGCCGCCCGGCGGCTCGCCCGGCTCGCCGCACTGCGCGACGAGGAGGGGCAGCCGCTCGTCCCGGCGGCGCATCCCTACCGCTGGTGGGGGCTGTACGAGCCGACGCACAGCGAGGTGCCGCTGCGCGAGAGGGACGTCCCCCTCGCGCTGTCCGGCTCGGCCGTCGGCCAGCTGGCCGGTACCTCGGGCACCTGCTCGCTCCAGTGGTTCCTCGGCCGCGAGGTGAAGGCCGACGCCCCGGCGACGGCCGCGCAGGGCTTCGGCAACGTCGTGCACGTCCTCGCCGACGAGGTCGCCTCCGGACGCACCCCCGCCGATCTCGCCGTCCTCATGGAGCGGCTCGACTCGGTGTGGGACGCCCTCGCCTTCGACGCGCCCTGGAAGTCGGCGCAGGAGAAGGAGAACGCCCGTGCCGCCCTGGAGCGCTTCCTGCGCTGGCACGTGATGGAGCGCGGCGGGCGCACCCCGGTCGCCACGGAGCACGCGTTCGACGTCACCCTCAAGGCCGAGGACCACCTGGTGCGCATCCGGGGCTCCATGGACCGCGTGGAGACGGACGGCCACGGGCACGCCTACGTCGTCGACTTCAAGACCGGCCGGAGCCCGGTCTCCGCCGACGACGTCGCACACCACCCCCAGCTCGCCGTCTACCAGCTCGCGGTCGAGCACGGCGCCGTCGACGAGCTCTTCGACGGCGCGCGCCCCCGCGCGGGCGGCGCCGAGCTCGTACAGCTGCGACAGGGCGCGGCGAAGCGGGACGGCGGGGACGCCGTCCCCAAGGTGCAGGCCCAGGAGCCGCCCGGCGCGGACGGCTGGGTCGAGGGACTCCTGGCCGAGGCGGCGGGCCGGGTCCTGGAGGAGCGGTTCTCCCCGCGCCCGGGCGGCCACTGCGCCCACTGCTCGTTCCGGGCATCGTGCACCGCCAGGCCCGAGGGCCGGCAGGTGGTGGAGTGACGGGCGGGGCGCTGTCAGTGGAGCCCGTTAGCGTGGACGCCGTGACCCCGCGCTTGACCGACCCCGAGCAGCTCAAGGAGCTGCTCGGCATCCCGTTCACCCCGGAGCAGACGGCCTGCATCACCGCGCCGCCCGCCCCGCAGGTCATCGTGGCCGGCGCCGGGTCCGGCAAGACCACGGTGATGGCCGCGCGCGTGGTCTGGCTCGTGGGCACCGGACAGGTCGCGCCCGAGCAGGTCCTCGGTCTCACCTTCACCAACAAGGCGGCCGGCGAGCTCTCCGAGCGCGTGCGCAAGGCCCTCGTCGAGGCCGGCGTCACCGACCCCGAGGGCCCCGCCGCGGACCCCGACCGGGCGCCCGGCGAGCCCCAGATCTCCACCTACCACGCCTTCGCCGGCCGGCTCCTGAAGGAGCACGGCCTGCGCATCGGCCTGGAGCCCGGCTCCCGGCTGCTCGCCGACGCCACCCGCTACCAGCTCGCCGCCCGCGTCCTGCGCGGCTCCCCGGGCCCGTATCCCTCGCTCACCCGCTCCTTCGGCGACCTCGTCCCCGACCTCCTGGCCCTCGACGGCGAGCTCGCCGAGCACCTCGTCACGGCGGCGGACCTGCGCGCCCACGACACCGGGCTGCTGACCGCCCTGGAAGGCGCCCGGCTCTCCAACGCCGACCTGCGCAAGGTGCCCGAGGCCGCCCGCGCCCGCCTCGAACTCCTGGAGCTCGTGGAGGCGTACCGCGCGGCGAAGGCCGAGCGCGACCTCCTCGACTTCGGCGACCAGATCGCCCGCTCCGCCGAGCTCGCCCGCACCCGCCCGGAGGTGGGCCGGATCCTGCGCGAGCAGTTCGCCGTCGTCCTCCTCGACGAATACCAGGACACCTCCGTCGCCCAGCGGCTGCTGCTCGCCGGCCTCTTCGGCGGCGGCACGGGCCACGCCGTCACCGCCGTCGGCGACCCCTGTCAGGCCATCTACGGCTGGCGCGGCGCCTCCGTGGCCAACCTCGACGACTTCCCGGCGCACTTCCCGCACGCCGACGGCCGCCCCGCCCAGCGGTTCGCGCTCAGCGAGAACCGCCGCAGCGGCGGCCGCCTCCTCACCCTCGCCAACGACCTCGCCGCCGAGCTGCGCGCGCGCCACGAAGGCGTCGAGGCACTGCGGCCCGCGCCCGGTGCCGAGCGGGACGGCGTGGTGCGCTGCGCCCTGCTGCCCACCCACGCCGAGGAGCTCGACTGGCTCGCCGGCTCCCTCGCCCACCTGGTGCGCACGGGCACCCGCCCCGGCGACATCGCCGTGCTGTGCCGCACCGCCGTCGACTTCGCGCAGATCCAGGGCGCCCTCGTGGAACGCGACATCCCCGTCGAGGTCGTCGGCCTGTCCGGGCTGCTGCACCTGCCGGAGATCGCGGACCTCGTCGCCGTCTGCGAGGTCCTCCAGGACCCCACCGCCAACGCCGCGCTCGTCCGCCTGCTCATCGGGCCGCGCTGGCGCATCGGCCCCCGCGACCTCGCCCTGCTGGGCCGCCGCGCCCGTACGCTCGTGCCCTACGGCACGGCGGGCGGCGACCCCGAGCGCCGGCTCGCCGAGGCCGTCGAGGGCGTCGACCCGGCCGAGGCGATCTCCCTCGCCGACGCCCTGGACACCTTCCTGACGGCCGACGGCCCCGACGACGGCCTGCCCTTCTCGGCCGAGGCGCGCGTCCGCTACGCCCGCCTCGCCGCCGAACTGCGCGACCTGCGGCGCTCGCTGGCCGACCCGCTCATGGACGTCCTGCACCGGGTGCTGGCCACCACGGGCCTGGAGGTCGAGCTGTCCGCCTCGCCGCACGCCCTGGCCGCGCGCCGCCGCGAGACGCTCTCGCACTTCCTGGACATCGCCGCCGGCTTCGCCGCCGTGGACAGCGAGGCCGGCCTGCTCGCGTTCCTGGGCTTCCTGCGCACCGCCTCGCAGTACGAGAAGGGGCTCGACAGCTCCCTGCCGGGCGGCGAGAACACCGTCAAGGTCCTCACCGCGCACAAGTCCAAGGGCCTCGAATGGGACGTGGTCGCCGTTCCCGGCCTCGTCACCAAGACCTTCCCCAGCGAGCAGTCCCGCGAGTCCTGGACCGCGCAGGCCAAGGTGCTGCCGCACGCCCTGCGCGGTGACGCCGACACCCTTCCCGACATCGACGCGTGGGACAGCAAGGCGATGACCGCCTTCAAGGGCGCCATGAAGGAACACCAGCGGATCGAGGAACTCCGCCTCGGCTACGTCACCTTCACCCGGCCCCGCTCGCTGCTCCTGGGCTCGGGCCACTGGTGGGGCCCGAACCAGAAGAAGCCCCGCGGGCCCTCCGCCTTCCTCCAGGCGCTGCGCGCGCACTGCGAGGCGGGCCACGGCGAGATCGAGGTCTGGGCGGACCCGCCCGAGGAAGGCGCCGAGAACCCCGCCCTGGCGGAAGCGGCCACGGACCACTCCTGGCCGCTGCCCCTCGACCCGGTCTCCCTGACCCGCCGCCGGGCCGCGGCGGACGCGGTCCTCGCCCACCTCGACCGCCTGGCGGCGGAGCCGGAGCGGACGACCGAGCCGGAGCCCGAGCCCGCGTACGACCCGGACTGGCCGCCCCCGCCGGAGGACGAGGCGTACGGGGAGCCGGAGCCTCCTTCCGAGGAGGATCTGGCGTTTTGGGACGACCTGCCGACGTCCCGGCCGGCGGACGCTGTGCGCGGCCCGGAGACGGCCGCTCACGAGGACGCGTTCGGCCGTTCCGGCGAGGACCTCGGGGCTTGGGACGACCTGCCGGCGTCCCGGGCGTCGGCGGATGCCGTTACCGGACCGGTGACGGCTGCCCGAGAGGACGCGTCCGGTCGTTCCGGCGAGGGTCGTGCGGCTTGGGACGACCTGCCGGCGTCCCAGGCGCCCACGGACGCCGCATCCGGCCCGGAGACGACCGCACACGAGCACAGCGACCCTTCCGTGCCGCACGCCGGCCACGCCGTGCTGCCCTCGCCCCGCCGGGCGTCCGGCCCGGCCGCGCCGGCCCACGGGCATCCGGACGGCGCGCCACCGGCCTCGCCACGGCCCGCCGACGCGCCCGTACGCGACGACCACGCGGCCGCTCGGTCCGCCCGCCCGGAGGGCCGCCCGCACCCGGCTCCTGACGGCAACGAGGCCACGGAGCAGCCGGCCGTGGTGCTGGCGACGCCGTCCGCGGGGCCCCATCCGGGGCCCGGAGTTCCGCCCGCGCAGGCGGAACCCGCGGCATCACAGGAGCCGTCCGCAGGACACCACGCGCCCTCCCTCACGCCCGAAGAGGCCCGCCTCGTCGGTTCCTGGGACCGCGACCTCGACGCCCTCGCCGGCGAGCTGCGGCGGGCACGCGCGCGCGTGCGCGACGTCGTGCTGCCGTCGTCGCTCAGCGCCACCCAGCTGGTCCGGCTCGCCGCCGACCCGGACGGCTTCGCGCGCGAGCTGGCCCGCCCCATGCCGCGCCCGCCGCAGCCCGCGGCCCGCCGCGGCACCCGCTTCCACGCCTGGGTCGAGTCGCGGTTCGAGGCGCTGCCACTGACCCTTCCCGCCCCCGACGAGCCGCCGGGTGCCGACGAGGACGCGTACGAGCCGGAGATCGCCGACGAGCGCGACCTCGCCGCCCTCAAGGATGCCTTCGAGCTCACCCCGTACGCCCGGCGCACCCCGTACCGCGTCGAGGTGCCCTTCCAGATCACCCTCGCGGGCCGAGTGATCCGCGGCCGTATCGACGCCGTCTACCGCGAGCGCGGCCCCGAGGGCGACACGTACGAGATCGTCGACTGGAAGACGAGCCGCCTCCGGGACGCCGACCCGCTCCAGCTCGCGGTCTACCGCGTCGCCTGGGCCGAGCGGCAGGGCCTGCCGCTGTCGTCGGTGACCGCCGCCTTCGTCTACGTACGCGACGGCGAGACCGTCCGTCCCGCCGGACTCCCGGACCGCGCCGGGCTCGAACGGCTGCTGCGCGGGGAGGGCGTGTGATCAAGCCGGGTCATGGTCACGGCGCGTGGCCGGATAGGCTCGACGCCATGAGCGACACACCGGACAGCGCCGTCCGCGCGTTTATCGAGGGCCACCGCGCCGACTTCCTCGACGACCTCGTCGAGTGGCTCCGCATCCCTTCCGTCTCCGCCGAGCCCGGCCGCGCCGCCGATGTGCGCCGCAGCGCCGAATGGCTGGCCGCCAAGCTCGGTGAGACCGGTTTCCCGACCGCCGAGATCTGGGAGACCGAGGGCGCGCCGGCCGTGTTCGCCGAATGGCCGTCGGGCGAACCGGACGCCCCGACCGTCCTGGTCTACGGCCACCACGACGTCCAGCCCGCCGCCCGTGAGGACGGCTGGCACACCGAGCCCTTCGAACCGGTGATGAAGGACGGCCGGCTGTACGCGCGCGGTGCCGCCGACGACAAGGGCCAGGTCTTCTTCCACACCCTCGGCGTCCGCGCCCACCTGGCCGCGACCGGCCGCACCGCCCCGGCGGTCAACCTCAAGCTGCTCATCGAGGGCGAGGAGGAGTCCGGCTCGGCGCACTTCGGCGACCTCATCCGCGCCCACGCCGACCGCCTCGCCTGCGACACCGTGATCGTCTCCGACACCGGCATGTGGTCCGAGGACACCCCGACCGTCTGCACGGGCATGCGCGGCCTCACGGACTGCCAGATCGACCTCTTCGGGCCCGACCAGGACATCCACTCCGGCACCTTCGGCGGGGCCGTGCCCAACCCGGCCACCGAGGCCGCCCGGCTGGTCGCCGCCCTGCACGACGAGGACCGCCGCGTCGTGATACCCGGCTTCTACGACGGCGTCGTGGAGCTGACCGACCGCGAGCGCGAGCTCTTCGCCGAGCTGCCGTTCGACGAGGAGCGCTGGCTGCGCACCGCCCACTCGCACGCCGCCCTCGGCGAGCACGGCAACACCACCCTGGAGCGGATCTGGGCCCGTCCCACCGCCGAGGTCAACGGCATCTCCGGCGGCTACCAGGGCCCCGGCGGCAAGACCATCGTGCCGTCCACCGCCCAGCTGAAGCTCTCCTTCCGGCTCGTCGCCGGCCAGGACGCCGACCGCGTCCAGCAGGCCGTACGGGACTGGGTCGCCGGCCGCCTGCCGGACGGCATCCGCCACGAGATCACCTTCTGGGGCGCGACCCGCCCCTGCCTGACCCCGCTCGACCACCCGTACCTCCAGTCGGTCGTGCGGGCCATGGGACGCGCCTTCGGGCAGAAGATCCGCTACACCCGCGAGGGCGGCTCCGGCCCCGCCGCCGACCTCCAGGACGTGCTCGGCGTCCCGGTGCTGTTCCTGGGCATCTCGGTGCCGTCGGACGGCTGGCACGCCCCGAACGAGAAGGTCGAGCTCGACCTCCTCATGAAGGGCGTCGAGACCGCCGCCCACCTGTGGACCGACCTCGCGGAGGCCGGGCGCGCCCGCTAGTCCACGCTCGACGTACCACCACCACTCGCAGGGGGAGTTGGAAGCAGCCGTGACCACCTGGACCGATCTCGCAGCCGCCCGGCCCATCACGCTCAGCGGCGACAGCGGCATCGACCGCGCCGCGCACCACCGTCTGGACGAGGCGTGGCTCGCCGCGGCCTGGAGCCACCCCTCCACGCGGGTCTTCGTGGTCTCCGGCGGCCAGGTGCTGATCGACGACACCGCCGACGGCCGCACCGAACTGGTCATGACCCCGGCCTTCGAGGCGCCCGTCACCGAGACGCACCGCTATTTCCTCGGCGAGGACGAGAAGGGCATCGCCTACTTCGCCCTGCAGAAGGACGCCCTGCCCGGGCGCATGGACCAGTCGGCGCGCCCCGCGGGGCTGCGCGAGGCGGGGCTGCTGCTGTCGCCGCGCGACGCCGGGCTGCTGGTGCACGCGGTGGCCCTGGAGAACTGGCAGCGACTGCACCGCTTCTGCTCACGCTGCGGGGAGCGCACGGTCGTGGCCGCGGCCGGCCACATCCGCCGCTGCCCGGCCTGCGGCGCCGAGCACTACCCGCGCACCGACCCGGCCGTGATCATGCTGGTCACGGACAAGGACGACCGGGCGCTGCTGGGCCGCCAGATGCACTGGCCGGAGGGCCGCTTCTCGACGCTCGCCGGCTTCGTGGAGCCGGGGGAGTCCATCGAGCAGGCGGTGCGGCGCGAGGTCGCCGAAGAGGCGGGCGTGACGGTCGGTGACGTGGAGTACGTCGCCAGCCAGCCCTGGCCCTTCCCCTCCAGCCTGATGCTCGGCTTCATGGCCCGGGCCACCTCCTCCGACATCCAGGTCGACGGCGAGGAGATCCACGAGGCCCGCTGGTTCTCCCGTGCGGAGCTGCGGGCGGCCTTCGCGTCCGGGGAGGTGCTCCCGCCCACCGGCATCTCGATCGCGGCCCGGCTGCTGGAGCTCTGGTACGGCGAGCCGCTGCCGCAGAGCCCGGCCTGGGGCTGAGGTACACGCGAAACGGCCCGGGCACCGACTCGACGGTGTCGGTGCCCGGGCCGTTTCGCGTGCGCGGGCCGGCGCGTCAGGAGGCGAGCGCCTGCTTGACCTGGGCCAGCGACGGGTTGGTCATCGTGACCGGCGTGGCGCCGCTCAACGGGGTCACCAGGACCGTCGGGACCGTCTGGTTGCCGTCGTTCGCCTTCTCCACGAAGGCCGCCGAGTC
Source organism: Streptomyces sp. ISL-11 (assembly GCF_018614525.1). Taxonomy (GTDB): domain Bacteria; phylum Actinomycetota; class Actinomycetes; order Streptomycetales; family Streptomycetaceae; genus Streptomyces. Next base: position 8,230 of record NZ_JAGGOL010000130.1, read on the forward strand.
GGCGTCGTGCTCGATGTTGATCTCGTTGTACGCGATTCCCTCGCGGTCCAGCTGGCTCTTCAGCCGACGGCAGTAGCCGCACCAGGTGGTGCTGTACATCGTCACGGTGCCCGACATGCGCCCTCGCTCTCTCTAGGTCATGGGTGTTACTGCGGTGGTAGAACGCGCACCCATCCCCAGCCATTCCCGCATTAGTACGACCGGGTGGTCCCGCCTGTGGACAGCATTCCCGGTCGCCCCCGCGGACCTGGCAGCATGGCGGAGTGACAGCAGCAACGCACTCCTCCCTCTTCCCGCCGGTTCCGGACTCCCCGGACGCGGTGCTCGCCGGGCTCGACCCGGAGCAGCGCGAGGTGGCGACGGCCCTGAGCGGTCCGGTGTGCGTGCTGGCCGGAGCGGGTACGGGCAAGACCCGCGCGATCACCCACCGCATCGCCTACGGCGTCCGCTCGGGGGTGCTCCAGCCCGCCAGTGTGCTCGCCGTCACCTTCACCAACCGCGCGGCCGGCGAGATGCGCGGCCGCCTGCGCCAGCTCGGCGCCGGCGGTGTCCAGGCGCGCACCTTCCACTCGGCGGCGCTGCGCCAGCTCCAGTACTTCTGGCCCAAGGCCGTCGGCGGTGACGTGCCGCGCCTGGCCGAGCGGAAGGTCCAGATCGTCGCGGAGGCCGCCGCCCGCTGCCGGATCCGCCTCGACCGCAACGAGCTGCGGGACGTCACGGGCGAGATCGAATGGTCGAAGGTCACCCAGACCGTTCCCGAGGACTACGCCCCGGCGGCCGCCAAGGCCGGCCGGGAGGCTCCTCGCGACCCGGCCGAGATCGGCCGGATCTACGCCATGTACGAGCAGCTCAAGCGCGACCGCGGTGTGATCGACTTCGAGGATGTCCTGCTGCTGACCGTCGGCGTCCTCCAGGACCGCCACGACATCGCCGAGACGGTCCGCCGCCAGTACCAGCACTTCGTGGTCGACGAGTACCAGGACGTCAGCCCCCTCCAGCAGCGCCTCCTGGAGCTGTGGCTGGGCGACCGGGACAATCTCTGCGTGGTCGGCGACGCCAGCCAGACCATCTACTCCTTCACCGGCGCCACCCCCGACCACCTGCTGAACTTCCGCACCCGCCACCCCCGGGCTACGGTCGTCAAGCTCGTCCGGGACTACCGCTCCACCCCCCAGGTGGTCCACCTCGCCAACGGCCTGCTGTCCCAGGCGCGCGGCCGCGCCGCCGAGCACCGCCTGGAGCTGATCTCCCAGCGCGAGACGGGCCCCGAGCCCGGCTGGACGGAATACGCCGACGAACCCGCCGAGGCCGAGGGCACCGCCCGCCGGATCCGCGAGCTCATCGACTCCGGGGTGCCCGCGAGCGAGATCGCCGTCCTCTACCGCATCAACGCCCAGTCCGAGGTCTACGAGCAGGCCCTCGCCGACGCCGGGGTGCCCTACCAGCTCCGTGGCGCCGAGCGGTTCTTCGAGCGCCCGGAGGTTCGCGAGGCCGGACTGCTGCTGCGCGGCGCGGCCCGCGCCGGAGGCCACTCCGACCCTCAGCTCGCCGACGCCGACGACGTCCCCTCCCAGGTGCGGGCCGTGCTCGGGACGCGCGGCTGGACCCCGGAGCCGCCCGTCGGCTCGGGGGCGGTCCGGGACCGCTGGGAGTCCCTCGCGGCCCTCGTGCGGCTCGCCGAGGACTTCGTACGGGCCAAGCCGGGCGCGACCCTCGGCGATCTCGTCGCCGAGCTGGACGAGCGGGCGAGCGCGCAGCACGCCCCGACGGTGGAAGGTGTGACCCTCGCCTCACTTCACGCCGCCAAGGGCCTGGAGTGGGACGCCGTCTTCCTGGTCGGGCTGAGCGAGGGCATGATGCCGATCACATACGCCAAGACCGACGAGCAGGTGGAGGAGGAGCGCCGGCTGCTCTATGTCGGCGTCACCCGGGCCCGCCTCCACCTCTTCCTGTCCTGGTCGCTGTCCCGGTCCCCGGGCGGCCGAGCCGTGCGTCGCCCCAGCCGTTTCCTCAACGGTCTGCGGCCGGGATCGACCGGTGCCGGCCGGGCGGGCGCGGGCGGCAGGACGGCCGCCGCCCCGGGCGGAGCGGCCGGTGTGGAGCGGGGCGGCGCGCGCAAGCGGCGCGGGCCCGCCCGGTGCCGGGTCTGCGGGCGCACGCTGACCGACGCGGGCGAGATCAAGCTGATGCGCTGCGAGGACTGCCCCTCCGAGCTCGACGAGGCGCTGTACGAGCGGCTGCGCGAGTGGCGCGCCGAACAGGCCGGACAGCTCGGCCAGCCCGCCTACTGCGTCTTCACCGACAAGACGCTCCTCGCGATCGCGGAGGCCGTTCCGGGAACCGAATCGGAGCTCGCGAGCATCTCCGGTGTGGGAGGGCGGAAGCTCGAGAAGTTCGGCGCCGACGTCCTGACCCTGTGCGCGGGCCATGACCTGACCGTGCCCACCTCGGAAGACGTCTCCGGGGGAGGGGCCGGGGAGGAGTCCTCCGACACGTCGGAAGAATCTCCGGAAAAATAGTTTGCGCACGCGGACGGCCTGGCCATAGCCTTCCGAGCACGGAGAGAACGGCACTTCCGAGTTCCGGTCGATCCGTGCTGTACTGAACCGACCCGGACTGGTTTCGACCGGTCCCCCAAGACGCCGAGAGGAGGCGAAGACCAATGATCAGCTTCAAGCCCAGCAACAAAATGACCGATCGCCCGGTCGTCGCCATGCGTTCCCTCGGCTTCCCCTTCGGCTCGTCCCCGCTCTCGTCCCAGGTCACCGGTCTGTCCAGCACCGGCACCTCCCTGGGCAATGAGCGACCGACCAAGGCGTTCGCGGTAACGGCGGCAGCAAAGGCACTGGCCCCGGCCTATGCCCTTGAAACGACGGCCAACGGCGCCGGATCCCTGGACGCACAGCAGCAGCACCACACGATGTGGGCCTTCCGTGGGCTCGAACCCTGGAGAGATCCAGCCTGATCGGCATGATCAGGTCGGCACCTTCCAGGGCCGCGGAACCCACACCGGGATCCGCGGCCCTTTTGTTTGCCCCCTCGCACGACGAGGGGAACCAGCCCGGCCACCAGCCGGAAGAACAGACGAGGAAAAGACACCGTGCAACTCAAGGCACACACCCCGTCAGTAGCGACCGACCTGATCCCCCCGCCTGTCCCCACGGAGGACTCCTTGACCCCCCTCACCGCCCTGACCGACCTCGACGACGCGATCGAGAACCTGGGCACCCCCGTTCCCTGCCGCAGCTACGACCCCGAGGTCTTCTTCGCCGAGACCCCGGCCGACGTGGAGTACGCCAAGTCGCTCTGCCGGACCTGCCCGCTGCGTGAGGCCTGCCTCGCCGGCGCGCTGGACCGCCGCGAGCCGTGGGGCGTCTGGGGCGGCGAGCTGTTCGTCCAGGGCGTCGTGGTGGCCCGCAAGCGCCCCCGTGGCCGTCCGCGCAAGAACCCGGTCGCCGCATGAACCTCTTCGGCACCATCGACCGCCCCACCACGCACGACCCCAAGAAGCAGGATCCGACCATGCGCCGCCCCGCCACCGAGCCATTCGGCTCCGCAGCCCCCGCCCGTGACACCTCCCGCGCCACCGCCCCGCGCCAGAACAGGAACCTCGAAATGCAACTCATCCAAGAAGCCATGGCTCGCGCCCATATGAGCGACCTCATCCGGGAGGCCGAGTCCGAACGCACGGCCGTCCGCCTGGCCGCCGCCCGGCGGATGCAGCGCCGCGCCGAGCGCGCCTCGCTGCGCGCCCGCCGCGCCCTGGCCATGGCGGTCATGCACTGACACCGAGCCCGGGCCGTCGGGAGACCGGCGGCCCGCCTCCCACCGCACGCCCGAGGGGCCGGTCCGGAAGGACCGGCCCCTCGGGCGTTGGGTGCGTTGTGCCCATCCCGACCCGTTCACGGGGATATCGTCGGAGAGTGGACCAGAAGTCGCATGAACCAGTGCAGTTGGAACCTGAGGCCACCGAGACCGCCGCGCCCGTGACGTGCGCCGGCTGTGGCGCCGCCGCCGACGGTACGCCGCCGACCTGGACCTGCTCCGTCGAGAACGGCAGCCGCCGCTATTTCTGCGACGACTGCGCCCGCGCCAACCTCAGAGCCATCGAGGGGCGGCTCGACTCGTCCTGGTGGTGAGAGCGTGCCGCCGCCCGCGGGGCCCGGCCTCTCAGGCCGGCGCCTCCTGGCTCTCGTCGGCCGCCGCGAATCCGGGCACCCACGCCTCCATCTCCTCGCGCAGCCGCACGGTCGCGCCCAGCTGGCACAGCACCCCGATGGTGCTGGTCGTCACCCGGTGTATCAGCAGATACGCCGGCGGCAGATTGAGCTGCCGCGCCAGCTGATAGGCGGGGGAGCGCGGATCGGCGATCCGGGTCGCCTGGGCACGCATCCAGCCCCGGGTGAACGTGAACTCCTCCACCTGCGCCGGCTCGATGATCGGCAGCAGATAGTCCAGCACCGTCCCCGGATCCAGCTCGATCTCCGGCTTGACGAACCCCTCGTCCCGCAGCAGCTCGTGGACCGCCTCGGCCTCGCCGTCCAGCGTCATCCGCAGTGCGGTGCCGATCTCGACCGGCAGCCCCTGCGGCAGCCGGTCCACCGTGCCGAAGTCCAGCACGCCCAGCCGCCACTTCTCCGGCGGACCGTCCGGGGCGTCCCCGGTCAGCAGCCGGAAGTTGCCCGGGTGCGGATCGGCGTGCAGCAGCCCCGTGCGCGCCGCGCCCGAGAACAGGAAGCGGGCCAGGAGCTGACCGGCGCGGTCCCGCTGCTCAGGGGTGCCCTCGGCTATCACCTCCGACAGCGGCAGCCCCTCCATCCACTCCGTCACCAGCACCTGATCGCTCTGGTGCACCACGGCCGGGACCGTCACATCCGGGTCGCCCGCGAACTCCCGCGCGTGCGCGCTCTGGGCCCGCGCCTCCAGTTCGTAGTCCAGCTCCTCCGACACCCGGTCGCGCAGCTCGGTGATCAGAGGCTTGATGTCCATGCCGGGAACCAGGGGCCCCAGCAGGCGCGCGAACCTCCCCAATTGGGTGAGGTCGGACAGCAGGGCCTCGCCCGCCCCCGGATACTGCACCTTGACCGCGACCGCGCGCCCGTCGTGCCAGACCGCCCGGTGCACCTGCCCGATCGATGCGGCCGCCGCCGGCCGGTCGTCGAACTCCTGGAACAGCTCCCGCCAGTCCGCGCCGAGCCGCTCCGCCAGGGCCGCGTGCACCGAGGCGACCGGCATCGGGGGAGCCGCTTCCTGAAGTTTGGTCAGCGCCGCCCGGTAGGGGCCGGCGACCTGCTCGGGGAGCGCCGACTCGAAGACCGACAGCGCCTGGCCCAGCTTCATCGCACCCCCCTTGAGCTGCCCCAGGGTCGCGAAGAGCTGCTCGGCCGTGCGCTGCTGCAGCTCCGCCGCGATCAGTTCCGCCGACCGCCCGCCGATGCGCTTCCCGAGCCCGAGCGCGGTGCGCCCCGCGAACCCCAAGGGCAGCGCGGCCAACTTGGCGGTACGGGTGACCGCCTTGCGGGGAAGATCAGACATGCGCCCCTCCAACTAGCTGAACAGCCACGCCGCGGACGGCGGTTACCTGCTCATTGTCCCGTGCGGTGTCCCCGCGGCCGAGGCATATACGGGATCGGAGGATCCCGCCGCGCCGCACGGACACCGCGGATGCGGCTCGACGGGCCGCGGGAGCCAGGCCGGACCCGGCAGCGCCAGCTCCAGCCGCACCCCCGCGCTCGCCGGGGACCCGCCGTCGAGGAAGGCCAGCGCCCGCGCCACGGTGAGCCCCGCCACCACCGTGGCCAGTGCCATGTCGCACGACGGTACCCCCGAGCCCCGGCCGGACCGCCACTGGGCGAGCATCCGAGGCCAAGCCGTGTCCCGCTGCGCGCGCCCGAGTTCGACGCAGCCCGCACACGCCGATCCTCCCGGCAGCACCAACGGCCCCACCAATCCGGTGGCTTCCAGGACACCCGCGTACATATGGGGAATTCCGGACGAGATCAGCTCCTCCGCCGCGCCGGGGTCGGGCGCGTAGGCGGCGAGCCCGTCACGCGGCGCGAACACCACCAGGGCCAGCGGTGGCTCCTCCTCACCGCCTCCGCGCGTCCGCGGCCGGGGGCCGGGCGCCGCTTCCCGTACGACCCGCCGCGCCGCCGCGTCACGCCGTTCACCGACGCGCTCGGCGCCCACCCCCGCCGGTCCCACGTCCCAGGGCTCCACGCAGCCGCCGTCCATCACATCGACCCGGCCGACGCCGGAGGCCGACAGCAGGGCCGCGATCGCCGACCCCACCCGCCCCGCGCCCCGGACCTGCACCCGCATCGACTGCCGGGCGCCCATCAGCCCCATCGCCGCACCCTGGCCCGGATGCAGCACGGACAGCGACGCGAGGTCCGGCCGCAGCCGCTCCACCACCGCGCCCCGCTCCCGCACGGCGGCGGCGCGCTCGCCACCGGCCCGCGGGTCGTCCAGCAGCCCGGCTCCCGTCAACCTCTCCACCAGTGCGTCCACCCTGCCCTCGGGCAGTCCCACCGCCCTCGCCTCCCGCCGGAGCAGCGGCATGCCGCGCGTGCCGTCCAGCAACCCGAGGAAGCTGCTGGTCGCGGTGTCCACCGGTCCCACCACCACCGCGTGCGCCGGCGTCACCCCGAACTGCACGGTGTCGCGATCGCGCCAGCCGCGCCGCAGCGCGGGCTTGAGCATGGGATGCGCGGAGTCCTCCGGCCCGGCCCCCGCCGCCGTCCGGGCCGCTCCCGCCGCCCGGGCGGTCCCCTGAGCCGCCGTTCCCTGAGCCGTGCGCGTCGTCTCCTGAGTCGTGAGCCGAGTCGTGCGAGTCGTCCGCCGCGTTGTCCGCTGAGTCGTCCGCATGGTCGTTCCCCCCGTCGGTCGGCCCCCAGAATGGGGGATCCCGCCGGTCACCGCGCGCGGTTGTCCACAGGCACGGAGTGATTGTCATACAAGCCGTGCGCGCTCCGGCTCTTTGCCCCGACAACGAGCGATGGGCGGGACTTCACGCCTCGCCAGCAGGTAACGTCGGGGCCGTGCCCGTCGACCCTCTGCACAGTGCCGCACGACCACCGCGCAGCGCCCCGAGCCCGCTCACCAGCGGCCCGGGATCCGGTGCGGTCGAGATCAGACGGAGCGCGCGCCGCCGCAGAACGGTCTCCGCGTACCGCGAGGCCGACCGGACCGTCGTGCTCATCCCCGCCCGCATGTCGGAGGCGGAGGAGCAGCGCTGGGTCCGCGTGATGCTCGACAAGCTCGCGGCGCAGGAGAGCAAGCGGATGCTGGGCGACGCCGAGCTGGCCGAGCGGGCCGGACGGCTGTCGGAGCAATACCTGGGCGGCCGGGCACGCCCCGCGTCCGTCCGCTGGGTCACCAACCAGAACACCCGCTGGGGCTCGTGCACCCCCGCCGAGGGCAGCATCCGCCTCTCCCACCGGCTCCAGGGCATGCCCGAGTACGTCGTGGACTACGTCCTCCTCCACGAACTGGCCCACCTGCTCGTCCCCGGGCACGGCCCGGGCTTCTGGCGGCTCCTCGACGCCTATCCGCGCACCGAGCGCGCCCGCGGCTATCTGGAGGGCGTGGTCGCCGCCGACCGGCTGCCGCACCTGCCCGCGGCCCGGAGCGAATGAGTGAAAGCCCAGGCACAACCGTTAGCCTGACGCAACGCATTCATCGCACGTTCGGATGGGGGACGGTCGTTACGCATGGCCAGGGAATTCCAGCGCGGCCACAAGGCCAAGATCAGTGATCTGACGGCGGGGACCGATCTGTACGTGGGTGTGCAGATCGCCGGCCCCGGCCTGACCTTCGACATCAGCTGCTTCGGCCTCGACGCCCAGGAGCGGCTCTCCGACGACCGGTACTTCGTCTTCTTCAACCAGCCCGCCTCCCCCGAGGGCGCCATCCAGCAGCTCGGCGCCCAGGCCGGCGACACCGAGTCCTTCCGGGTCACCCTCGACCGGATCCCGCCGCAGCTGCACAAGCTCTCCTTCACCGCGACGGTCGACGGCACGGGCCAGATGTCGCAGATCGGGCCCGGCTATCTGCGCGTCGTCGCGGGCGGCGAGGAAGTGGCCCGCTATTCCTTCACCGGTGCGGAATTCAGCACCGAACGCGCGGTGATGCTCGGTGACTTCTACCTGAAGGACGTCTGGCGCTTCGCCGCCGTCGGGCAGGGCTTCGACGGCGGGCTGGAGGCGCTGCTGACGCACTTCGGCGGTGAGGTGCTGGCGGAGGAGCCCGAGCCCGAGTCCCCGCCGCAGGCCGTCCCGGCGCAGGCCGCCGCCCCGGCGTTCGCCCCGCCGGCACAGGCGACCCCGCCCCCGGCCTTCGCGGCCCCGGGCGGCCCGGCTCCCGTGCCCGCCCAGGCCCACACGCCGCCCCCGGCACAGGCGTTCCCGGCCCCGCCGCCGCACCAGGGCTTCCCGCCCCCGCCCGGCAGCACCCCGCCCCCCGCCGCACCCCCGCAGGTGCACGCGGCGGCGACCATCGCCGCGCCCATCGCCCCGCCCGGCTACTTCGCGGACCAGGGCACCCCGGCCGGCGGCCAGCTCCCGCCGCCCCCCGGCC
>NZ_JAGGOL010000131.1:0-1603 GCF_018614525.1 Streptomyces sp. ISL-11
GGCCCCGCAGGCCCGTACACCCGCAGGGCCCTGGCCGGCCCGTACACCCGCAGGGGCCCGGCGCCCGCCGGAACCCGGAGGTCCGGGGCATGGAGGGAGGCGGGTGCTGGTGTACGGGACCGGGCCGGGAGAGGTGAGAGCGGGAGGCTGGGGGCCAGCAGGCCAGGGCCTGCGTACGGGGCCCGGGTGACGGGTGACGGGTGACGGGCCCCTGGCGGGGACCCGCTACCGGGGGCGGCAGCAAGGCCCGGCGGCGGGACCTGGTGACCGGGGGCCGGTAGCCGGGGCCTGGTGGTGGAAGGTCAGGTGGTGGGGGTGTGGGGGTGGAAGACCGGCCAGTCGATGCGCGCGCCGCGCACGTGGGCATGGGCCAGGGCGGTGACCAGCGTGCGGGCCTCGGGACGGGCACGGCGCAGGGCGGGCAGCAGAGCGGCCCGCTCGGGGGCGGCCAGGCAGGACTTGGCCAGACCCGTCAGCGGGGCGTCGGGGCCGATCTCGAGATAGGTACGCACCCCCTGGTCCTCCAGGGTCCGCACGGCATCGGCGAAGCGGACGGCGCCCCGCACATGACGGACCCAGTACTCGGGCGTACGGATGTCCTTGTCCGCGGGCAGGCCGGTGAGGGTGGAGACCAGCGGGATGAGGGGCGCGGCGAAGACGGTGTCCTTGATCACCGCGTGGAAGTCCTGAAGGACCTCTTCCATCAGCGGTGAGTGGAAGGCGTGGCTGACGGGCAGCGCACGCGTTTTGCGGCCGGCGGCCTTGAGCTCGGCCACGATCTCCTCGACGCTCTCGCGGGCACCGGCCACCACCACCGAGGCAGGCCCGTTGACCGCGGCGATCCCCGCCCTGTCGGTACGGCCCGCCAGCAACGGCAGCACCTCCTCCTCACCCGCCAGGACCGCGACCATCACCCCGCCCGCGGGCAGCGCCTGCATCAGCCGACCCCGCGCGGCCACCAGCCGGGCCGCGTCCGGCAGGGACAGCACGCCGGCGGCATGCGCGGCGGCGATCTCACCGATCGAATGCCCCGCCATCACCTGCGGGCGCAAGCCCCCTGCGGCCAGGAGACGGAACAGCGCGACCTCCAGCGCGAACGTCGCCGGCTGGGTGAACTCCGTACGGTTGAGCACCGCCGGATCACTGTCGGCGAGGACCTCGCGCAGCGGACGGCTCAGATACCGGTCCAGGGCGTCGCACACCTCATCGAAGGCATCGGCGTAGGCGGGGAAGGACGCGTACAGCTCCTGGCCCATTCCCGGGCGCTGCGCGCCCTGACCGGTGAACAAGAAGGCCAGCCCCCCGCCCACGGGGCGGCCGGTGACCACGGCAGGAGCCGCCTTGCCCGCGGCCAGCGCCTCAAGCCCGCCCAGCGCCTCATCCCGGCCCGAGGCCACCACCACCGCCCGGTACCCGTCCACCACCCCACCAGCCGGACCCCCCGGCACACCAACCGCAGCCGCGGTATCGGTGGCGGTGGTGGTGGCGGTGGAGAGAGGGGTGGTGGTGAGAGGGGCGGTGGGGTCGGTGTGCAGGAGACCGTGCAGGCGGGCGGCCCGCGCACACAACTCCTCCGGTGTCGCGGCCGACAACAACAACGGCG
>NZ_JAGGOL010000131.1:1669-23928 GCF_018614525.1 Streptomyces sp. ISL-11
GGGTGCGGGTGCGGGTGCGGGCGTGGGAGGGGAGGTGAGCGTGCTGATGGTGGCGTTCATGAACTGCTGAACCTCGCAACTGGTAGGAAAAACGGAACACGAAAACGGAAACGGAAACGGGAAACCACGGGCCACCACCGGAACACCGGCACACCCCATAAGCACGGGCACGGGCACGGGCAGGGGCACGGGCAGGGGATGCCGGTGCCGGTGGTCGCCCCCGCGCACGCCAGGGCGGGCATGCCGGCAGACGGCAAGCCCACCAGGAGCACCAGAACCCCGGGCGACACCGGAGCCCGGCGGATACCGAGTCCAGCCCGGCGGATACCGGAGCTCCGGCAGTACCCGGGCCCGGCGGGTACCGGAACCCGGCGGTACCGGAACCCAGCTACCCGAGCCGGGGGGGGGTACTGGAGCCCGGCGGGAGTGCCAAGGGCACTTGCCCACGGGTGCCAGGGCACCGCGGCTGCCAGGGCACCTGCCCCTGGGGTTGCGGGCCCGGCGGGTGCAGAAGAAGACCTCGGCGGACGCCGGGATCCCTCCGCCTCTCACCGGGACCCCTGGTGAGACCCCCGGGGAACGGACTCACACCGCACACCGGGCCGGGGTCACCACGCAGGCCGGGCCAGTACCAGGGCGGCCAACTGCCCATCCCACGCGTACCGCAGTCCCCAGGAGCTTGTGTGCCGGGCAGCAGGCCCGTACCGCCACACCACCCTGGCGGGCGCGAGGTGCGTAACGCAGGGCACGCCAGGCAGTAGGGCGCGCACCGGGCAGCGAACTCATACCGTCTGCCGGCTCCTACCGGGCGGCGAGTTTGTGCAAGGCAGAGCACCGTGCGGCGCGGAACGGGCCGGGGCCCTCGCCGGGAGCGTTCTCTACGGGGTCATGGTCACCGGACAGCGCTCCAAAGCGACGGCGTACGGCGGCGTACGGCACGGGCCGGGCCGGGCCGGGTCGGGTCGGGCCCAGACGATCCACGTGATCCACGTGATCCACGTGATCCAGGCGGCGCCGGCCGGGTGATGGCGGGCTCGGCGGGCCGGCGGGCTGCACGGGGTGCGCACGGCATGGCCGCGCGCGAAGTATCAGCGGGCTGGAAAGCACGGAATGGAACATCAAGGCAGTCCCCCATCAGACCTTGGTGAATCTCATCAAAGAACATCAACGACAGCGCAGCGACCGCCCCCAGTCACATCAACGGGACCAGGCCGGCCTCCACCACGCACCCACCACAAACCATTCAGCCACTCAGGCACTCAGGCACTGGGCCACTCGGTCACTCAGCTGCTCGGTCACTCAGATGCTCTGCTGCCCGGGTGCTCTGCTGTCCGGGTGCTTTGGTGGCCGGTCCTCCGGTCGCAGGCCGCTCGGCGACGAAGCCGCTCAAAGCCCACCCGGAACGCTGGGGACCGCTCAGGCAGCCCATCCCACCCCGGCATACCCAAACCCTCAGGGCGCGAAGCCGTGCACGACACTCATGCCGCCGGGAACACAGGGCCACTCAGATCACGCCCGCACCAACCAGGCCGTCGGCCGTCCGGACTGTCCGGGGCGTCCGGGGCACAGGGCCACACAGGCCACTCGGATCGCTCGGATCGCTCGGGACGAGCTGTGTCGCTCGGGCCGTTCACGATGGCCGGGCCGCAGGACCACCGGACTGCTCGACTGCTCGACTGCTCGACTGCTCGAGAGTGTTCCCCTGCTCGAAAGGCTTCGGGGCCGGCGGCAAGAATGGGACCCGCGGGATATTGGTGGTGCTGCCGGGGTGCGGCTCACACCGCAGGCGGCGGCGCCCATGGCGGTGGACGCGAGGAACTGGTTGCCGGGGGCCGGCACGTCAGGCGTGACCGAAGCGGAACCCGACACCGCGCACGGTGATGATCCAGCTCGCGGAACCCAGCTTCCCCCGCAGACTGCTCACATGGGTATCGATGGTCCGCCCAGGCCGCGACCAGGAATCATCCCAGACCTGCGTCATCAACTGCTTACGGGAGACGACCTTCTCCGGCCTTGACGCCAGCAGATGCAGCAGATCGAACTCCTTACGCGTGACCTCCACACGACACCCGCCCAACCGGATCTCCCGGGTCCCGGCATCAATACTGAGCGGACCACTGGTGATCACCTGCGCGGCCGGGACACCGAGCGGACGGGCCCGGCGCATCACCGCCTCGATACGGGCCATCAACTCCCTGAACCCATACGGCTTGACCACATAATCATCCGCACCCGCCTGCAACCCCAGCACCCGGTCCAGCTCACTGGCCCGCGCCGTCACAGCGATCACCGGCACATCACTGGCCACCCTGATCGCCCGGCATACCTCCAGACCATCCAGATCCGGCAACTCCAGATCCAGCAGCACCAGATCCGCCCCCCGGTACGCCTGCAACGCTTTACTGCCCGTCGCCGCCGTATCGGTGTCATACCCATGCCGGCGCAACCCCTGCGTCAACGACTCCGCGGCCCGGGCATCACTCTCGATCACCAGCACCCGCACCGTCCGCCCGCCCCGCCCACCTCCCACCACACCAGCAACCCCACCCGGCACAGCAACCGAGGCACCCGCCCCACGAAAGACACCCGAGACACCACGCGACAGCACGGCACCAGACGCAGGCACAGCACCAGAGGCAGGCAGCACGTCAGACACGGACACCGCACCAGCAACAGGCATAGAACGAGGAATTGATACGCCGTCAGAGGATGGCGCACCGCCCGGCGCGGGCACCGTGCACAGCGCCGGCGCCGCGCCGGGGGCAGGCGCCGCGCCGGGAGCGGGTGCCCTGTTGGGAGCGGGTGCCGCGTCAGGGGCAGGCGCCGCACCGGGAGTGAGCGCCACCCCCGGCGCCGGCGCTGCGCCGGGGGTGGGTGCCGCCCGGGGGCGGGGCACCCGCCGCTCACGTATATGAGGATCGAGAAGACTGGTCGCTTGCTGGTTCATCCGCTGCTCCTGCACGTCCACGCGGCACCGGAAAGACGCCACGAGCCGACCGTTCAACCCGAGATTACAAACCGGTGTGCCGGTTTGTCAAAGGTCTCCGATAGACCGCACCCCGGACACACAAGAGCTATTTCAGACACACTCCCCCACCCGGCAAGCATCCACCACCACCCGCCAGAACCCCCGCCCCGCACCCACCGAACACCCACCGCAAACCACCCGGGGTCGGGGCCCGGAACACCCCAGGCCCCCACCCCGGACGGACACCGGGACACCCGGGAAAAGCACCCCCCGCAGGCACCACGACACCCACCACGGGGCCACCGGGCGGACACCGGGGAACCGCGTACGAACCGGCACACAAACCAACGAGCAGGCCGGTGAAAAACTGGCGAACAGGCTGGTCAGCGCCCTGCTTTCACCCGCACCCCAAGGCACCGGGGCCCCAGGAGCGACGGCACCGGGGCCCCAGGAGCGACCATCACCCAAAGCAGAACAGGGACAGGCGCCCAGGGGCAGGGGAACACCCGCACAGCACAACCGGCCCCCACCCGCAGCCACCCCGGCGCGCTCCCCCGGCCGACCGCGGAAGCAGGCGCAGGACAAGCGCGGACCAGGCACCACGCACCACCGGCCCACACACCACAAGCCCGCGGGCACGGACCCACCAGGCCACGAGCCCCAGGCAGACAGCAGCCACGGCACAGGCACGCACGACCACAGCACGACCACAGACCGTGGCCATCCAACTAGAAATAAAACCAGTTAGTTGGTTTCATGTCTGCCACAACCCAACACCCCACCCGCCCACACCACCGACCCCACCCCCACCCCCGCCACCACCAAGACCCCCCACCACCCAGGAACCCCAATGACCAAACAAGAACGAGCCATCAACACCCGCCAAGCCCTCATCCGCTCAGCAGCCCACACCTTCGACCAACACGGCTACACCCGCGCCAAACTCGCCACCATCAGCCAACACGCCGGCGTCAGCAGCGGCGCCCTCCACTTCCACTTCGACACCAAAGCCGCCATAGCCCACGCCGTCGAAACCCACGCCACCCAAACCCTCCACCACCTCACCCACACCCCCCACCCCCACACCAACCCCCTCCACACCCTCATCCACACCACCCACCTCATCGCCCACCAACTCACCCACGACACCATCACCCGCGCCGGCTACCACCTCAACACCCACCAACCCCACACCCACCCCACCCACACCCCCCACCACCCCAACCTCCACACCCAATGGACCCACTACATCCACCACCACATCCACCAAGCCCACCAACAAAACCTCCTCCCACCCCACACCAACCCCCACCACCTCACCACCACCATCACCGCCGCCACCACCGGACTCACCACCCTCCACCAACACAACCCCACCTACCTCAACCCCACCACCATCACCCACCTCTTCCACACCCTCCTCCCCCACACCCACCACCAACACAACAACCACCACGAACAAACCCACACCCAATAAACACCCGGAAAACCAAAAGCTATAAGGAGAAACACCTGAAGCTGAGCACAACTCAATGAACTCCTACGGCAGTTGACGAGCGAGCAGTCCATGGCGGTCACAAGAAGTGACGGCAGCCCGGATACCGCCCTCATCAAGGCCAGGACCCGAGGGAGCCTAGCCTTGATGCAAGAATGCATCCATGGTCACAAAAACAGAGGGGAGCCGGATCCGGAGAGACATGCAGTTCCAGCAAGTGTTTAAGGGCACTGTCGTGAAGGTGCCCCGCCCGGTGCGACCGGGATCTTTGTGGACATCGGCCAGAGCATTGAAGGCTTCGTCGATGTCCTGCTGCCCCAACGGAGCGAGTCATGGCCGGTCGAAGAAACGGTCACCGAATTCGAGATCTGGTGAGCCGACAGCCGGAACCACGACAAAGCCCGAGACAACCCCACCCCACACCCTCCCGGGCATCAACCGCTACCAGACCAACGACGCCACCCCCACCCCCGGCGCCACCCGCCTAAGGACACCCGCACCACGCCGAGCGAGTCACCCATTCAGGTGAATTTGCGCGGTAGCCCCCATGAAGCGCTCGTGTGAGGAAAAGTTCCCTTGAAGGACGTACTTCGGCCCAGAGGGGTGGCCGATCAATGCCCGGTACGCAGGCCGTCAACGTTCGCCTGGAGCTCGGACAGGAGATCAGCCGGCTTCTCGACCGTCATCTGTGCACGGCCAGAGAGTGGTTTCCCCACCAATGGGTGCCCTGGGGGCAAGGCCATGACTTCGACGGGCCGCTCGGCGGAATTCCCTGGTCCGAGAGCCAATCACAGCTCCCCAGGGCAGTGCGCAGTGCGCTGGTCGTCAACCTCCTGACCGAGGACAACCTGCCTGGCTATCACCACGCGCTCCTCAGCGGACCCAGCGAAGAGGGCCCAATGATGCGGGCCCTGGCTCAAGACGGAGATTCAGGCCGTCGCGCCGGATCCCGATGGCCGGGCAGCCGACGAGATTCGGGCTGGAGACCTTGCAGCATGAAGCCCTCCAGCATCCGGAGCTGAGCATGCGAGAGCAGGTGAGGCCGGGCCCTTCCGGTGTCCCAGCATACGGAAAGGACCCAAGCCCTGGCATAGATCCGCGCGTTGTCGGAAACCTCCGCAAGGAGTTCCACAGCGGCTGGGCGGGTCCGCAGCACGTGCAGACGCACCTCCACCGGCTCCGGGCACCACCGCAAAGGCTTCAAATAGTCGATGTGCTGCCGTACGGTCAGGTAGACGAGCGGAGTCAGTGGATCACCGGTGCGAAGGTCGGCGACCTGCACACACAGGGCCGCCCGTGCCTCCTCCACATATGCGGCCAGCGCCGCGTCGCCTACCAGACCGTAGGCGTTGACGTCGGACCATCTCAGAGTGCAGCAGTGCTTGAACGCGCCCATTCCCTCCGCCTCGTTGCCGGCCCACCTGGCTGTGTAACTACCCCTGCCGGTCCTCGCCGATTCGGAGTGCCCTCATGCGTGAACCTCCTGTGGACCAGATCCGCCTGGCTGTTCAGGAGCTCGCGGCCGTGTTCGGCGTCGACATGCACGATCCTGCGTTCTCCGCCGACCCCTATTGCTTCGCCGCCCGCGCCCTGGAGGACGGACCTGTGCACCGGCTGCCCAGCGGCAGCGTCGCCGTGCTGGGGCACCGGGCGGCCGCGCAGGTGTTGCGGGACCCCCGGTTCGGCCACGGCGCCACGGCACTGTACGAGCGGACTGCGGCGGGCGCGCGGGCCCGTTCGTTCCTGCAGCTGGATGCTCCGGGGCACACCCGGTTGCGCGGCCAGGTCGCCGCACGGTTCGCGCCACGCCGGCTCACCGCCCTCCAGGAGCCGCTCCGTCGGCACGCCCAGGAGCTTGTCCACAGCCATGCCGGGCAGGAAGTGGACTTCATCACCGACTTCGCCGAGCCCCTGGCCATGTCCGCAATCAGCGATGTGCTCGGCGTGCCGGAGACGGACCGTGAGCGGTTCCGCCACGACTCCCGGCTCGTAGTGCGGGGCCTGGACGACGCCATATGCGCTGAGCCCGACCCGGTCATCGGCCAGGCCCGGTACCGCTTCGTCCGTTACTTTCGGACGCTGGCCGAACGGCGCCGTCAAGCGCCGGGCGACGACTTGGTCAGCATGATGATCGCAGGTGGAGCGGACACGGGCGAGCTGGTCACCACGTGCGGCCTGCTGCTGAGTGCTGGGTACGAGACCACCGTCAACCTCCTCGGCAGCACCGTGCTGGAGCTGGCACACGCGTCGGAGACCACCGGGTGGCAGCTCGCGGGGCACCTCGACACCCTCTTCGCGGTGGTGGAGGAGGCTCTGCGTCTGCACCCGCCGGTGCAGTTGACGGCTCGAAGTGCGCTGAGGGACACCGACATCACCGGCATTCGGGTACCGAAGGGCACCCTCGTGCTTGTCGTCCTGGCTGCCGCCAACCGTGACCCCGCCGTCTACGACGACCCCCATGCGTTCCTGCCCGGCCGCCACCTGCGAACCGCGGGATCCGGGAGGGGGCAGACGCCTCCACAGCACCTCTCCTTCGGTGCGGGACCGCATTTCTGCCTGGGCGCCCCCCTTGCCCGTCTCGAAGCACACATCGCCCTGGAGGCCCTGGCTCTCTGCCGGCCCGGGCTGGCGGACGGTTCGTGGACGTACAAGAACAGCCTGACGGTCAGAGGGCCGGAACGGCTGCCCGTGCGCTGGCGACCTCCGGGCCGACCGCAAGACCCGCCTGCCAACCCCCGATCCACTGGAGCCGCACCATGACGCAGTCTCTTTTCGACCAAGTGGCCGACGAGCTGGTGAAGGCCTTCCAGGTCGACCGCGAGGACATCACCCCGGACAGCACTCTTGAAGAACTGGGCCTCGATTCCCTCGCCCTGATGGAACTGACGGTCCGCTTCGAGGACCAGACGGGACTCGAGCTGCCGGATACCGAGGACGCACGGCTGGGTACCCGCTCGACGCTCGCCGACATCACCGCGGTCCTGGGGACAGTGCTGCCGTCGGGAGCCTCCGGCAGTCCGATATTTCCTCACCAGACACAGCCCGAGGGAACGTCGTGACCTCCCAGGAGGTAGCCGTCACGGGCTTGGGGCTGATCACTCCTGCCGGCGTCGGCCGGGAAGCCACCTGGCGCGGCTTGTGCCGGGGCATTTCGACCGCCCGGACCGACCCCGCCCTCCAGGGCCTGCCTGTCGACTTCTCCTGCCGCGTACCGGACTTCGACGCCGAAGCCCATGTCGGGCGGATCACCTGGCGTACGAACCGCTTCACCCACCTCGCGGTGGCGGCGGCACGCATGGCGGTCGAGGACGCGGGCCTGGAACCCGGTACATGGGACAACAGCCGGGTCGGCGTCATCATCGGGGTGGGCTCGGCCAGCATGGAGCACTGGTTGAGGGAGTACGCCAAGCTCGCCGCCGGCCGGCCGCGAGCCGTCTCACCGCTGATCCTGCCACGCTCCATCCCCAACATGGCCGCCGGTGAGATCGCGATGGACCTGGGCGCCATGGGCCCCAATCTGGTCGTCTCCACAGCCTGTGCCTCCGGCACCACCGCCCTCGGCGTCGCCAAGGACCTGCTGAACGCGGGACGCTGCGACATCATCCTGGCCGGCGGTTCGGAATGCCCACAAGCGTCGACGATGACGGCCGTGTGCTTCTCGCAGATGTCGACGCTCTCCCGGCGCCGCGACGACCCCGCGCGCGCCTCCCGTCCTTTCGACGCCGATCGGGACGGCTTCGTCCTGGGCGAAGGCGCCGCCGTGCTCGTACTGGAGTCTCCCCGGCACGCCCGGGCCCGCCGGGCCCGTTGCCGGGCCATGCTCGCCGGGTTCGGCGCCTCGGCCGATGCCCACCATCCCACGTCACCGGACCCGGACGGAGCGGGAGCGGTAGTGGCCATGCGTGCCGCACTGTCCGACGCCGGGCTGGGCGAGGGCGACATCGGCCACGTCAACGCGCATGGCTCATCCACACAGTCGAACGACCTCGCCGAGGCGCGGGCACTGCGCCGGGTCTTCCATGACCCCCCGCCCGTCACAGCCAACAAGGGCACGCTCGGTCACGCCATCGGAGGCGCCGGGGCGATCGAGGCCGCGTGCGCTGTACTGTCCCTGGAGGAGCAACTCATCCCGCCCACTGCCAATCTGGACCGGCTCGATCCGCGCATCGACCTCGACGTCGTGGCTACGGCGCCCAGGAAGCACCGGATGGACGCAGTCCTGAGCACGTCCTTCGGCTTCGGCGGCCAGAACGCCTGCCTGGTCCTGACGAAAGCGTGACCGCGTCAGGGCGGTGATACTCCCGGCCCGTCGTCGGCGCTCTCGCCGGTGACGCTCCCGGGCAGCCAGTACCAGGAAGCGGCCGCCGCGCACAGGCTGACCAGAGCCGCCACCACAGCGGCACGCGTCATGCCCGTCACGAACGCGTCCTCCGCACTGGCCAACAGGCGTCGGCCATCTGCCGCAGGCAGACGGGCCGCGGCAGCTGCCGCGGCCAGGATGTTGTCGGCGGCCGGTGCAAGAGCCTCGGGAGCGCGGGCCTGCCTGAGCACGACATGCATATGGCCGGTGTAGGCGGCGGCCAGGACCGAGCCCTGCACGGCGACACCGAGCGCGGCACCGACCTGCCGCGTGGCATCGTTGATGGCCGAGCCCAAACCGGCCCGGGCGGCCGGCATCGCGTCCATGACGCAGGCCGTCGCCGCCGGGGCGACCAGACCCGCCCCGAACCCGGCGACGCCCTGGAACACGGCGAGATGCCCGTACCCGGAACCCGTCCGGGTCAGGGCGAGGACGACGAACCCCGCGGCCACGATGCACAGCCCAGCCAGCAGCGTCGCCTTCTCACCCCATCGCGCCGACGACCACGCCGCGACGATCGCTCCCGCGATGAGTGCGGCGGGCAAGGGCAACGTCCGCACCCCCGCCTGCCACGGCGTGTAGCCCAGCACACCCTGCAGATAGAGGGTGGTAAGGAACAGGGCCCCGAACAGCCCGAAGGACATCAACGCCAGTGCGCCGGCCGCCATGCTGATCCGTGGCCGCCGCAGCAGTGGCAGTGGCAGCATCGGTGCCCGGCCGCGGTGCTCCCAGCCGGCAAAAGTCACCAGCAGCAGCGCCGCCACGGCGAAAGCGGCGAGCACGCCGGGGCTCGCCCACCCGCGGCTGGGGCTCTCGATGATCGCCCAGACCAGGGCCAGCAGGCCGGTCCCTGACAATGCCGCACCGGGCAGGTCAACACGCCCGTCCCTGACCGGGCGGACCGCCGGCACCAGCCACAGGGCGAGGACGGCGGCCGTCGCGGCGAAAGGGAGATTGACCCAGAACGCGGCCCGCCACGAGAACCGGGTCACCAGCCAGCCACCGATCACCGGCCCCAGCGCGCCTCCCAGCCCGCCGACCGCGGCCCACAACGCGATCGCCCGGCCACGCGACCGCCGTTGCGGAAAGAACCCGCTGACGAGGGACAGGGTCGCCGGCATCAGCAGAGCCGCCCCCGCTCCCATCCCGGCCCTTGAGACGATGACCTGCCCAGGCGTGGCGGCGAGCCCACCGACGACGGAAGCGAGGGCGCAGCCCATGAGTCCGCCGACGAACGCCCTCCGCCGCCCGATGCGGTCGGTGACGGCACCGACGGAGAGGACCAGTCCTCCCAGCACCAACGCGTAGGCGTCCACGACCCACTGGGTCTGCCGCATCGAGGCGTCCAGAGCGTCCCTCAGGCCCGGGACGGCGACATTGAGCACGGTCAGATCCATCCCGATCAGGAACAGCCCGAGGCATACAACGACGGCCGCGGCCCAGCGCCGTCGCACGGAAAGCCCGGAAAGACCCGTGAACACTCCGGAGACGACCACGACAGTCGTCTACCCACAAGCACCGCCCCGCAGCCGCGCCCGGCCGATTCCCCGGTCGAGTGGCGGGAGCAGCTTCTTCGATTGCTGCCTGCGGGTCGCCTCGGCGACCTGCTGTGCCGGGTCTGGCCCACGACCGGGGCCTAGTTGTGTTGTCCCGGGACGTTGGTGACGGGCAACATGCCCGTTCGTGGTGCTTGAACGGGTGAGGGCCTTCTGGGTTCGGTGTGGATTGCGACATCTGCACTGACCCGCAGGAGGCCCTCGTGTCCCACCGTAATGCCCCGCTGACCCCCGCTGGCAGACTGCGTCTGGCGCGGTGCGTCGTGGACGATGGATGGCCGCTGCGGCGGGCCGCTGAACGCTTCCAGGTCAGCCACACCACCGCAGCCCGCTGGGCCGGCCGCTACCGGCTGCACGGGACAGCGGGCATGCAGGACAGGTCCAGCCGCCCGCATCACCAGCCGCTCCGCACGCCGGCCGACGTGGAGGAGCAGGTCGTCCGTCTGCGGCAGGAACACCGCATCGGACCGCTGCGGCTGGCGGCCCGCGCCGGTATCGCGGCCTCTACTGCGCACCGGATTCTGCGACGCCACGGGCTGCCCGTTCTTGCCGTCCTGGACCGGGCCACCGGTGAACCAGTTCGCCGCTTCGAACGCGCCCGTCCAGGCGAGCTCGTCCACATCGACGTCAAGAAGCTCGGCCGCATCCCCGACGGTGGCGGCCACAAGGTCCTCGGCCGGGCAGAAGGCAGGAGGAACCGGACCAGCGCCGGATACGCCTACCTGCACACCGCCCTGGACGACCACACCCGACTCGCCTACACCGAGGACCTGCCCGACGAGACTGCCCCCACATGCGCCGCCTTCCTCACCCGCGCCGCCACGTGGTTCGCCGAACGAGGCATCACCGTCGAAAGGGTGCTGACCGATAACGCCTGGGCCTACACCAAGAACACCTGGCGCCAGACCTGCCGGGACAACACACCTAGGCCGTGTCCGGTGGGTCGTGTGGGCGACCCACCGGGTTTTACGACCTGGGGCCGCGCCACGCGGGCCGGGCCGGGCCGGACGGAGATGGCCACACATCCCATCGCCGACGCCGGGGCCCGGCCCGTGCGCCGGGTGACAAAGCCCGATAGCGGCCTTCGTTGCTTCCGTAGAGAAACTGTGGTCCCCGCGGATGTCCAAAGTGATGGCTGCACCCATTGGTCCCATGCTTCGCATTGGCGGGCGTGAGGCCGGGTCTGAGCGCCGGAATCATTGCCGCGCGCTGCCGCCCCGCTTCCACAGTCCCCTGAGAGGGCAGTCGCATGTGGATGGTTGACGCCGACGGGCGGGAAGCCTCATGCCGGTGTCCACCAGGACGCGGAATGTGGGAGGGCTCGATGAGCAACTGGCGGCGATGGATGGCAGTACTCGTGTCCACGATTGGATTGCTGGTGGGGGGCGTGGCGACCGCCGAGACGGCCCAGGCACAGATCGATGTCGGGTTTCGAGTACCCGCCCTAGGGGTTGGGGCTAGCGTCAGGGTCTCGGATCGGAACGTGAAGAGCGACGTGGTCCCCGTGGTGTGGGAGTGAGAAAGCGAACCAGGCGGGACAGCCGTCTCGGCGCCGGCCTCGCGTCCGGGGCGGTCCCCGAGACGGTCGCCGGGGACTCGCCGGGGGCGGTGAACGGGTTCGCTCTCCTGGAGAAGGTGACCACCCTGCCCGTTTCGACGTGGCGCTACACCTGGGACGAGCCCCACGTCCGGCACCTGGGGCCTATGGCGCAGGACTGGTGGGCCGCCTTCGGCCTGGGCGGCAGCGACACCACCATCTCCTGCACCGACGCCAACGGCGTGGCCCTGGTGGCGATTCAAGCCCTGCACCGCCGGCTCACCGACCTCCAGTGCCAGGTCGGGAAACTGGCCGAGCAGCTCAACAAGCTGGCTGCTGATTCACCGGACAGGCCCTAGGTGTATTGACTCGCAGCGTTGTTGACACGGCTGATGGGTGGGTGTCCGCCGAGTGCGGTGTGGCAACGGTGGTGGTTGTAGGCGTGGAGGAAGTCTGCCAGGGCCGTGGTGCGCTCGGTGTTGCTGGTGTAGGGCCGCAGGTAGGCCCATTCGTCGAGGAGAGTGCGGTTGAAGCGTTCGACCTTGCCGATGCTCCTATAGGTGTCAAGCGTGGTCAGGCCGCAGTTGCCAAGCCCTGTTGGGAGGGTGTCTGGTCTGGGATTCGGGGGACAAGCAGGCGGTAGATTTCGCGTGCGATGTGCCGTTTCAGGCAGCGGATGATCTTGGTCTTGGTCTTGCCCTCGGCTGTCCTGCGCGCGACGTAGGCGCGTGTGCGTGGTTCCCAGGCCATGCGGGTGACCGTGATCATGTAGAGGGCGTGATTGGCTTGCCGGTCGCCTCCGCGGTTGAGCCGGTGGCGGCTGGTTTTGCCGGAGGACGCTGGGATGGGGGCGACGCCGCAGAGGTGGGCGAAGGCCGATTCGGAGCGGAGCCGTTCGGGGTTGTCACCGACAGCGATGAGCAAGGCGGCGACCGTTTCGGCCCCAAGTCCTTTCACAGCCATGAGTTCGGCCGCTGCCTGGGTGACGAGCCTGTTGAGGTGGCGGTCGAGCTCTGTGATTTCGTCGTTCAGCTGTAGGTAGCGCAGGGCGATGGACCTCATCGACAGCTTGGTGACCGTGGCCAGGGTGTCCGGCTCAGCCCCCGGTCGCCACCTTGTGACAGTGCGGATCAGTTCCGCCCGGTGCAGCCCCATGAATGCACTCGCGGAGAGTGTCAGGAGCCGTCACGATCAGAGCCTTGAGCTGATTGATCGCTTGGGTGCGGGCTTTCATCGCGCTGCGGCGAGCGACCCTGAGGGTGCGGATCATCTCGACGGCACCGTCGCCGGTCTTCGGTATCGCGGTAGCCGTGCCGGCCTGCACCGCTCGTGCGGCGGCCTCGGCGTCCACCGCGTCGGACTTCCCGCGCCGCCGTCGTATCTGGCGGTCGGGTCGGTTGACCTCGACGACACGGTGGCCTCGCTGACGCATCCACCTGGACAAGCCAGCGCCGTAACAGCCCGTGCCTTCCAGCCCCACCTGGTCGATGGTGCCCATGCTTGTGGCCCAGGACTCCAGGCGGGCGTAGCCGTCCGGGGTCGAGGGAACGGCGAGGGTGCCCAGCCGACGGCCGAGCTGGTCAAGAGCGGCAGCGACATGGACGTCCGCGTGGGTGTCGACTCCGAGGGTCACGCTCGAGCTGGAACTGCTGGGCACCTGTCCTCCTGGCGGGTCCACGTGGATGGAGCCGCACCGACGGAGCACCGGGGACACAACTGCGATGAGGCGCGTGAGCCAGGCTCTTATCAAGTCACATCCGGCGGTCCGCCGGTGCAGCCGCAGGTGCTCTTCCGGCCGGCCGACACATCGGCAACAAGGCACGAACGGCCGGTTGGTCTGCGAGTCAGACCGGTCGGAAGAGTACCTTCAGATCCTCGCAGTTGGTCTGGGGCCGGTAGGCGCGGGTGAGCTTGCCGGCCGCGCCGAGATCGGCCAGGCCCTGTTGCCAGGCCAGCCCCCACCAGAGCGGCGCCGCCGGGCCGTAGCCAGAGCCCGGCGGCCAGTGACGAACGCCAGCGCGGCGAGCGACAGCCAGATCAGTTAGTCCGCGAGCAAGGGACTGTCCTGGGGTATCTCAGCCCACCGGTCGGGTGGCCCGGCGACCGCCCGCCGGTCGGGGACGGTGAGGCCGGCCTGGTCACAGGCGTAGGCCAGTTTGTCACCGTTCCAGTGCCGTGCCTGGTCGTCCCAGAGCCAGAAGCGGTGGGTCCAGTGACCTTCTGGTTCCTCTGCGCCCGGTGGCATGCCGATCTCCTCGCGATGGAGTCTGCGGCCGTTCTCGGCGAGGGTGCCGAAAGTGCCGCCCTTGGGGTTGAAGTAGACGCCGTAGGCCCGGCCGCCGCCGGTGGTCAGGGCGGTCAGCCAACTGTCGGTGGACAGCCCGTAAAAAGTCTGCTGGACCAGCACACAGCCACCCGGCACCGCGGTCACCGCCACGACCCGGGCACTGTGGTCCCAGTCGTCGTACGGGTCGTACTCCATGGGGCCCGGGTCCAGCGGGTCGGCACCGAGCCGGCGGACGGCCTCGGCCGGCTCGACCCCGGAGACGAACGCCACTGAGATGCCCTCGGTGTACAGGTCCTCGCCGAAGACCGCGGCCTGCTCGTCGGCTGCCTCGAACGCGGCAAGTTCGGCTTCGGTGAGCCGTGCGTGTGCCGGTGCGGTGTCCGCGAACAAGGGGGACAGGCGGGTGGTCAGCACGAGGCGGCCGGGTGACCAGCGGCCGATGCGGGGCGTCCAGGCATCCGCCCCGGCGGCCAGGAGGACGGCCGCGTTCGCCTCGGCTCCGTTGCACACGGCTGCCCACAGAGCTGTCTCACCCTGATCGTCGGTCCGGTCGACTTCGGTGACCCGCGTCACCAGTTCCCGCACCGAATCCGGGCTTCCGTGGACCGCGGCGCTATGCAGCGGCCATGTCTCAGGGGCGTCGGGGTCGGCCCCGGCGGCCAGGCGGGCCCGCACCACGTCCGGGTCGGCCCATGCCTCGTTCCCCATATGATCCCAGTCCGCCCGGTCCCGATCGACGGGGCGTGATGGGGGTGGCTGCGGAATGAACGGCGGCTCGGGCCGCGCCATGATCTCCTGCGGTCCCATGCTCAACCAGGCGAAGCCTTCCTCTTCGCCCTTCCGCGCCTGCCACGGCGGCAGGTCCGGCCAGATCTCCACCACCTGGGCTGTCGCAGCCCGCAGTGCGGTGCCGTCGAATTCCG
Organism: Streptomyces sp. ISL-11; assembly: GCF_018614525.1. Lineage (GTDB taxonomy): Bacteria > Actinomycetota > Actinomycetes > Streptomycetales > Streptomycetaceae > Streptomyces. The sequence goes on from NZ_JAGGOL010000131.1 coordinate 16,796, forward strand.
TCCGCGTCTCCGGGACGCCGGCCGCAGGCCACTCGGTGACCAGGGTGAGAGGCCCTCCGGGAGGCAACTGCGACAGGTGCAGTTCGATGCCGTAATGGAAGACGCCCGACGAACCGTCGCGCAGTCGCAGGCAGGGACCCCCTGTGCGGCGGTCGGCGTGCCACGGGCTGGCGTCCAGCGTGCTGACGCGCAGTCCGTCGGCCAGCAACACGCTGAAGCGCAGCCCGCCCGGGCCGCCACCACGGTCCCCACCGGCCCGGCGCTTGAAAACGTTCAGCCGGATGCCCAGCGAAGCGGGCCAGACCTCCCAGCCGGTCAGCAGGATGCGCGTATCCGGCCCTGTGCCGACCTCGGCGGTGTGCGGAAGCCGGGCCGGCACGAACCACTGTTGCGGCGGAAAGGGCTCATCGTCATCCGCCGGGTAGGTCGAGAGCAAACGATCACCATTCATGGGGCGATCCTGACACCCACCACTGACAACACCACTTCACCTGTCAGTGGCAGGTGTGGGCGTACGGACGGAGGCGGACACCCCGAGTTTCGCGGCAGCGCGGCACGTCACCCGGCCCACACCCACCACCGCGGCCTCAGCCGACTTCCAGCACGGGGTGCTCCGGCTCGGTCATCCAGCGCATGACGGCGAGGGGCAGCGCGGGGTTGCGAGCTGCTTCGCCTGCGGTTCGGGAGTCCCTCAGTAGGCGGACCAACGTGCGTGCCGGCAACCGCGGGCACCGGGCCGCTGCCCGCCACACCCGCTCGCGTGGGTCGTCGAGGAGCCGCACCGCCGCGGCGGCGGACAGCCTGGGATCGGTCGCGGCCCGCCACCGTACGTCCTCGTTCGGGTCCCGGCTGAGGTGTTCCACCAGCTCGGGCGTGGACTCCGGGTCGTCCAAGGCCAGTTGTCGCATCCGCGGGTTCGGGTCGTCGGCGTACCGCAGGAGGCCCTGGCGCGGGAAGTTCGGGTGCGTGCGCGGTCGCCCGGGGTGGGAGAGGCTGCCGTCCCACCAGCCCCACACCTCCAGCAGCATGTCGGCCGGGGCGTCGTCGCAGGATTCGGCGAGGAAGAGGCGTACGACGCGGTCCTCGTCCCGGCCGAGGAGTTCGACGGCGTCCGGGGGAAGACGCTTGGCGCGGGCGGCGCTGCTGCGTACCAGGAGGTGGGAGGAGGCGGCGCAGCGGCGCATGGCCTCCGGGTCGTCGTGGAGCGCCCTGACCCAGGCGAGCTCGCCGCGCATACCGCTCGGGTCGATGTCGACGCGGACCGCGGCGCGCTGCTCCTCGGTGAGGTCGGGCCGTACGGACACCTGGAGGCGTACGTCGTCGTCCTCGTCATCGGCGAGGGCGGCGAGGAGGTCCGGGTCCAGGTGCGGGTTCGACGCGAGGGAGAGGCGCAGGCCGGGATCGTCGTGCGTGGCGAGGTGCTCGGCCAGGTCGCGGGTGAGACGGCACTCCTCGGCCGCGCGGCGGGCCAGATGCAGCAGGGTGTCGAAGACCGCGCGCGGCATCGGCCGGTCCTGGTGGTGGCGCAGGGCCGCCGCCTCGCGGACCTGGTGCTCGGGATCGGCGAGCAGACTCTCCCTCCGCCGGCGGTCCAGGTGCGGCCAGGAAAAGCGGCACAGGCCCGCACGTACGCGCGGGTCGGGGTCGGCGGCCAGCGCGGTGGCGAGCCGCGCGGGCAGGCCGGGCAGGCGGGCGGTCTCGATACGGACCTGGGCGTCGGGGGCGGTGGCGAGCTTTTCGTACCCGGCGTTGGTCAGCCCGGCATGCGCGTTCTCGGTGAGCATGGCGAGCTGGAAGAGGTGCTTGGGATCCCGTTCGTCGAGCAGCAGGCGGTCCCACTGCTCGGCCGTCAGGTCCTGCCGGATGTCGGCGAGCGCCCCGCGTACCTGCCACGACGGGTGGGCGACGGCGGCATCGATCACAACAGCTGGTAGGTCGCCCCGCCAGAAGTGGTGGGCCGTCAGGCCCACCAGCCGCAGCAGCACCTCCTCGTCCGCCGCCTCGTTGAACGCCAGACTCTCCGCCCACACCTGGCACAGCCGCTCCGTGGCCGGGAACCGGCGGACCAGCGAATCCCAGGCGGCCTCCCGCTCCTCGGGCGTCTCCCGCGCCTCGGCCCGCGCAGCCTCCTCCTGCTGCTCCTTGACACAGTCCACGGCCACGAGCCAGATCTCGTACTCCTGGGAGGTCACGCCGAGCAGCGCGTCGCCGTCGGTCGAGGCCGTGACGAACTCCGGCCGTCCGGGGCGGTCCCCCAACACTCCCGCCAGGTCCCATTTCTCGGTGAGCCGTACGCGCGTCCACTGGCGAGGCCCGCTGCAGGTGCAGGTGTGGGAGGCGGCGACGTCGACGAGGAACACGCCGTCCTCGCCGATCACCCCGCGCTCGACTGCCAGCCGGTGCCACTGTGCGTTCAGCTCGGCGACAAGGTCGGGCCGGGCCTGCAGTACGGCCACGGCCGGCTCTGCCTCGTAGGCGATGACCGACCGCCAGGCGGCGCGCGGCGGCAATACGTCCTCGGCCCGCCCGTCGCCCACGGTCTCCAGCCCGGCGCGCTCCAGCAGTTCCGCGAGCCCGTCTCCTCCACACGTCATGGGGGTCCATCCTGCCCGGACCGCCGCGCCTCCGGTCCTCCGGGGCGGGCGTCGTGACGGCGGCCGCGTCCCGGCGCCCGCCCACCGCCGGCACTTCGTCTGTCTCCGGCGCGCCCGCACCGGCGCCCGAACTTCCGTACCCGCCCCCGCGTCTGCCGTACCTGCGGTGCCCGTCGCCGGGGCCCCGGCGGCGGGCGGGGTGTCTCCGACCGGCGGCACGGCCCGATTTAGCCCACGGCGAGCTTGTCGTACCTCGTGGCCAACGCGCGGTGTCGCTTGAGTCTGTTGATCCCGCAATCGACCGCGTGACGTTGCTTCTATTACCTGGTCTCGAAGGCGTACTCACGTCCGCCGCCGCTGCCTCGCTTACGCCGGTTGGCCGCCTGGTTGGCCTTGATCGGCATCGGGCCCTTGATCCGGCGTCGGCGCAGGTAGGCATGGTCGGCCTGGGACGTAAGGCCTTGGCCGCCAGCACCCGGTCCAGGCGGGGGCGCGGGCGCCCCCGCCGAGGCGCGGGGCGCGGATGCGCTCGAGGATCGGAATGAACTGCGGGCTATCGCCACACTGTCCGCCGGTGAGCACCAGCGCCATCAGCTCGCGGCCCTGCTCCAGGCAAGGTGCAGCTTCGTGGTCCACCTGCCCGCGAGCGCCCGAGCGCGTGATCGTCTGGCTCGCCCTGGACGGGGTGATCCCGCCGGGCGCCGGCGGCGTTGCTGGTGCGCCCGCGTGATCTTGGAGTCGACCGAGACTCCCATGTGATCAGCCCGCGGGCATCCGCCCGTGCCTGCAGCGCGGTGACCGGCTTCGCCCACACCCAGCCAGTTGCCACCGACGGCGCACCGACCCGCGCGCGCCAGCGCACCCCGTTGGCCAACGCCGCCGCGGGAACCAGCGGTCGGCCCGGCACCGCCCCGACCGGCAGCAGCGGTTCGAGCACGTCCACTGGGTGTCGGTCAGATCAAAGCGGGCGCCAGCCAGTACCGTCCCAACCGCGATCCCCGGTACTGATGGTCACCTTGGTCGACGACATCACCTACCAGAGACAAGCTCCGCCAGGTGATGCAGCGAGTTGGTGAGATGCTCAGGGCCGAACGGCGGGAACTGGAGGTACTCCCGGATGAACTGCGGCACCGCCGACCAGTCGTAGGTGAGCGTGACCTCAGTCTCGGCCGGACCGAGCGGCGCAAGGTCGTAACGCCAGCTCCAGCCGCCGAACTCCAGATGACCGTCGCCCTTCTCCTCCCCCGTCAGCCAGCCAATGGCGCGCGGCGGGTCGAGCACGTGGACCTTGTTGGCCACCTGGTAGTCACCGTTTGGATGGTTGGCGTGATACATGTCCATCCGGAAAATCTGCCCCACCTCGGTCAGCGGCGCCTGGTCGACAGCTTCCTGAACCCAGCCGGTGCCATCGATCGCAGAATGGGTCGTCGGGTCCGCCAGCACCGCGAACGCCCTCGCGGCGGACACGGCGACAGTCAGGGTGGCGCTCACGTTCTCCTGGTCCACGGTGTGCACGCTCCTTGTCATCTCATCTCGGGCCTCTCGCAGGCGCGGACGGGGGACGTTCCCAACATGCAGACGACGCGGCGAGGCGGAACTCATCGGTCGTGTGGGCGGAACCCGCACCCGTGCCACCAATGGCCGGCTTGTAAGGGTCAAGTTTCGAGGGCCGGGGAGGCAGTCTCACTCATACGCATCCTGCGACACGCCACCGCGACCAGACCGTGATTAGCTGTGCTTAATCCCCTGATCAATGACGCTCGGTGAGCGGGGGCTGGGGTAGTTGGAAAGTCACTTTCCGTCTCGTTGGTCAGCGCCCCGGGGCTTCCCGCAGCGCGGGCGTGGCGGCCTCGGGTGTCAGCGTTCCGGCAATCGAGTCAGGCCGAGCAGACCGCAGACGATGGCAAAGAAGATCAGCTGTCAGCGATCGCGAAATTCCCCAAGGTTTCTCGCGAGGTTGCCCTCGGCGTCCGCGATGTCGCCGTCGTGGACGGGCAAGGGGAAGCCCTTTGGTCCGGCGAGCTCCACGACGGCGCCAGCGTCCCGGAACCGTGTCCTTCTCGATGTCCCGATCGTTGCCGTGTAAATGGAAATTTCGGGGTTGCTGGTACGGGCGAGGGCGGGGTGGCGTATGGGTGCGGCGACGCGGGCCAGGTCAGCGCGGAAGCGTGCGCTGCTGGTCGGTACCGGACTGGGTGCGGTGGCGTTGTCGGCGGCCCCGGCGCACGCGATCATCGGCATCGGCAATCCGGCCTCCAGCAACTTCTGCGCCGTTGAGGGAGGGCCGAGGGCAGCTGGTGCGACACGTTCCAGCGCGGGAACGCTGGCGGGCAATGCCGGGCAGCTGCCACTGGGGCTGCCACGGAACCACTGCGGCAACAGTGGGCTCACCTGCGCCGTGGCCAGTACGCTGAGCGTGCTCGCCGCCATTGACGACTTGACACCTCTCCAGAAGTGATGCTTGTGCTGTGGCAGACTGTGTCCATCGGCTGTGGTGAGCGGTGACGATGCCGCTGGTTGCGGGCCTGTCGGCGGATGATCCGGCGATGCGGGAATGGCTCGCGGCGACCGGCCGTTCCACCACCGCGCTCCAGGAACTCGCGCAGCGGCGCCCCGGGTGCGGACTGTCCCGGGCGCTGGTCGTGCTGGCGACCGACGAGGCGCTGGACGATGCGAGGCTGCGCAGCGAGCTGGTGCTCGCCCACCGGGACGCCACACGGGCGGGTGCGCGGGAGCAGTCCCTGGTGTACACGATCTATTTGTTCACGCACCGGCATTACCAGGCCACTGCGGATCACCTCATCGTGCATTTCGCGCAGTTCCCGGCCGACGAGATCGCGGGCAGTATGCTGAGCGCCTTCGACCTGGCCGGCCCCCTGGAGTACCGGAAGCACGGCCACGCTCTCGCCGAGCGGCAGTACGCGCTCGCCGGGCCGGAGTCCTGGGCGTGGGCGTCCTGGCTGGCCGGGGCGCGGGCCGAGCAAGGACGTCCCGATGACGCCTGGGCCCTGGCCGAGCACGCCCTGGAGCTGAACCCGCGCGCGGGCCCGGCCGTCCATGCCCGCGCGCACGCCGAGCATGACTACGGCTCGGGACCGGCCGCCACAGCCTTCGTCGACACGTGGCTCGCAGCCGACCCGCAGGCGGTGCAGCGCCGTCACCTGCAATGGCACGCGGCCTTGCAGTCCATTGCCGCCGGTGACTTCGCCGATGCCCGCCGCCGCGCCGATACGGAGCTTCATGACGGGGACGTGGGCATGCGCTCGGCCACCAACTGGCGTCTTCTGCTCGCCGGGCAGACGCCCGCCCGTATCGCCGAGCTCGATCACATCCAGCGGCTGCTGGCCGAGCCCGGTGGCTGGGCCGAGGTCTTCCACACCTTCCAGCTCGCCCTCGGCCTGGCGGTGGCCGCCGACTCCGACGCCCTGCACGTCCTGGCCCGCCGGGCCGCGGGCGACCCCCGCCCCGACTACGCCGAGGTGCTCGCCCCCGTCGCCCAGGCCCTGGCCCACCTCACCACAGGCCGCCCAGGAGCAGCCGTCGACCTCCTCACCGCACTCGGCGACCAGGCCGAACGCATCGGCGGCGTGAGCGTCGAACGCGAAATCATCCAGGACACCCTCGCCCGCGCTCTCGTCGACGCCGGCCAACCACAGCGCGCCGCCCACCTGCTCCACCACCGCACCGCCACCCGCCACCACCACGCCTACGAAGACCTCCTCCTCACCGCGCAAGCCTCTGCCACGAACCCAGCCGGGCACCGGACGGCGATGGCCCGGCTGGATGGCGTGGTGCCGGCACCCCGAAAGACCACGCCCACTTGAAATCGCTGTTCAGCGTGGTGGCGTGATCGTTTTTCGGCGTACTCATACTGGTCGTGGGCGGCTGTCTGCGGTGTAGATCATCTGGCAGGAGGTTTCGCGGGTTTCCTCTCGGCGCCCTCCACGCGCCTTCTACGATCCGCTCCATGGCGGATCCCGAGGCGCACGAACGGATCGCCGCGCGACGCGCGGAGTTGGACGAACTCGAAGAACGGCTGGCCAAGCAGCTGGCCGAGGTGCGGCCCGAGCGGGACGAACTCGGCGTCGCCGAACGGGTCTGGCAGCGGATGAGGGAACAGGTCGCCCAGGAGCGCGCTTCCGCTCGTCACCAGCCGGAGCACACCGCAAAACGATCACACCAGACCACTGACCAGCAACTTCAAGTGAGCGGGGCCTCCTGGATGTCGGGGCTGTCAGGCGAGGGTGGTGGGGGCGAGGCGGATGGTGTGCGACTGCTGCTGGGCTGACTGTGCAGTCCCAGCTCATCCTTGACGCCGTTGGTGCTGGACTTGCTTGACGGTCGCGGGAGATTTCTGACGGTCCGGGCACATCCCTGACGAGCGCCGCTCGTTGTGCGGGCATGGGCGAGATAGCTGATCCTGCGGAGACCGCCGCGGAGGACTGGACGGTCGAGCACCGGTTCCGGGCCGTGGTGGAGGTGCTGGACGGCTCGCCGGTGACCGAGGTCGCCCGCCGCTACGGAACTTCACGGCAGTCC
>NZ_JAGGOL010000132.1 GCF_018614525.1 Streptomyces sp. ISL-11
CCACCCCCCCGTCCACCAGACCCGCCTGGGTGAACACCGTCTCACCCAGCAGATCCCCGCCGAAAACCACATCCTTCACGGAGTGGGAAACATGACCGGACAACTCCCGGTCCAACACCTCACACGCCTCATCAAAGGCACGCGCGAACACCGGGAACTGCGAGTACAACTCACGGCCCATACCAGCCCGCTGGCTGCCCTGGCCCGAGAACACCACAGCCAACCGACCCGAACCGGCAACTCCCTGAACAACCCCCGCAGCCGACTCACCACGCGCCAGGGCATCAAGCCCCGCCCGCAACTCGTCACCCGAAGCACCGAGAACAACAGCCCGGTCCTCGAACACAGCACGCCCCGACGCCAGCGACCAACCCACATCCACCGGCGACACCTCAGCATCACCCTCAACGCGAGCCAACAACCGACCAGCCTGCCCCCACAGCGCCTCCGCGCCACGACCCGACACCACCCACGGCACCACCGGCAGATCGACAACCCCCGCCACAGCCTCAACCGGCTCGGAGGGCGCCTGCTCCAGAATCACATGCGCGTTCGTGCCACTCACACCGAACGCGGAGACACCCGCCCGGCGCGGACGGTCTCCCGCCTCCGGCCACTCCCGCTGCTCGGTCAGCAGCTCCACCGCACCCGCCGACCAGTCCACCTTCGACGACGGCACGTCCGCGTGCAGCGTGCCGGGCAGGGTCGCGTTCTGCATGGCGAGCACCATCTTGATGACGCCACCCACACCGGCCGCCGCCTGGGCGTGGCCGATGTTGGACTTCAGCGAACCCAGCCACAGCGGCTGATCGGCCGGGCGCCCCTGACCGTACGTGGCCAGCAAGGCCTCCGCCTCGATCGGGTCACCCAGCGTCGTCCCCGTACCATGCGCCTCCACCGCGTCGACGTCCGCCGCCGACAGTCCGGCGCTGGTCAGCGCGGCCCGGATCACCCGCTGTTGCGAGAGGCCGTTGGGCGCGGTGAGGCCGTTGCTCGCACCGTCCTGGTTCACCGCGCTGCCCCGCAGCACCGCCAGCACCGGGTGGCCGTTCTTCCGCGCGTCGGACAGCCGCTCCAGGACGACCATGCCCGCGCCCTCGGACCACGACGTGCCGTCGGCGGCGTCCGAGAACGCCTTCGAACGGCCGTCCGCGGCCAGGCCGCGCTGCCGACTGAACTCGATGAACATCCCCGGGGTCGCCATGACGGTCACACCGCCGGCCAGCGCAAGCGAGCACTCACCCGACCGCAGCGCCTGCGCCGCCAGGTGCAGGGCCACGAGCGACGACGAGCACGCCGTGTCCACGGTGATCGCGGGGCCCTGAAGACCCAGGCTGTACGCGATGCGTCCTGAGACGACACTGGAGGACTTGCCCGTCAGGAGGAAGCCCTCCAGGGCGGTGGGCGCCTCGTGCAGACGGGCACCGTAGTCCTGGTAGGTCATGCCGGCGTAGACGCCGGTCATGCTGCCCTTGAGCGATGTCGGGTCGATGCCCGCCCGCTCCAGCGCCTCCCACGACGTCTCCAGCAGCAGCCGCTGCTGCGGGTCCATCGCCAGCGCCTCGCGCGGCGAGATCCCGAAGAACTCGGCGTCGAAGTCCGCCGCCTCGTGGAGGAAGCCGCCCTCGCGGGCGTAGCTCTTGCCCGGCTGTTCGGGGTCGGGGTCGTACAGGCCCTCGACGTCCCAGCCGCGGTTCTCCGGGAAGCCGGAGACGACGTCGCGGCCCTCGTCGAGGATCCGCCAGAGGTCCTCGGGGGTCCGTACCTCGCCGGGGAAGCGGCAGCCCATCGCGACGATCGCGACCGGCTCGTCGCCGGCAGGCCGGTCCACCGTGGCCCCGGCGTTCCCGGCCGGCTCCGCCTCGCCCGCGGGTTCCACGAGTTCCGACAGCAGGTAGCGGGCCATCCGGGTGACCGTGGGGTGGTCGAAGACCGCGCCGGTGGGCAGGCGCAGGCCCGTGGCCGCGTTCAGCCGGTTGCGGAGCTCCATGACCCGCATCGAGTCGAAGCCGAGCTCTTTGAACGCCCGGCCGATCGCGACGGCGTCCACACCGGTGTGCCCGAGCACTGCCGCGGCGTGGGTGCGGACGAGTTCCAGCAGCCGCTGCTCCTGCTCGCCAGGGGTCAGCCCGGCGAGCTGCTGGGCCAGGCCCGTCCCCGATACCGCCGAAGGCTCCTGGCCCGCGCCGGGCGCGACGTCGTCGCGGCCGGTCTCGGGCAGTTCGTCGAAGAGCCTGCTGGCGCGGGTGGCGGTGAACTCCGCCGCGAAGCGCTGCCACTGCACGTCGGCGACCGCGAGGAACGGTTCGTCGCGCGTCCCCGCACGGCCCAGGGCCTCCACGGCCGTCTCCGGGTCCATGGCGGTCAGGCCGCGGCGGCGCATCCGCTCCTCAGTGTCGTCACCGACCATGCCGCCGCCGCTCCAGGTGCCCCAGGCGACGGACAGCGCGGTCAGCCCACGGGTATGCCGGTCACAGGCCAGGGCGTCGAGGCAGGCGTTGGCGGCCGCGTAGGCGGCCTGCCCGCCGTTGCCCCACACGCCCATGACGGACGAGAACAGCACGAACGCGTCGAGCGGGTGCCCGGCGGTGAGTTCGTCCAGATTGCGGGCCGCGTCCACCTTGGACCGCAGGACGTGGGCGAGCCGCTCGGCGTCGAGGGTCTCGATGACGCCGTCGGCCAGTACGCCCGCCGCGTGGACGACCGCGGTCAGGGGCGGCACCTCGTCCGTCCGGGCGGCGAGGGACGCCAGCAGCCCGGCGAGCGCGTCGCGGTCGGCGGCGTCGCACGCGGCGACGGTGACGCCGGCGCCCAGTTCGGTCAGCTCCGCCGCGAGCTCGGCGGCGCCCGGCGCCCCGGAGCCGCGTCGGCTGGTCAGGACGAGGTGTTCGGCACCGTTGCGGGCCAGCCAGCGGGCGACGTGCCCGCCCAGCGCGCCCGTGCCACCGGTGATCAGGACCGTGCCGCGCGGCTGCCAGCCCTGACTGCCGGGGGCCCGCCGGGGCGCCCGGACCAGGCGGCGGACGAACGCACCCGCCGGCCGGAGCGCGAACTGGTCCTCACCGCCCCCGTTCTCGAGGACCGCGGGCAGGTTTTCCAGCACCCGCTCGTCCACGGTCTCGGGCAGGTCGACGAGGCCGCCCCACCGGTCGGGGTGTTCCAGGGCCGCGACGCGGCCGAAGCCCCACACCTGCGCCTGCGTCGCACCGGGCACCGGCTGCCCGCGCCGCACCGCGACCGCCCCCCGAGTGGCGCACCACAGGGGTGCGTCGGTCCCGGCCGCATCGAGGGCCTGGAGCAGCGTCAGCGTGCCCGCCAGGCCGGTGGAGACGCCAGCGTGCCCGTCGTGCGGTGTCTCGTCCAGGGCCAGCAGGGACAGGACCCCGGCGATCGGGCCTCGGCCCGCGACCGCGGCGGAGACGTCCCGCGCCAGCCGTTCCCGGCCGTCGGACGGGCCCACGGTGAGCAGGAGGGACCGGGCGCCCATGACCCCGGCCACTGCCGTCATCCACGCGTCACCGGCCAGGCGAGCCGGGACGACGACCAGCCAGGCGCCGGACGACGGCACCGGGGTCGGCTTCTTCTCGAACGGCTTCCAGGTGATGTCGTAGCGCAGGGCGTCCAGGCGCGTCTGCTCGTGCCGCCTGCGCCGCCAGGTGGAGAGTGCGGGCAGCACCTCGGCGAGGGGCTGCTCGGCGGAGACGTCCAGGGTGTCGAGGAGCGCGTCGAGATCCTCGCTCTCGACGGCTTCCCAGAACCGCTTCTCCGTCTCGTCGGCCCCGCCCGACGCGGGCGCCTGTGCGGGGGCGGGTGCTTCGAGCCAGTAGCGCTCACGCTGGAAGGCGTAGGTGGGAAGGCCGGTACGGGAGGCGCCGGTGCCCTCGAAGGCACAGGTCCAGTCGACGGGGACACCGTGGACGTACGCGTCGCCGAGGGAGGCCAGGAAGCGGTCCAGGCCGCCCTCGTCACGCCGCAGGGTGCCCGTGACCACGGACTCCTCGGAACCACGGGTCTCAGCGGTCTCCTGCACGCTCATCGCGAGGACCGGGTGGGCGGACACCTCGACGAAGACGGCGTCGCCCTCGCCCATGAGGGCGCCGACGGTCTCCTCGAAACGGACGGTCTGCCGCAGGTTCCGGTACCAGTACGCGGCGTCCAGGGCCGACGTGTCGAGCCGGGCGCCTTCGACGGTCGAGTGGAACGGCACGGCCGACGGCCGGGGGACCACCCCGGCCAGGACCTCCGCGAGCCGCTCCTCGATGCGCTCGACGTGGGAGGTGTGGGAGGCGTAGTCGACCGGGACGCGACGCGCCCAGACCCCGTCCGCCTCGCACGCGGCGCGCAGCTCGTCCAGGGCTTTCGGGTCACCGGCCACGACGACGGACGCGGGGCCGTTGAGCGCGGCGACCTCGATCAGTCCGGACCAGCGGGCGATACGGGACTCCACCTCGCTCAGCGGCAGGGCGACGGACACCATGCCGCCATGCCCGGCGAGGCTCTCGGCAATGGCCTGCGACCGCAGGGCCACGACACGGGCCGCGTCGTCCAGCGACAGCGCACCCGCGACACAAGCAGCGGCGATCTCGCCCTGCGAGTGACCGATGACGGCCGACGGCTCGACACCGTACGAACGCCACAGCTCCGCCAAAGAAACCATCACCGCCCAGGACGCCGGCTGGACAACGTCCACCCGGTCCAGGCCAGGCGCACCCGGCACCTGCCGCAGCACGTCCAGCAGCGACCAGTCCACGTAAACCGACAGCGCGGCAGCACACTCGCTCATCCGCTCCGCGAACACCGGCGAAGCATCCAGCAACTCGGCGCCCATGCCCGCCCACTGCGAACCCTGCCCCGGGAAGACGAACACCACCCGGCCACCGGCCCGCGACACCCCGTCGAGCGGGCCCGTCACGACACCCGGAGTCTCCTCACCCCGGGCCAGCGCCCGGACACCGGTGACGAGCTCGTCGCGGGAAGCACCGATCACCACGGACCGGTGGTCGAAGACCGCGCGGCCCGACGCCAGCGACCAGCCCACGTCCACCGGCGACACCTCGGCGTCACCCTCCATGTGGGACAGGAGGCGGGCCGCCTGGCCCTTCAGCGCCGTGGCGTCCCGGCCCGAGATCACCCACGGCACCACGGACAGCTCGGCGGCGGGCTCGATCGGCTCAGCCGGCACAGCCGGCTCAGGGGCCTGCTCCAGGATCACGTGTGCGTTCGTGCCGCTGATCCCGAACGAGGACACACCCGCCCGGCGCGGACGGTCTCCCGCCACCGGCCACTCCCGCTGCTCGGTCAGCAGCTCCACCGCACCCGCCGACCAGTCCACCTTCGACGACGGCTCGTCGACGTGCAGCGTTCGCGGCAGCACACCGTGCCGCAGGGCCAGCACCATCTTCATCACGCCGGCAACACCAGCGGCGGCCTGTGCATGGCCGATGTTCGACTTCAGCGAACCCAGCCACAACGGCCGGCCCTCCGGACGGTCCTGGCCATACGTCGCCAGCAGCGCCTGCGCCTCGATCGGGTCACCCAGCGTGGTTCCCGTACCGTGCGCCTCCACCGCATCGACGTCCGCGGCCGTCAGCCCGGCGCTCGCCAGGGCCTGGCGGATCACGCGCTGCTGCGACGGGCCGTTCGGCGCCGTCAGACCATTGCTCGCACCGTCCTGGTTCACCGCGCTGCCACGCACCACGGCCAGCACCTGGTGGCCGTTCTTCCGCGCGTCGGACAGCCGCTCCAGGAGCAGCATGCCCGCGCCCTCGGACCACGACGTGCCGTCGGCGGCGTCCGAGAACGCCTTCGAACGGCCGTCCGCGGCCAGGCCGCGCTGCCGGCTGAACTCGATGAACATCCCCGGGGTCGCCATCACGGCCACACCGCCGGCCAGCGCCAGCGAGCACTCACCCGACCGCAGCGCCTGAACCGCCTGGTGCAGGGCCACGAGCGACGACGAGCACGCCGTGTCCACCGTGACCGCGGGGCCCTCCAGGCCCAGGAAATAGGCAATGCGGCCCGAGATGACGCTGGCCGCCTTGCCCGTCAGCAGGTACCCGCCCAGGCCGTCGGTCGCCTCGTGCAGCAGGGCCCCGTAGTCCTGGGCCATCGCCCCGGCGAATACGCCCGTCCGGGTGCCGCGCAGCGACTGCGGGTCGATCCCGGCCCGCTCCAGCGCCTCCCACGAGGTCTCCAGCAGCAGCCGCTGCTGCGGGTCCATCGCCAGCGCCTCACGCGGCGAGATCCCGAAGAAGCCCGGGTCGAAGTCGGCGGCGTCGTACAGGAAACCGCCCTGACGCACGTAGGACGTCCCCGGCCGCTCCGGGTCCTCGTCGTACAGCGCTTCCAGGTCCCAGCCGCGGTCCGCCGGGAACTCCGCGATGCCGTCGCCGCCCCGTGCGACGAGGTCCCACAGGGCTTCGGGTGACGCGACGCCCCCGGGGAGCCGGCAGCCCATGCTGACGATCGCGATCGGCTCGTCGTCGGCCGTCGTGGGCAGCGGCTCCGGCGCGGTCTCCTGACGGGTGCCGTCGAGCTCGCTCTCCAGGTACCGCGCCAGCGCGCCGGGCGTGGGGTGGTCGAAGAGCAGGGAGGCCGGCAGGCGCAGGCCCGTCGCCTCGTTCAGCTGGTCGCGCAGTTCCACCGAGGTCAGCGAGTCGAACCCCAGGTCCTTGAACGTGCGGGTCACCTCGACGGCGCTCGCCGACGCGTACTCCAGCACGGCGGCGACCTGCGCGCGCACCAGATCCGTCAGCGCCCGGCGCCGCTCACGCGCGGGGGCCACGGCGGCGGTCTCCCGCTCCCGCACGGGGGCCGGAGCCGCGGGGGTCACACCGGCGGCCGGGGGCTCCCCGGCGGGCCGGGCGGCTTCGCCCAGCCAGTGGCGGTCACGCTGGAAGGCGTACGTCGGCAGGTCGACGCGGGAGGCGCCCGTGCCGTCGAACGCGGTGGTCCAGTCGACGTCCACACCCCGGGTCCATGCCTTGCCCAGGCCCGTGAGGAACGCGCGCTCCTCCGCCCGCCCCGCCCGCAGCACGGGGACGAAGACCCCCTCCGGGAGCGTTTCCGCCCCCATGCCGCTCAGCACGCCGTCGGGGCCCAGCTCCACGAACACCGAGACGCCCTCGGCGCTCAGCGCCCGCACACCGTCGGCGAAACGCACCGCGCACCGCACGTGCCGCACCCAGTGATCGGCGGAACCGAGTTCTTCCGCCGTTGCCGGGACACCGGTGATGTTCGAGACCACGGGGATTTCCGGAGCGCGGTATGTCAATTCCTCTGCGACCGCGCGGAATTCATCGAGCATCGCGTCCATGTGCGGTGAATGGAAGGCGTGCGAAACGACGAGCCGCTTCGTCTTGCGGCCCTGCTCACGCAGCTTCTCCGCGACCCGCAGTACGGCTTCCTCATCGCCCGAAAGGACGAGCGAGGTAGGCCCGTTGACCGCCGCGATGTCCATCCGGCCGTCGAGGAGGCCGACGACCTCCGCCTCCGCCGCCTGGACGGCGACCATCGCACCGCCGCGGGGCAGGGCCTGCATCAACCGGCCCCGGGCCGCCACCAGCCGCCCGGCGTCCGCCAGGGACAGCACCCCGGCCACATGCGCGGCGGCCAGCTCGCCGATCGAATGCCCTCCGACGAAGTCCGGGCGCACACCGAACGATTCGACGAGACGGAACAGCGCCACCTCGACGGCGAAGAGACCTGCCTGCGTGAACACCGTCTCGCTCAGCAGAGCCGGGTCCCCGGCCGTGCCGAAGACCACGTCCTGCACGGCGTGGGCGACGTGACCGGACAGCTCCCGGTCCAGCACCTCGCACACCTCGTCGAACGCCCGCGCGAAAACGGGGAACCGGGCGTGCAACTCCCGTCCCATGCCCACCCGCTGGCTGCCCTGGCCGGAGAAGA
>NZ_JAGGOL010000133.1 GCF_018614525.1 Streptomyces sp. ISL-11
GCCCACCTGGGGTGCCGCGGCGGCGCCCGCCGCCGGGGCGGGGGCAGGGGCGGGTGCGGGCTTGCGGCGCAGCAGGGCGGTGGCGGCGAGGACGGCCGCGGTGCCCAGCAGGACGGTCCAGCCGAGCGGCTCGTCCAGGAAGACGGCGCCCAGGACGACGGAGACGACGGTCATGAGGTAGATGACGGTGGCCGCGGCGGCGGCGCCGTCCTTGGTGATGATGATGGTGTTGAGCAGGACGGCGAAGCCGGTGCAGACGATGCCGAGGATGATCAGGGCGATGACGGAGTCGGTGCGCCACTCGACGGCTTCGAGGCCGATGAAGGGGACGGCGACGAGGGTCATGAGGGCGGCGATGGCGAGCTGGCCGCCGGCCAGCATGAAGACGGGGATGCCGCGGCCGGCCAGGAAGCGTCCGACGTAGGCGAAGCTGCTGCCGAAGCTGACCGCACCGAGGACGAAGCAGATGATGCTGCCGGTGGAGGCGTGCGTGCCGTCGCTCCAGGGGGCGGCGACCAGGACGACGCCGAGCAGGCCGATGAGCATGCCCCACAGGCGGGCGGCGCCCAGTCGCTTCTCGGAGCCGAGGACGACGGCGGCGCCCAGCGTCCAGACGGGGCCGGTGCCGCTGACGATGCCGGCGATGTTGCTGGAGCCGGTGCGCTCGCCCTCGGCGAAGAGCAGCCAGGGGACGGCGTTGCCGAGGAAGGCGGCCACGGCCATGTGGCCGAGGATCTTCTTGTCGCGCGGGAGCCGCTGGCCCTTGGCCGCTCCGATGGTCAGCAGGACGGCGGCGCCCAGGACGAGGCGGACGAAGACCATCTCCACGGGGGAGAAGGCATATCCGGATATTTTGATCCACAGGAAGACGGAGCCCCACAGCAGGCTCAGAGCGGTAAGCCGCAGGACGGCACCCTTCGACATGATTCTCCTCGGCGTCGCGGTGCCCCGGATCCCGGCGGTCCACGGACTGCCGTTCGGGGCATTTCGGTCTCATTGGGGGTAGGGCCGGGCCGGGCGCAACCGAGGGGGGATTTGGGGGAGTTGCGGCGCCGGTGCGGGCCGTGCGGGCAGAGACCCGGGGATGTGCGGCTGCCGGGCTCCGGGAAAGAGCCTCACACCGCCGCCCCCGCCGCGTCCATCGAGGGATTCTTCCGATGACCGTGAAGGCAGGCTTACGGTTCGTCGCCGGCCCGTTCACCGTCGTCGTGCGTGCCGCCGTCCTGCGCGCGGGCCGCCGCGGCCGCCTGGACGAGGGCGTCGACGACGGCCGCCACCTGGGGAATCCGTCCGTCGCCGGTGCGGACGGCGGCGTAGACCTGGCGGCAGGGGGCGTCGTCGAAGGTCTTGACGACGACACCGGCGCGGGCCGCGGAGCGGGCCAGGCGCGGGACGAGGCTGATGCCCATGCCGTGGCGGACGGCGGCGAAGGTGGCCTCCCAGTCGCCGATGGCATGGGTGGCACGCGGGGTGAACCCGGCGGCGGCGCACGCGGCCAGGGGGATCTCCTGGCACATGCCGGCCGTGGCGAAGATCCACGCCTCGTCCGCGAGGTCGGCCAGCGTCAGCGACGGCGCCCGTTCCAGCCGGTGGCCCAGGGGCAGGGCGACGTCGAAGATCTCCTGCATGAGGGGGAACTTCTCGAACCGCGGGTCGTTGGCAGGGGCCGTCGGGGACTCGACGGCGATGACCACGTCGGTGCGCCCGTCGGCGAGCATCTCGAAGCTGACCGGCGGGTCGACCTCGGCGAGGCTGGTGCGCAGCTGGGGCCGGCTCCCCTTGAGGATGGCGGCGGCGGGCAGGATCAGCGGGGTGAGGGTGGTGGCGAAGCCGGCCACCGACACCTCGCCCGTCTCCCCCTCTCGCCAGGCGGCCACCGCCTCGTGGAGCCGGTCGGTCCAGGTGAAGATCTCCTCGGCGTGGCGCAGCACGACGCGGGCGGCGCCGGTCAGGCGCAGGCGGCGGCCGGCCGGTTCGGTCAGCCGCACCCCCAGCTCCTTGGAGAGGGCGGCCAGTTGCTGCGAGACGGCGGACGGTGTGAGGTGCAGTGCGGCCGCGGCCGCACTGACCGTCTTCCGCCGGTCGAGCTCCGCCAGGACTCTCAGGCGGCGCAGGTCCACGTCGGGGCGGCGCGGCACCGGGGCCGCGCCGGGTGTTGGTGTCGTCATGCTGCGGGCAACATCAGCGCAGGCGCTGCTGTTCCGGGTCGATGACCGTACGGGCGAGCATCTCGAAGGTGTCGAGGTCGCGTTCGTTGCGTTCGCGGGTACGGAGCTCGCCGGGGAAGGTCGGGTCGAGGACGACGGTCCGGACGCCCAGCGCGTCCAGGAGGGTGAGGTCCTGGCGGATCTCGTCCAGGCTGCCCTCGCCCAGGAGCCGGGCGCCGCCCAGGGGTCGGGCGGTGACGCGGAGTTTGATACGGGGCACGAGTGCGGGGACGGGCAGGTCCAGTTCCTTGGCGGTCCGCTCCAGGGCGGGCAGGCCGTGGCCGGTCAGCCATCGGGCGGTGACGGAGGTGGGGTGCCAGGCGTCGCCCAAGCGCACCGCGCGGCGCAGGGCGCCGGGACTGTGGCCGCCGACCCACACCGGCGGACCAGGCCGTTGCAGGGGTGCCGGGCCGGTGTGCAGATGGTCGAAGGAGACGAACTCGCCGTGGTGGCTGACCACTTCGTCCGCCCAGCATGCCTTGATGACGGCGAGGTACTCGTCACTCCGGGCTCCGCGGCGGGCGTACGGGACGCCCAGGGCCGCGAACTCGGCCGGGGCCCAGCCCGCGGCGGCGCCGAGGACGAAGCGGCCGCCGCTCAGCCGGTCGATGGCCGCGGCCATCCGGGCCGTGAGGACGGGGTGACGGTAGGGCAGGATCGTCACGGTCGTGCCCAGCCCGATGGTGCGGGTGACCCCGGCCAGGTAGGAGAGCACGGTGAAGGGGTCGTAGAAGGGGGCGGCGAAGAGGCGCTGGACCTCGGGGGTGGGGGCGACGTGATCGGACACCAGCAGGTGGTGGTAGCCCAGCTCCTCCAGGCGCCCGGCCCACTCCCCCAGGGTCTCGGGTGTGGCGCCGGGGCCGTAGTTGGGGACGTTGACGCCGAACTTCACGGGACTCTCCGATCGTTTCGCGGCCGGGATGCGGGGCCGGTGACGGTGACGAGGGGGACGGTTTGCCGCTCGGGCGGTGCGGTTCGTACGAGGTGTGGGGCTGTGCCGTGTCCGGCGGGTCAGGTGAACGGGCGCTGCGGGCCGTGCCGTCCGGACCGCTGCTGCGCGGTGGTGTGTCCTCGAGCGCCGGACAGGCTGAAAGCGGTGGGGTTCAACCAGGATCAGGCTCGTCCGGCGTTTGAGGACGCGCCTGCGGAGCGGTCGCCGCCGCGGGCGGCAAGGACGCCCCGATCCGCCGGACACCGCCCAGGCCCCGTTCTCCGTTCCGGGCGCCGGCCAGGTGGACGGCCAGGGCGAGGGCCGCGCAGCCGGCCGCGGCCAGGGGCAGGTGGCGGGGCGCGAGACCGGCCGCCAGGGCCGTGCCGCCGAGGGCGGCGCCGGCCGATCCGCCGAGGTAGGTGGCCGAGCTGTTGAGGGCGAGGGCCGCGGCGCCGCGGGCGGGTCCGGCGGCCAGCAGACGGTGCTGCTGGGGGACGACGAAGGCCCAGCCGGCCGCCCCCCACAGGGCCAGCAGCGGCCATACCCCCAACGGGCCGTGGGCCGGCGTGATCGCCGCCAGGACGAGGGCCAGGGCTGCCAGCAGCAGCCCGGTCAGCAGGCCGGGCCGGGGAACGCGGTCCAGCAGGTGACCCACGGCGAAACCGCCCAGGATCCCGCCCAGCCCCCACACCCACAGTCCGGCGCCGCCGGGCCCGGCGTCGGCGTCGTCCAGCACCGGCAGCAGATATGTGTACAGGCCCAGGCTGGCCACGGTCTGGCAGAAAGTGGTCAGCACGGCGGTGGCGGTCCGGGGGTCCTTCAGCTGGGCCGCGCGTTCGGCCAGTGAGGGCAGGGGCGCGCTGTCCATGGGCGGCAGCAGGGTGGCCACGCCCAGGTAAGCGGCGGCGCCGACGGCGGCCACCAGCCACAGCGCGGAACGCCACCCGATGTGACCGGCGAGCAGCAGTCCGGCGGGGACACCGAGGACGGTGCCGCAGCTCAGCCCGCCCAGCACCAGGGCCAGGGCACGGCCCCGGCGTTCGGGTCCGGCGAGGAGAGAGGCGGTCGCGGCGGCCGTGGGCATGAAGACGCCGGCCGCCGCACCTGCCGGCACGCGCGTGCCCGCGAGGGTCGTCACATCGGGAGCGACGGCTCCGGCGGCGTTGGCGAGTGTGAACACGGCCAGGGAGACGAGCAGGATCCGGCGCATGCCCAGGCGCCCCAGTGCGGCCTGCGCCGGCGGGGCGAGAAGGGCGTAGGAGACGGCGAAGACGGTCACCAGCTGCCCGGCCGCCGCGGTCGAACCGCGGAACTCGCCGGAGATCTGCGGCAGCAGTCCGGCCGTCATATAGGCGTCCGTGCCCACCGCCAGGGCGCCCAGCGCCAGCAGGCTCACGCGCAGCACATCGGTGTCCGTTCTCCTCGGAAAGCCACTCGGGCGGCCGCCACCCGGGGCGGCCGGGAACAGCCTCGCCCACCGGCGGGCCCGGCGGACCGGCACGGAGGGCCAAGGGTTCGGGTTCCCACATCACCGTCGCGGCGGGCGCGGGGCCGGGCAGGCGGGGCGGCCTAGGGTCGGCATCCGGACGCCCGCTCCGTCCACCGCTGTTGTCGCCGTTTGCACGACGGAAGGATGTGCCATGCAGGACCGTGACGTCATTGATTCGTGGTTCCCCGCCGACCTGCGCTCCTGCGAGGTCTGGGAGGAGCACTTCGCACCGCGCAGGCTCCCGCCGGACGCGCAGGTGACGCGCTTCGCCCCCAGCCCGACCGGGTCGATGCACCTGGGCGGGCTGTACGTGGCGCTGCTCGCGCAGGAAGCGGCCCGGCACACCGGCGGCATCTACCTGGTGCGCGTCGAGGACACCGACAAGCGCCGCGAAGTCGCGGGCGCGGCGGAGGAGTTCGAGCGGATCTTCGGATACTTCGGCCTCGTCCCCGACGAGGGCGGTGGCCGGCCCGGGGCGTGGGGCCCGTACCTGCAGTCGCGGCGGGAAGGCGTCTACCTCAGTTACGTTCGCGAACTCGTGCGCAAGGGGCTGGCCTATCCGTGCTTCTGCCCGCCCGAGCTGCTCGCGCGGAACACGGCCGGGCAGCAGCAGGCGCGGTCACCGATCGGCTACTACGGCAAGTGGGCGCACTGCCGGGGGCTGAGTGTGCGGCAGGCGCAGGAAAGGATGGCGGCGGGCGAGGAGTTCACCGTGCGCTTCCGCTGCCCTGTGGGGTTGCCCGGCCGGGTGCGTTTCCGCGACCGTGTCCGGGGTTCCCTGACGATGCTCGACAACGGCAACGACGTGGTGATCCTCAAGTCGGCGGAGCAGGGCCGCCGGCTGCCCACCTACCACTTCGCGCATGTCGTCGACGACCATCTGATGCGCGTGACCCTCGTGATCCGCGGCGAGGAATGGATCTCCTCCCTGCCGGTGCACCACCAGCTGCACCGCGCCCTGGACTTCACCCCTCCGCAGTACGCCCACATCGCCCCGCTGATGAAGGTCGAGGGCTCCAGCAGGCGCAAGCTCAGCAAGCGCAAGGACCCGGAGTCCGCAGCCGCCTTCTACCTGGCCGCGGGGTATCCGGCACCGGCGGTCCGGCACTACCTGCGCGGCCTGGCCAACAGCCGGCTGGCGGACCTGCCGGCCGGCCGCGCCATGGCCGAGCCGGTGCGCCTGGAGGAGGCCGGGGTGGCCGGGCCGATGGTGGACCTGGGCAAGCTGCGCTCGGTCAGCCGTGACTACATCGCCTCCCTGCCCGCGGCCGACGCCCTCCAGGCCCTGTCCGACTGGGCCGCCGGGCACGACCCCGAGCTCGCCCGGGTGCTGGGCAGCCGCCGGGACCTGGCCCTGCAGGCCCTGGAGATCGGCCGGAGCGGTACGGGCACGCCGCGCAAGGACCTGGCGTGCTGGAGCGAGTTCCGCCGGGCCTACGGGTTCTTCCTCCCGGAGCTGCACACCCCGGTGGACTCACTGGACGACAGCCGGCTGGGGCTGCCGGCCGGGCAGGTCGCCGGCCTCGTCACCGACCTCGTCGGCAGCTACCGGCACGCCGGCTCCGCCGAGGACTGGTTCGCGCAGTGGCGTGCCCTGGCGGAACGGCACGGCTTCGCACCGGACGTGCGGACCCACCGGGCCGATCCGGGCGCCTTCCACGGCTCGGTGCGCGAGGTGGTCAACGTGCTGCGCGTGTGTGTGACGGGCACGGACCACAGCCCCGACCTCTTCCAGGTCGCCCGCGCGCTGGGCGAGGCGGAAGTACTGCGCCGCCTGCGGCCGCTGGCAGCCGCGGCGGCCGCGGCCGTGGCCGGCGTGTAGCGGCCCCGCACAACACGGCGCCGGGCGGGCTGGATTCCAGCCCGCCCGGCGCCTTGCCCATAGGTCAGCCGGTGGCGGCCAGCTCCCCCGCCCGGGGCAGGTCGCCGCCCTGGATGGCGACGGCGAGCTGTGCGCGGCGGCTGATGGAGAGCTTTCGGTAGATGCGGGTGATGTGCTGTTCCACGGCGCGGGGCGAGACGGCGAAGTGCTCGGCGATCTGCCGGTTCGTCAGGCCCGCGAGCATCATGCGGGCGACGCGCCATTCATGGGCACTGAGCCGGTCGTGACTCTCCGGCCCAGCGGCCGGCACCTCTCCCGGTACCGGCCGGGTGCCGGTCCGCGCCCCGGGCCGGTCCGGTACGCCGGCGGCCGGCTGCTCGGCGGCTTCGACGAGGGCTTCCAGGGCCCTGATGCGCGTCTCCAGGACGAGATGCTCCTGTACGTACGGGTCCTCGCCCAGCACCTGTTGCAGCTCGGACCGGGTGGCGGCCTCGACGACGAGGATCTCGCCGCAGCCCTCCCGCCAGGAACCGCTGTGCACCAGCACGCCCAGGCGGGACATCCTGCGCCAGTAGGCACAGTGCGCCGGGCGCGTCAGCCGCAGGCGGTCGTCGTCCCGGAATTCCCTGTCGACCGAGTACCTCACCATCGTCTGTCCCCCGTTTGCGTCACTCGGGAGCGGGGGGCGGCACGGTCTCCGCGCCCCGCCCAGCCATGAACTCACGAACAAGTTTATATTTGCATGCAATCTTGAACTCGCGATCAACTTTTCGCGAGAGCCGCATCACAGGCGGCGCCGACCCGGCGTCACATGACGGGATCAACAGGGGCGCGGCGGGGCGAAACGTGACGCGGTTTCAGACAGTCCAAGGAGAGACTTGAAGACCAATCTTGATCTCCAGTGCATCTTTGGACCACAATCCCCACCCAGTGGGGCCGACGCTTCTGCTCTTCGCAGCCCCGCCGCTCCGCGCACGTTCGGCAATGAACTTCAGCACTGACCGAGGTGGGGTTTCACATGCATGCCTTTGCGCCCGAGCGCACCGTCGCCGTGGTGGGGACGGGGTGCCGTTTCCCGCAGGCCACCGGGACCGACGAGTTCTGGCACAACCTCGTCGCCGGGCGGGACTGCGTCACGGCCGTCCCCCGCGAGCGGTTCGACATCGCCCCGTACCGCACCGACACACCCGGCACACCGGGGAAGACCGTCTCCCACCACGGCGGCTTCCTGGACGACCCGTTCTCCTTCGACCCCGGCTTCTTCGGCATCTCTCCCGCCGAGGCGATCGGTCTCGACCCCCAGCACCGGCTGCTGCTGCCCGTGGTCTGGGAGGCCCTGGAGGCCGCCGGAATCACCCCCTCCGCCCTGGCGGGCAGCAGGAGCGGCGTCTTCATCGGCCAGGCCACAGCCGACTACGCCGACGGTGTTGGCCCCGCCGGGCACGCCCTCGGCGACGTCACCGGAAGCCATCTGCGCGCCATGGCCGCGGGCCGCATCTCCTACGCCCTCGACCTGCGCGGGCCCAGCATGACCCTGGACACCGCCTGCTCGTCGTCCCTGGTCGCCGTGCACGCCGCGCGCCAGAGCCTGCTCAGCGGCGAGAGCCGGCTGGCCATCGCCGGGGGCGTCAACGTGATCCTCTCCCCCCATCACGCCATCGCCTACTCCCAGGCCGCGATGCTCTCCCCCGACGGCCGCTGCAAGTTCGGCGACGCCGCGGCCGACGGATTCGTACGCAGCGAAGGAGCCGGCGTCGTCGTCCTCAAACTGCTCTCGGACGCCCTGCGTGACGGCGATCCCGTACTCGCCCTGCTGGCCGGCAGCGCCGTGACCAACGACGGGCGCGGCAGCGGCCTGCTGCTCAAGCCGGCCGTCTCCGGGCAGGTCGCCATGCTCACCGCCGCCTGCGCGAGCGCCGGATTACGCCCCGCCGACCTCGCCTACATCGAGGCCCACGGCACCGGCACGACCGTCGGCGACACCGTCGAACTGCGCACCCTGGCCAAGGCCCTGGAGGAGCTGCCCGCCGGGCGCCGGATGCGCACGGGCTCGGTCAAGAGCAACATCGGCCACACGGAGGCCGCCGCCGGCATCGCCGGACTGATCAAGACGATCCTCATCGCCCGCCACGGCCTCGTCCCCGCCTCGCTGCACCAGCGCACTCCCCACCCGCTGCTCACCCGCCCCGGCTTCCCCGTCGAGGTCGTCACCCGCAACGAACCCCTGCGGCGGGCGGAGGACCGCGCCGGGGACCCGGACGCGCCGGCCGTGCTGGGGGTCAGCTCTTTCGGGCTGTCCGGCACCAACGCCCATGTCGTCGTCGCCCAGTACGACGCGCCCCCGGACCGGACTCCGACGTCATCGGTCACCTTCCCGCCGCGGACCGCGAGCCCCACGGCGTCCCGGCGACCGGAGCCGCCCACGACGGCACGGCCGGTCCATCTGCTCGTACTCAGTGCCCGCTCCCGGGCCTCCCTCGGGCGCCTGGCCGCCGCCTACGCCGGTCACCTCGGCCCCGGCGGCGCGGGCCACGGTCACCCGCTGCGCGACATCTGCGCCACCGCCGCCCTGCGCCGCGACGCACACCCCTACCGCCTGTGGGCCACCGGTGCCGACCACGACGGCCTCGCCGCCGTCCTGCGCCACCTGGCCGCCGGCGTCCATACCCCCCACGGCGCCTGGGGCGAGGGCGTCTTCGGGCCCCCGCGCCGCACCGTGTTCGTCTTCCCCGGGCAGGGCTCGCAGTGGGCGGGCATGGGACGGTCCCTGATGGCGTCCTCCCCCGCCTTCGCACGCACCCTGCGGGCCTGCGAGGAGGCCGTCCGGCATGAGGCGGGCTGGTCGCTCACCGAACTCCTCGACTCCGCGGAGCAGGACTTCCCCACCACGGTGGAGAAGGTCCAGCCCCTGTTGTGGGCGGTGGAGGTGGCCCTCGCCGCCCACTGGCAGGACATGGGCGTCACCGCCGACGTCTGCATGGGGCACAGCATGGGCGAGGTCGCCGCCGCCGTCGTCTCCGGCGCCCTGACCACCGAGCAGGGGGCGGCCGTCATCTGCCGCCGCAGCCGCCTCATGCGGAGCGTGGCCGGGCAGGGCGGCCTGCTCGTCACCGAACTGGCGGCGCCCCAGGCGCAGGAGATGGCCCAGCAGGAAGGTCCGGGCGTGTGCGTGGCGGCGGAGAACGCTCCCACCACCACCGTCCTGGCAGGTGACCTGGCCGGCCTGCACCGCATCAAGGGGCGCCTGGACGCCGCCGGCGTCTTCAACCGCTTCGTCAAGGCCGATGTCGCCTCCCACTCCCCCGTCATGGACCGGCTCACCACCGAACTCGGCGAGCGGCTGGCGGAACTGACCCCGACAGCCGCCGGCATCCCCCTGTACTCCACGGTCCGCGGCGCGCGGGTGGACGGCCATGAGCTGGACGGCGCCTATTGGAGTGCCAACCTGCGCGAGCCCGTACGGTTCCATGACGGCGTCCACACCCTGGCCAAGGCGGATGAGTCCGTCTTCGTCGAGGTCAGCCCGCATCCCGTCCTCCAGGCCGCCATGGAGGAAACCCTCGGAGAGGCCGGCGCCTCCGGTGCCGTCGTCGCCTCCGCCCACCGCGGCGGCGACGAGAGCGCGGATCTGGCCGCCGCACTCGGCCGGGTCTTCACGGCGGGCGGCCGCGTCGACTGGGCACGGTGGTTCGGCGGCCCGGCCCGCCACGTGCCGCTTCCCGCCTATCCCTGGGACGAGCAGCACCTGCGCCGCACCCCCGCCACCGGCGGCAGCTCCCGCGCGGCGGGCGAGGTCACCGCCGACTTCCCGCAGGATCCCGGCGCGGCCGGCGTCTCCCTGCACGGCCTGACGCCCGTTCCCCCTGTCGTCCACCTGCGCGCCCTGTACGAGGCCGCCACCGCCGCGGTGCGGGAGGACGCGGGGGAAGCGGGACACGCGGGGCATACGGGGAGCAGCGCCTTCGTCATCAAGGAAGCGCGCGTCGCCGCGGAGTCCGCCGGCATCACCGCCGCCGGCGGACTGACCCTCCGCGCCCGCCTGAGCAGCCCTCTGGAGGGAGCACGCACGGCGCTGGTCGAGGCAGTGCCGGCGGGGCGGGGTTCCGCCGCCCCGGTGACTTGCCTGACGGCGACGGTGCATATGACGTCCGGGGCGTCGGGGTCATCCGGGGCATCCGGGCCGTCCAGGTCGTCCGATCGGGACGACGCCGCACCCTGCCTTCAGAACGCCATCGACGAGGCCCTCTCGCGCTGCCACGACTACCGCGCAACCGAACGGTTCCTGCTCGGCCTGACGCAGCGCGGCTACGACGTCCCCGATGCCTACGGGTCGGCGGTGCGCCACCTGTGGCGGCGCAACGGGGAAGCCGTGGCCTTCCTCGCCCGCCCCGACGGCCTCGGACAGGCAGCCTGGGAGGCATGCCTGCTGCCGCTGCTGGCCGCCGCACCCACCGGCCCGTCCGCACGGCACGCCTACCATCCGGTGTCCTTCGGACACGTGCGGTTCCAGGGCGAACTGACCCCGAACTTCTGGGTGATGGCCACCTTCACCCCGTACCAGGCGGGCGAGAAGGCGCACGCCGATGTGGTCGTCGTAGGAGCGCACGGCAGAAGACTGGCCGAATTCCGCGGTATCCGACTCGAGCGTCTTTCCGGGCTGTCCGGCACAGGTTCACGGGCCGGTTCCGCCCTGCGGTTGCCGGAATTCGCGGCCCATCTTGTGGAAGGCGCCGTACGCGCTCCCCGAGCGCTGACTTCCGTACTGCGCGGCATCGTGGGCCCGGGCCGTGCACGCGCATTCACCCATTACGCCGCTATTCCCACGGGTGTTCCGGCAAAACTGGCGTCCGGTACCGATCCGGAACCCGGTTCCGGCCATGAAGTGGAAGATGCCCCCGAGCAGCCGGGGACGGAAGGTCGGCCGGCCGGGCCGGAGGCGAGCGGGGAGACGACCGGGGCCACGGCACTCGTACAGGGCGCTGCCCGCATCCTGGCCATGGCCCCCGACCGGATCGACCCCCGGCGTCCCCTGCGCGATTATGGTCTGGATTCGCTCATGGCCGCCCGGCTGCGTCAGCAACTGCTCGCCGAACACGGCCTGGTGGTGTCCGTCACCCGGCTGCTGGGCGAGGAGAGCGCCGAGCGACTGGGGCGCGATCTGCAAGGAGCCGGCCTCGCCTAACCGGAAGACAGGCTGGTTTTGCCGGGCGGGGATTCGGTGCGGGCACCGCATCCCCACTCCCGCGGCACGACACTTCCACACTTCGTGAACTTCCAACCATTCATGGATCGTGGTACAAGTAGATTGCCGGACGGGGGAGCCGGGTCTTCATGCCGAGGACGAGCTCAACCGCGCCGGCAAGGCGATCGGCATGATCATCCATTCGTGGCGGGGCGGATCCCCAATTCGCCCCGGGCAGCTGGCATGCGAGGCCGCAAAGCCGGACGGCAGGAAACAGCAGGAGCAGCCATGGATGACACGCCCGCGACAACACCCGGCACCCCCCTCGGGCGCCGCGAGCGCAACAAGCTCAAGGTCAGGAGCCGCTTGTACGACTCCGCCCTGAAGCTCTTCGCGCAGAAGGGCTACGAGCAGACCTCGGTCGACGAGATCGCCGAAACCGCCGACGTCGCACGCGGCACGTTCTTCAACCACTTCCAGCGCAAGGAAGACCTCATCAGCGCGTGGGGAGAACAGCGGCGCGCCCGTCTCAGGGCAGGCCTGAGCGCCTCGGAAGTCGACCGCCAGGAGAGTCTGCGCGTCGCCCTGGAACGGTGCATGCGCATTCTGGCGGACATCAATGAAGAGGAGAGGGACGTCACCCGGTCCATGCTCATGGCCTGGGTGAAGGCCGGCCGGCCGATGCAGGAGGCACCCTACGCCGGCGACATATTCGCCGAGGTCATCAAGGCGGCCCTCGAGCGGGGCGAACTGCCCGAAGGCATCAACGCCTACCGCGTGGGCTGCCTGTTGCGCGACGTCTACCTGGGCACGCTCTACCGCTGGTCCCAGGCGGAGGGGCAGGACAGACACCTGGAACTGCGCACCGAACTGCACGCGGCCTGCGCCATCATCCTCGACGGGATCCTCCCTGCCGGACGGGCGGAGCCCGCAGCAGTTCCCTGCTGACGAAGGTCCGAGCCCTCCGGGCGGGCCGCGAGCGGCGGTCCACGTCTACGGATCTCCGTACAGCCCGCTCCCCGTCGGCCTGCCTAGCATCACCGCCTGCCATCGCCCGCGCCCGACGCGGGCGCCCGCCAGCAGGAGGACGTTCCACGATGCTGCGCACCACCACTGAATTCACGAAGGCCAGGGAAGGGATCGCCGCCCACGTGGCGACGGACGTCCTTTCGGAGTCCGATATCCGGGAACTGGATGCCGCCTACCCCAGTGACGACCATTTCGAGAAGGTGGTCTTCTCCAGCCCGGTCAAGCGCTTCCGGCTGAGGTCGTTGCCGCTCTCCCGGGACGGTGAACGCCTGCCGGCGGCGGAGCGACTGCCCACGGTCTGGTCCCGGCTGCTCGACGACCTCGACGGGCCGGAGTTCACCGCGCGGCTGGGCGAGGTGACCGGGATGGAACTGGCCGGCCTGCCGCGCGACACCGGACTGTTCACGCATGCCGAAGGCGAGTTCATCTCCCTGCACCACGACCAGCCGGAGAAGGCCCTGACCGTGGTGCTCTACTTCAACCGGGACTGGCCCGCCGACGGCGGCGGCCATTTCGAGGTCCGCGCCACGCACAACCCGACCACAGCCCCCGCATCCTCCCTACCGCCCGCGGCCGGCACGGCAATCGCCTTCGACTCCTCCGTCTGGCACGCCACTTCCACGGTAACCACCGGCCGCACCCTACGAGCAGCCGTCCTGGACTTCTGGCGCGACCGGCCTCAGCCGCGCTGACCCGGGGCGACGAGAGGACACAGGCGACCGTCCAGGCCAAGAACCAGCTCGCCTGTTTTACGCCGTTTGATGACTTCAGCGCACTCTCCATCGTCATCATGAGGGCCATCCATGCCGGAACCCGCCGCTAGGATTCCCCCGGGGGCTTACGACGGTTGCGCTGCTGAGACGGCATCAGGCGGTCGACTGTTCACTACACGTGCCAAGAAGCCGGGGGGCAGTGCTTTGCGTGAAGGCCGGTGGACCACGGTCACCGAGTCGGGGTTCGATCACGAGCGCCGTGGCCTGGAAGCCATTCGCAAGCGGTTACCCGACTCCGACCCGTGGCGGGCCTGGTCGAACTTCGCCTTCACCGCGAACAGCGGGCACGTCCGGGAGGTCGACCTCCTCGTCGTGGCCCCCGGCGGCATGTATCTGATCGAGCTCAAGGACTGGCACGGCTCGGTCACCAGCGAGAACGGCACCTGGGTCCAGACCAAGCCCAAAGGCCGTCGCGAGACGCACGGCAATCCCCTGCACCTGGCCAACAAGAAGGCGAAGGAGCTCGCAGGGCTGCTGAAGCAGCACGGCAAACGCATCTGGGTGGGCGAGGCCGTCTGCTTCACCGACGCCGCGTTACGCGTACGCCTGCCGGCCAATGACCTCAATGGCGTCCACACCGTGGACGAACTGGTCGAGATGCTCAAGCAGCCACCGCGTGACGAGCGGCACCGCATCACCGCCATCGACTCACGCGAGATCAAGGCGGCCCTCGACCGGACCGGCATCCGCCCCAGTGACGCGGACTACAAGGTCGGCCCGTATCAGCTGGAGCGAAAGGCTCTCGACTCCGGGCCGACCTGGGCCGACTACCTGGCCAAGCACAGCGAGCTGCCGGAGCTGGCGCGGGTGCGCATCTATCTGCGGGAGCGCGGCTCGGACGCCTCCATCCGCCAGTCGGTGGAGCGCGCCGCCCGGCGCGAGGCCGCGGTCCTGCGGCGCTTCCGGCACCCCGGTGCCGTCCAGCTCAAGCAGTACGACCCGTCCGGGCACTCCGCGGGCCCCGCGCTCATCTTCGACTATCACCCACAGACATTGCGCCTGGACGAGTACCTGCTCCAGCACGGGCTGCAGCTCGACGTCCTCGGCCGCATGGCGCTCGTCCGGCAGCTGGCCGAGACCATGCGCTCCGCGCACTCCAGCCGCATTCACCACCGGGCCCTGGCGGCCCGTTCCGTGCATGTCATCCCCCGCAACCGGGGCCCCAAGGGGCAGGCGATCGGCGAAGAGGCGGCATGGCTCTCCCCTTTCCTGCAGATATCCGACTGGCAGATCGCCGCGCAGCGCAGTGCCGGCGGCCAGGCACAAGGCATGAGCCGGTTCGCGCCCACAGCCCTGTCCGCCATGCACGTGGCGGAAGGCTCCGACCCGTATCTCGCACCCGAACTCACCGCCCTCAAGGCCGATCCGGTGTCGCTGGACGTCTATGGCCTCGGTGTCCTGACGTATCTGCTGGTCACCGGCAAGGCGCCGGGCGCGAGTCAGGCCGAGCTCCGCGCCCGTCTCGAGGCCGGGGAGGGGCTGCGCCCCAGTTCGCTGGTGGACGGGCTGTCGGAGGACATCGACGAGCTGGTGCAGGCGGCCACCGCCTACCGTCCCGAGCAACGCCTGTCGTCCGTGGACGAGTTCCTGGAGATGCTCGAGCTCGTCGAGGACACACTCACGTCCCCGGCCGCTCCCCCTGCCCCCGAGGTCCCCGAGAAGGACCCCCTGGAAGCCGTCGCGGGGAACGTCCTCGGCGGTCGCTGGGAGGTTCGCCGCCGCCTCGGTACGGGCTCGACGAGCCGTGCCTTCCTGGTGCGCGACCTGGAGGCCGAGGCCCGCAAGTCACGCCCGCTGGCCGTGCTCAAGGTGGCACTCTCCGACACGCGGGGCGAGATCCTGGTCCGCGAGGCCGAGGTCATGGGTCGTCTCCGTCCCGACTCCCGCATCATCCGCCTGATCGAGCCGGAGCCGCTGCGCATCGCGGACCGTACAGTGCTCGCCCTGGAGTACGTGGGTGACGAGCGCGAGGAGACCGGCGAGGGCGGCTCCGAGTCCGGCACCCGGACGCGCCGCCGCGAGGAGACGGTCGCCCGCCAGCTCCGCGAGAGGGGCCGCCTGCCGCTCGACGAGCTGGAGGCGTACGGCGACTACCTGTTCGGTGCCGTCGACTTCCTCGAGGGCGAGGGCGTCTGGCACCGCGACATCAAGCCGGACAATATCGTCATCCGCGTCCGCCCGAACCGCACCCGCGAACTCGTGCTCATCGACTTCTCGTTGGCGGGTTACCCGGCCAAGGACTACGAGGCCGGCACAGAGGGCTACCTCGACCCTTTCATCGGCGAACTCACCCGCACCGCCTACGACTCGCACGCCGAGCGCTACGCGGTCGCGGTCACGCTGCACGAGATGGCCTCGCGCGAGCTGCCCAAGTGGGGCAACGGGTCCGTGCTGCCCAAAATGACGACAGCGGAGGAACTCACCCTCCCGACGATCGCCGCCGACGCCTTCGAGCCCGCGGTACGGGACGGCCTGGTCGCCTTCTTCCGTAAGGCTCTGCACCGGGACGCCGCCAAGCGCTTCCCCGAGCTGAAGCCGATGCGGGACGCCTGGAAGAAGGTCTTCCTGGACGCCGCGCAGACCGTGACGTCCACCCATCGTTCCCGCCACCCCGCCGAGACGGGCGGGCAGGACGCAGAGGGGCAGGCCGCTCTCGCGGACGCCGAGCCGCTCACCGCCGAACAGCAGCGTGAGCAGTTGGCCGCCCATGTCACCCGTGACACCCACTTGTCTGCCGCCGGTCTCACTCCTGCCGCCGAGTCCTTCCTCTACGGACTCGGCATCACCACCGTCGGTGGCCTCCTCGACTACAGCCACCGCAAGCTCCTCAATGCGCCGGGCCTGGGCAACAAGACCCGCACCGAGGTGCAGCGACGCCAGCGTGAGTGGGGCGAACGGCTCCGTGAAGCGCCGGTCTCGCCGCTGACCCCGCGGGGCCGGGCCGAGGCCAAGGAGGAGCTCGAGCAGCTCTCCGCCGCCGAATCAGCCGTACGCGACGCTCTCGCCGCCCGCGAGGGTGCGGGTGGCCTGAGCAGTTCCGCACTGCGCTCGGTCAGCCTCGACACCCTCGCCACGGTCTTCGTTCCGGAGCTCAACAACAACGGCTCCAACCGCAACAAGGTCGACATGGTCCGGTTGCTGCTGCGCCTGCCCGACGAGCGCGGCGAGCTGCCCGGCATCGGCGTCTGGCCCAAGCAGAAGGACGTAGCCGACGAGCTCGGTCTGTCCGCCGGGCGCATTCCGCAGATGCTCAAGGAGGAGCGCAAGCGCTGGAAGAAGCACCCGGCGGTCCAGGCACTGCGCGAGGAGGTCATGGACCTGCTCGCGAGCCTCGGCCGGGTCGCGCCCGCCGCCGAGATCGCCGACGCGCTCGCCGTACGACGCGGTACGCAGCTGTCCCGGCGCGAACAGCGCCGTGCCCTCGCTCTCGCCGCGGTCCGGGCCGTGGTCGAGGTGGAGCAACTCGAGCCGGACGAGGCCGAGTTCCGGCACCAGCCCAACCGCAAGGCCACGGAGGAGTCCCTGGGGGCCGGCCTGCTCGCTCTCGACGTACGGGAGGACGACTCCCCCGACACCCCGAGCGCACCCGGGCTCCTCGACTACGCGACCAGACTGGGCCGTACCGCCGACCGCCTCGCCAAGCTGGACACGCTGCCCACCGCGGCGACGGTTCTCGCGGAGCTCGGCGCACTCACCCCGCCGCCCGGCACGGTGGAGTGGGACGAGCGCCGCCTGGTGGAACTGGCGGCAGCGGCCTCCGTCAACGCGGCGGCCACCCCGCGTCTGGAGATCTACCCCCGGGACCTGCCCCTGGTGCGCGCGCTGCGGCTCACCCAGGCGGGGCTCGTTCCGCTGATCCCCGGTGTGCCTGACGCACGGCAGCCCGGCCTCACCGTCGAGGCCGTCCACGAGCGGGTACGGGCCCGCTTCCCCGAACTCGTCGTCCAGGACGGCCGGGGCCTCCTCACGCACGCCCTGCCGACGGACGGCCCGCTGACCAAGGCGCTGCGCGACGCGGGCTTCGATCTCACGCTGTCGACGCGCGAGGGCACGAGGACTCCGCGCTACCTGCCCAAGCGCATGGACCACGCGTCCAGCTACCTGACGAACGACGCCTGGCGCCGGTCGACGGACGTCGACACCGTGACGCGCTACTCCGACAACCCGCAGCTCGCGGGTGCCGTCCGCGCCGAGGAACGGCTGTCCGCTTCCGCGCGACGGGACGGCTACCGCGTATTGACGGTACGTCAGGGCAATGCGCGGAACGCCGTACGGGAGCTTGAACGGCCGGACCGGTTCGGTACCGAGGTCGTCTCGGTGACGGAACTGTTCCTGGAGGCCATGCACGCGCTCGTCCCCCCGGGGACGAAACCGACTTGGGAGACGCTGCTGAAGGCGGACGTCGCGGAGCCGGGATCGCGGGGCGCGCTGAAGTTCGCGGAGTACGCACGGACGGCGTGGGGCGCGGTGGAGCTTTGGGTACGCGCCCTGCTGGACGGTGGTTCGACTTCGGAGGCGGGGGTGGGATCCGGCCCGGTTCTCCTGACCGAGGTCGCGGTATTCGCCCGGTACGACGCGATGGGCCTCCTCTATCGACTGGCGGAGGCTTCCCGGCAGGGCGGGCGGGGCCTGTGGCTCCTGGTCCCGCAGGGCGACCCGGCGCGGGAACCGAAGTTGGGACACGTCGCGGTGGCGTACCAGGCCGGCCTGGGTGAGTGGATCGAGATTCCGGACTCGTGGGTGGACAACGCGCACCGGTCCGGTGGAACCCAGGTCGTGAACGCTCAAGAAACTCAAGACACTGAGGGAGAGGTCAAGTGATCGACCGCAAGGCTCTTTTAAACGACCTGAAGCGACAGGTCAAGGCGGTCGAGTCCGACCTGGCCCAGCAGGTGAAGGCAGTCGGGGAGGTCCGCGACCGGCTGCGCGCCGAGTACGACCACGCGCGCAAGCTGGGCCGTACAGCGGCAACGTGGAACTCCTGGCTGGACGACCGGATCACGCAGGTCGCGGTGGCGTGGGTCCTGGGTACTGTTTTTGTACGGTTCTGCGAGGACAACCGGCTGATTCCGGAGCCCTATCTGACGGCGCCAGAAGACGATCGGCGGGAGCTGGGGCTGGCGCGCTACCAGGAGTACGTGGCGACGGATCAGGATCCGACCTTCCGTGGGTGGATTGAGCGCGCGTTCGAGGAGCTGGCGGCCGGACAGGCGGGCCAGTTGCTCTTCGACCAGCGGCACAACCCGCTGTACCAGGTTCCGTTGTCACACGATGGAGCCCGGGATTTGATCGAGTTCTGGCGGCAGCGGAATGAAGCTGGTTCGCTCGTCCACGACTTCACGGACCTGCTGAACGAGGACGGTACGGAGGGCTGGGACACGCGCTTCCTGGGGGACCTGTACCAGGATCTGAGCGAGGCGGCCCGGAAGACGTACGCGCTGCTGCAAACCCCGGAGTTCGTGGAGGAGTTCATCCTCGACCGGACGATGGATCCGGCGGTTCGCGAATTCGGGTACGAGGGCCTGAAGATGATCGACCCTACGTGTGGGTCGGGGCACTTCGTGCTGGGGGCGTTCCGGCGGCTCGTGCGGCTGTGGGCGGATGGCCAGCCGGGGCGGGATGTGCACGAGCGGGTGCGGGATGCGCTGGACTCGGTGCACGGGGTTGATCTGAACCCGTTCGCGGTGGCTATTGCGCGGTTCCGGTTGCTGGTGGCTGCTATGGCGGCGAGTGGCTTGCGGACGGTGGCGGAGGCGAGCAAGTACGAGTGGCCGATTCATTTGGCGGTGGGTGACTCGCTGATCAAGCGCCGGGGTCGGCAGGGCAATCTGTTTGATGAGTCGGATGAGGAAGGTGCGGACGAACTCGCCGAGTTCAAGTACGAGACGGAGGACGTGCAAGAGCATCCGGACATTTTGCGGGAGGGGCGATATCACGTGGTGGTCGGCAATCCGCCGTACATCACGGTGAAGGACAAGAAGCTCAACGAGCTGTATCGGAAGCTCTACGATGCTTGCCAGGGAACTTACGCACTGTCCGTTCCGTTTGCTCAGCGGTTCTTCGAGCTGGCTAAGGTCGGGGATGCTAGCGCTGGACGCGGATACGGCATGGTCGGACAGATTACCGCGAACTCGTTTATGAAGCGGGAGTTCGGCACCAGGCTGATTGAGACTCATTTCGGGCACTTGTTGGAGCTGACTGAGGTCATCGACACCTCAGGCGCATACATTCCCGGGCACGGGACCCCGACAGCCATCCTTATTGGCAGACGGCGTGGGGGCAACAAGCGATCCGCCACGATTCGTACAGTACGAAGCATTCAGGGGGAACCTGCCGCACCTGATAACGCAGAGGACGGGCTGGTCTGGAACGCTATCGTCACCCAGATCGATATGCCTGGTTCGGTGAGCCCCTGGGTCTCTGTCGGTGATCTCGAGCGGAAGCGCTACTTCGGTAGTCAACCTTGGATTCTCGCTGACGGCGGTCTTGAGATGGTCGAGCAACTTAGCGAGGGAGGCGCGCAACGGCTCAAAGCAGCCATCCGCCCCCCGATTGGGCGCGCCATTCGCGCTGGGGCAGATGAGGCGTATATCCGACCGCTGCGAAGCACGTTTCGAACGGTTGCGAACCGCGGAGGACTGCAGCCTCTCGTGATCGGCGAAATCGTTCGAGACTGGGCTGCCGAACCAGAGGAGAGTATCTGGTTTCCTTACTCAAAGAAGCTCCAACCCGGTGAGCTGGCGACCGATCTCTGGGCGTTACGACGCGTGCTCGAAGCACGGCGCACCTTTCAGGGTGACATGGCTGACGCCGGGCTTCGATGGTGGGATTACATGCAGTTCACCCCATCTGCATACCGATCTCCGCTGTCCATCACTTTCGCCTTCGTAGCCACACACAACCATTTTGTCCTGGATCAGGGCGGTAAGGTCTTTAAGCAGTCGGCGCCGGTAATCAAACTACGGGAAGGGGCAAGCACGGAGGAACATCTGCGGCTACTTGGGCTGCTCAACAGCTCCACCGCTGGCTTCTGGCTTCGAATGGTGAGCTACCCCAAGGGAGGCAGTCCCGAGTCCGGTGGCGGTCAGTCAGACCAGCCTTGGTCGTGGACCTACGAGTTCACCGGTACCAAGCTCCAAGAGTTCCCTCTTCCCTCTGCATACCCCATCTTGCTCGCCACTGCCCTGGACAGCCTTGCCAGACAACTCACCGCCGCCAGCCCCTCCGTCATTGTCTCCCAGGCAGTACCCAGCACCCCAGCCCTCCGGCAGAGACGCGACATCTGGCACTCCACCCGCACCCGCCTGATCGCTCTCCAAGAGGAGCTGGACTGGCAGGTCTATTCGCTCTACAACCTGCTCCCCGAGGGCCTACACGTTTCCAAGGACCCCAGCTCCCCCGATATCCCGGACCTCGCCCTCGGCGAGCGCGCCTTCGAAATCGTCCTAGCCCGCCGCGTCGCCGCAGGCGAAGCCAGCGACGAGTGGTTCAAGCGCCACGGCTCCACCCCCATCACGGAAATCCCCGCCCACTGGCCAGCCGCCTACCGCGAGATCGTCCAGAAGCGTATCGACGCCATCGAGTCGAGCCGCGCCATCGGCATGATCGAGCGCCCGGAATACAAACGCCGCTGGGCCACCGAAGGATGGGACTCGCTCCAAGAGAAAGCCCTGCGGTCCTGGCTTCTCGATCGAGTCGAGAACCGCGACCACTGGTACGACGAGAACGGCATGCCCGCCCTCGTCACCCTCTCCCGCCTCACAGACGCACTCTCACGCGACGAGGACTTCGCTTCGGTCGCCAAGCTCTACGCCCCCCGCAAGGAACTCCCCGCCGTCGTCGCCGAGCTGATGGCCGACGAACACGTCCCGTTCCTGGCCGCCCTGCGCTACAAGCCCTCCGGCCTGAAGAAGCGCGCCGACTGGGAACACGTCTGGGACCTCCAGCGCAAGGAGGACGCCGAGACAGACGAGCCCGCCAAGAAGAAGATCCGGGACTCCATCCCCGTACCGCCGAAGTACACGTCGGCCGACTTCCTGCGCCCCTCCTACTGGCGAGCCCGCGGCAAGCTCGACGTACCCAAGGAGCGGTTCATCTCGTACGGGCAGAGCAACGTGCCCACGCCCGACCTGTACGGCTGGGCCGGCTGGGATCACCAGGAGCAGGCATACGCCCTGGACGCGTACATCGCCTCTCACGAGGATCTGACCACGGAGGAGTTGGCGCCGTTCCTCGCGGGCCTGCTGGAGCTTCAGCCCTGGCTGGACCAGTGGCACGACGAGTTCGACCCCGCCTTCAGCTCCTCCCCCGCAGCATTCTTCCGGGGCGACCGGCAGATGGTGCAGGGCGAGCACGGGCTGACTGACGAAGACCTGGGCGCCTGGCGTCCGGCTGCCGCCGCTCGCGGACGCCGCACCGCCAAAAAGTAGCCCGTTCGAAGAGATCGATGGCCCCGCGATCAACCTGGATCACGGGGCCACCTCGTTAAGCAATCCGCAGTCGACGGCAAGGCCGAACCGAAGGAGGAATCAGCCAACGCCCGAGACGGATCCGGTCCTTATACCCGCTATGAACTCGGCCCATGCTCTGACTCCAATCACCAGAGCCGGACGATCCACGGCCTTGGAGTCGCGCGCGCTCACAAAACCGTTGCTTCTGTCAGCCACTTCGACGCATTGACCGGAATTTCCGCTATATGTACTCTTTATCCAATGGATACCGTGAAGCTCGCGAGGAAGCATCCTTGTAACCTCTCAAGTAACTTTGGAGCTACAGCTCTCGCTTGATCTGATTGATCAGTTCGAGGCTTTCGACAGGACTCAAGGCAGTTGATCGCAGCGAATCGAAGGTAAGCGCATAGGCGCTCGCCTCCTCTGGAGACTCCATATAGACGGTTCCCGTCAGGTGCTCCAGGCACACGATGTCAGAGAACGTCGGCGTCGGGAAGCTGAGCAGCACGAACGTTGCCAAGACCCCGACGTGAGCTCCAGCACTGAACGGCAAGATCTGCAGTTCCATGTTGGGACGCTGCGCGATCTCTTCCAAGTGATTCAGCTGATCCGCCATAACTGCTCGATCCCCGACCTGGGCGCGTAGAGCAGCCTCACCTTGCACCACGCACACACGCGGAGGTGCATCGCGGACGAGGATTTCCTGACGGCGCATACGGACTTCAACCAACTCGGCGATGCGTTCACTTGAGAGCGCCGCCGGTTCCGCTTTGAGCAAAGCGTGGGCATAATCGCCAGTCTGCAAGAGGCCGGACACAACCATGGGCTCGAACGAGCGGATATGGTCGGCGGTCTCCTCGTAGTCGATGTAGTCGACATACGAAGGAATTTGGAGACCGACCTGCTGCGTCCAACCCCGCTCGTTACTCCGACGCGCGAGGTTGACCACTTCTTCCACATAGTCAGGGTCATCCACGCCATAGAAGCGAAGCAGGTCCCGCACTTCCCCAAGCGACATTCCAAGCCGTGCGTTCTCAACTCGACTGATCTTCGAACGATGGCACCCAATACGCTCGGCTGCGTCCTCGGGCGACTTACCCGCCTCTTCCCTCAGCCTGGCCAGCACCGCAGCCAGGCGACGACGGCGCACAGTTGGGCGTGGCTCTGACACGTCCTCAACCCCCTTCACCTGCATGGAAGTCCAGACAGCCTAGCGCCATTAAATGATCTTGGAACATGTTCCGTTCGTTTGGGTTGCGCCATGCATCACTTGCATTGGATGCTACGCGGAGTGCTCACCCCGATCACCTTCAGTGATCTTGGTCAAGCCTGCCCGGGCACTCCTATGCCCAAAGCCCGGCCGTACAGAGGAACGAAAAACCCCGGCAACCGTCCGACCGGTTCCGGGGCGTGGCCAACCTGAAGGAAGCAGGTCGACAGTGGTCAACCTTATCGTTCGCTATCTCGAATGGGTGAGGGCGCTCCTCGCACCCGACCCCCTCAGCCGACGCAACCGCGACAGCCGACCCGTTCACGCGGCACAGACACCCCCACTCCCGCTGGCGCCACGTGCGCCAAGGTGCCCCCGCTGCGCCAACGAGCCCCACCACGGGGCGCCAAGAACCACCACCTGGGTCACCGCACACGGCATTAATATGGCCACTTGCCGGACAGGTGGCGCGGAAGCAGGCGTCCGGTGAGCCACAACGCCCGCAGTAGGCCCGCAATCGGCTCGTACGTGATGGACACGCAGCGAAACAAGGTCGGACAAGTCATGGGACACGAAGGCCCATCCATCCAACTCCGATCACCCCGAGGCGGCCGGGAATGGGACGCGCACCCGGACAACACCCGCCCCGCCACGGACGCCGAGAAGCTGGGCGCCAAGGTGCAGGCCGCGAACGCGGGGAGCAGGTGGGGGAAGTGAGCCGATCCGTCATCCGATCCGCCCGGTGGAAAATCGGCCAGGAGAAGATCCCCGCCGTTCCACTCATCACGCACGACCTGGAGTGCGGCGTCTGCTTCGACCGCTCCGGCCCCTGCAAGGAGTTCGAAGAGGCGCGGAACTGGGCCTTCACGCACAGCGGACGACACCCCTCCCACACCGCCTACCGTGAGATCGCCCAGCGCTTCTGGCGCGCGACGTTGATGGAGTGACCAACCCGCAGCCGGCCACGGCCCCCGACCGACCACCACGGCGGGGGCCGTGGCGCGCTATGCACACGTATGCCTCGGACTCAGCTCGCCTTGGAGCAGCGCCCAAGACCGCCCTCGAACCCTCAACCATGGTGCGCATCACACAGCATGACGCAAGGTCGCGGCTGGGCAACAAGAGCGCCGGTACCAACACCAGGGGACAATAGGACAATACTCTGAGGAGTCGTCACCCCCACGCTCAGCGACGACCCCCGCCACGCAGCGCAGCGCAAGCGCAAGCGCCGAAGGAGAGCGAGTCCGCAATGGCCCAGCAGCAGCCCCTGCTCCGCGATGTCATCGACATCAAGGAGTCCATCTCGACCTCGGACTTCGTCCTGCAACTGTCCGAGGCGACGACCCCGGAGGGCGCGGAGCGCGCGCTCAAGGACTACGTCGTCACCGAGCGGCTGCTGGAGAACTTCGACGAATCCCTGGGGCTCATCAAGGCGGCCCTCGACGGACACCGCTCCAAGGCCGCCTATCTGCACGGCTCGTTCGGTTCCGGTAAGTCGCACTTCATGGCCGTGCTGCACTCGTTGCTGAGCGGTAGCCAGGCCGCCCGCACCCGCACCGAGTTCGACCCGCTCCTGACCAAGCACGAGTGGCTCACCGCGGACGGGAAGAAGTTCCTGCTCGTGCCGTACCACATGCTCGGGGCCAAGGCCATGGAGCAGCGCGTCCTCGGCGGCTACGTCAGCCACGTCAAAAAGCTGCACCCCGAGGCGCCCACTCCGCAGGTGTACCGGACGGACTCTCTCTTCGAGGACATCCAGGCCATGCGGGCCCGCATGGGCGACGACGCCGTCATCAAGGGCCTCGCCTCGGTGGAAGCAGCCGGCTCCGACGAGGACGACGAGTGGGGTGAGTCCTTCGCCTGGACACCGCCCCTCCTCGACACGGCCCTCGCCGCCGAGGAGGTCCACGAGTCGGGCCGGGCGCTCAACCTCGTGAGCCCGTCGACGCCCGCCGAGCTGCGGGCACGGCTCGTCCAGGACGCGAGCACGAACCTGCTGCCGGGCTTCGCGAAGAACGCGGCCGAGGACGAGCACGGGTTCGTCTCGCTCGACGCCGGCCTGTCCGTGGTCGCCGAGCACGCCAAGTCGCTCGGCTACGACGGGCTGATCCTTTTCCTGGACGAGCTGATCCTGTGGCTCGCCACCCTCATTCACGATCAGAAGTTCGTCGCCCGCGAGGCCGGAAAGATCACGAACTTCGTGGAGAGCGCCGATGCCCGCCGCGCCATCCCGGTGATCTCCTTCATCGCCCGCCAGCGCGACCTGCGCGAGCTCGTCGGCGAGGAGGTGTCCGGCGCGGCCGAGTCGTCCATCCAGGGAACCTTGAACCTGGCGTCGGGCCGCTTCGACACGATCATCCTGGAGGACCGCAACCTCCCCCAGATCGCACGCGCCCGGCTCCTCCGGCCCAAGGGCCCCGAGGCGGCCGCGCTCATCAACACCCGGTTCGAGACGACTCGCAAGGTCCGCCGGGAAGTCTGGGACACCTTGCTCGGCTCCGACCGCGGTTCCGGCGGTGTGGGCGCGGACGAGGCGAGCTTCCGCCTCACGTACCCCTTCTCGCCGGCGTTCATGGACACCCTCGTCCACGTTTCCACCGCTCTGCAGCGCAACCGGACCGGTATGAAGCTGATGGGGCAGTTGCTCGCCGACCGCCGGAACGAGCTGCGCCTGGGCGATCTCATCCCGGTCGGAGACCTCTATCCGCTGATCACCGCGGGCGGCGACAAGCCCTTCACCGACAGCCTGAAGGTCGTTTTCGAAGCGGCCGACAAGCTCTACCGGACCAAGCTGCGTCCCTACCTCCTCGCCACGTACAACGTCACGGACGAGGACGTCGAGCAGTACACACGCCGCCCGGACAGCATCACCGACCCTGACCTGCGCGGCCGGGCCATGGCGTTCGTGGGCGACAACCGGATCGTCGGCACGCTGCTGCTGTCCGCGCTCGTCCCGAGCGTGCCCGCCCTTGCCGACCTGACGATCCGGCGGCTCTCCGCCCTCAACTACGGATCGGTCGTCTCCCCGATCCCCGGGCGCGAGTACGGCATCCTCAAGAACAAAATCGCCGAGTGGGCGGGGCGCTTCCCGGAGATCAAGGAGACCGGTACGGACGCCAACCCGGGTGTCCGCCTCGAACTCTCCGGCGTCGACGTCGACTCCGTCATAGCCAACGCCAATGTCAACGACAACCCGAACAACCGCGAGGCGCTCGCCAAGCGAATCCTCGCGAAGGAACTCGGCATCGAGCAGGGAAAGCTCGTCGACGAGCTGAACTTCGTATGGCGGGGCACAGAGCGCACCGTCGAAGTGCTCTTCGGGAATGTCGCCGACGAGGACAAGTTGCCCGACCACGACCTGGAGCCCCAGACGGACGACCGCTGGCGGATCGTCGTCGACCTGCCCTTCGACGAGAGCGAGTACGGACCGGTCGAGGACGTCAACCGGATGCGGCGGCTGCGCGACAAGCAGCAGGGCGAGCGATCCCGCGTCGTCGCCTGGTTGCCCACACACCTGTCCAGCCAGAGGTATGCGGACTTCTGCCGCCTGGTCGTCATCGACAAGGCGCTCGCCGACGAGCAGCGCTTCGACACCCACTACGCGAGCCATCTCAACGCGGACAACCGCGCCCGCGCCAAGGGGCTCCTGGAGAGTCAACGGGATGCTCTCCTGAAGAACGTCAAGGCGTCCTTCAAGCAGGCGTACGGGCTCGCGGAGAAGAAGGCCACGGACGTGGAGGTGGGCTTCAGCGACCATCTCGAGTCGCTGCGGGACGTCGACGGTCTCACCTTCTCCCTCGGCCAGTCCTTGCACGAAGGCATCCGGCACATCGCGGGCAAGCTGCTCGCCGGCCAGTATCCGGCCCACCCCGACTTCGGCCCCGACAACTCCAGGAAGCCGCTCGCCCCGGCCGACGCGCGGAGGGCCTTCACGCACATCCGAGCCGCTGCCGAGGCCCGCGACCAACGCACCGAGGTGCCGGCCGCGGACCGCGAACTGATGCGGCGGGTGGCCGATCCCCTGCGGCTGGGGCAGCAGAAGGAGGCGTACTTCGAGCTGTCCCCCTACTGGGCGGACCACTTCCGTCAGCTCGCCCGTGGGAAAGGCGTCACGGGCGACCTCTCTCTGATCACCCTTACCGACTGGACCGACAAGCCCGAACCGCGCGGCTTGCCCGGCTTCCTCGCGAAGCTCGTGGTCGCCTCCTTCGCCGAGATGGACGACCGGGTGTGGGTGCGCGAAGGCATGCCGCTCGATCCGGCCCCGGAGCTGTCCGCGATCAAGGACCGCGACACGCTGCGCAGCCAGCCGCTGCCTTCCGAAGAGCACTGGGAGACGGCCGGGCAGCGCTTCGAATCGGTCTTCGGGCAGAAGGCGCCGACGCTGCGGCGCGGACGCATGGTCAACCAGTTCGCCCGCCAGATCACCGAGCAGGCTCGCGCCTGCCAGGAGTCGGCCTCCGAGCTCGTACGCCGGCTCGAAGAGCACGCCGCCTTCCTGGGGCTCGACGATTCCGATGAGACGGGACGTCTCGCCCTGGCCCGGCGGGCCGTCGACCTGCTGAAGGAGCTCACCCGGGCGGCGGGCCAGGGGTCGGCGGGGGCGAAGAAGACGGTGGAAGCGCTCGCCTCCTTCGACCTCGGCGCGGTCAGCGCGGACCGCTACGGCACCTCGGTCACGCAGGCGAAGGCAGTGGCCGAAGCACTGGCTTCGGCATCCTGGACCACGCTGGAGCTGGCCTCGGCCGCGGGTCCGGAAGGGCAGGCGCTCCTCGAGTCGCTGCGGAACGTCGCCCGCGTCGACCAGCGGGCCGGTGACCTGCGCGAGGCCCTGGCACGCACGCAGCGCGAGGTGCTGGCGCTGATCAAGCGCAATCAGGAAGCTGCCGCGCCGTCGCGCGCCGTCGCGCCTCCGTCCATCCCCGCGCCCAGGACGGCGGGGGACGTGTCACTGAGCACGGAGACCAGCCACCCGCCCGTCCCGGAGGATGTGCCGTCGACATCAGGCAGCAGGCCAGTCCACGTGCGACGCCTGTCCGGCGGCGCGCGCACCACGGCGGCGCAAGCAGTGGCCGAACTGCGGGCGGACCTGGCCGAGCTGGCCTCGCGGGAACCCGGTGCCACCGTCGAGATCACCTGGCGGGTCGTCGACGCATGAGCGCAATCGCCACCTCGGTCGCGGTACGGCTGAACCTCGCGACCGTCACCCAGTACCTGTCGTCCAAGTCCTCGCTCGCTGCCTCCCTCAGTGGAGACGGCAAGCGGTGGGCGGTGCTCCTGCGCTCGGTGCCCCAGTGGGACGGGCCCGCCGAACCCCTGTGGGGCGACGGGCAGACGGCGCGGATCGCAGCCGCGCCCAGCCCGCTCGCCGTCCACGAGCTGCTCCTCCAGCACTTCGCCGACGATGCGGCCGGGCCCGGCGTTCTCGTGGTGCTGACCGACCGCGAAGAGCACGAACTCGACCCAGCGGTCCTGGCCCGCGCCCGCAAGCAGCGCATCGAGGCCGTGGACAGCTGGGACGTGGTCCGCGAGACGTTCGGTGCCCAGCA
This sequence comes from Streptomyces sp. ISL-11, assembly GCF_018614525.1. Taxonomy (GTDB): domain Bacteria; phylum Actinomycetota; class Actinomycetes; order Streptomycetales; family Streptomycetaceae; genus Streptomyces. The sequence continues at coordinate 28,643 of NZ_JAGGOL010000133.1, forward strand.
GGTCGACCCGCGCCTGAAGGACGCCAACTGGGCCGCGGAAGCGCTCCTGGACGCCAACCCGCCCCGTGACTGGCCACCGATCGCCGGTGGCATGCTGTCCCGGCGCACGGCTCTGTCCGCCCTGGCGCTGCGGCGCCTACGGCTGGGCCAGTACGCCTGCGATAACGAACCCGCCCGCTCGGGACGCGGCCCGGCGGACAGCAGCCTCGACACCCAGGCCCTGCTCGCCTGGTCCCTCACCGCAGGCGGCCCCGAGCGGTTTCTCCAGCTGCGCGGCCCCGAGCGCGAGGGCCTGGCCGCGTTCCTCGGCGAAGAGGAGCAGGCGGGCTTGGCCGGGCGGGCCCTTCTCGCTCTGACCGGGGCCGAGCACGGTGCGGACGCGGTCGCGTTCGGACTGGTCTGCGCCGCGCTCTGGCTGCACGCCGCTCCGGACGCGGACGTCTACCGGGCGCGGGGGCGCGCCGAGCGCTGGTTCGGGGAGCAGCCGCCGACGACCGGTGAACAGCTCGATGCCCTGGCATCCGCGCTCGGACGGGCTTCGGAGGACTACGTCTGCGCCTTGCTCACCTCCGCGGCACGCGGTACGAGCGGTCCTCCGGAGGAGGTCCGGGAGGCCCGCCGGATCACCGAGACCGTGCTGGATCGCGCATCCGCTCTCGTCTGCCAGTTCGGTGCGGAGACCGCCGCGGAGGCGAGCCCGGTGCTCCCCGCGGGTCTGGAAGCCAGGTTCGCGGCCGTGGGGCGAGCGCTGGCAGCCGACCGCACCGGCCCTCTCACGGAAGCCGTCCGTTCCCTTGGCGATCACAAGCGGTCCGCTGTGCCGGAGATGCGGGCGCGCGTCGAACGGGCCCGCATGGGGCAGCGCCTCGCCCAGTGGCTGGCGAGCGACCCGGCCGTCGAGTCCGACACGGTGGCCGCTGCCGTCAAGCGGCAGATCGCCGAGACCGGATGGGCCGACTGGGCGCTCGAGCACATCGAGGCCGGCGGGGACCCCGACCCCGTGCTGAAGTCCGCGTACGACGCGCTCGGCGCGCGGGTCCGCAAGCGCCGCCACGGGATCGACCGCGGCTTCGCGCACACGCTGGCGTCCTGGACGGCCGCGGGCACTCCGACCGGCTCGATGCTCACCGTGGAGACGTTCCTCGACCGGGTGGTGAGGCCGGCCGTGAAGGGTGGTGCCGGGCGGCGCCTCCTGCTGCTCGTCCTCGACGGGATGAGCGCCGCCATCGCCAGCGAACTGGCCGAGGAACTCCGCGCTTCGTGGGCGGAGTTCGACCCGTTCATGGAAGGTGATGAGCCGTGCCGCCGTGCCATGGCCGCCGCGCTGCCGACGGTGACCTCCGTTTCCCGTACCTCCCTGTTCGCGGGAAAGCTGATGAAGGGCTCGCAGGCGGACGAGAAGCGGATGTTCCCGACGCACAAGTTCTGGGGCGGGGAGCCTGCGTCGGTCTTCCACAAGGATGATCTGCGGGGTGGTGGCACCGGGGACACCTTCGGGCCTGCCCTCACCGATGCGCTCGCCGACGGGCGTACGCATGTCGCGGTCGTCCTGAACGGCATCGACGACCGGCTCGCCAAGGAGCGGAAGCTCGGGGACGGGGCCTGGCAGGCCGATCACATCCCCGGGCTGCTGGAACTGCTGCGCGTGGCGGCCGCGCAGGGGATGGCCGTACTCCTGACCAGCGATCACGGACATGTGGTGGACCGGCACGGCGTCAGGGCGGAGGCTCAGGCTCCCGAGTCCGCCCGGCACCGCGTTCCGGGCGGCCCGGTGGGCGAGAACGAGGTCGAACTCTCCGGGCCGCGTGTGGTCTGGCCCGAGCCCGGCTCCTCGATCGTCGCTCTGTGGGACGCGGACTCCCGTTACACCGCTCTCAAGGCGGGTTACCACGGTGGTGCGTCCCTGGCCGAGTTCGCCATCCCGTTGCTCGCGTTCCTGCCCTTCGGCGCGACGCCGCCCAAGGACTGGCGCGAGCTGGGCGATCAGCGGCCGGCATGGTGGCATCTGGAGGAACAGCGGCTCCTCCCCGCCACGGCGCGGACCCGACCGGCCTCCGCGCCGACGAAACCGCACCGGCAGAAGCCGACGAAGGCGCAGGCCGAGCTGGCCGAGAAGCACGACTCGTTGTTCGACGTCGTGCTCGTGCCGGCGGGTGACGGTGAAGACGCGCTCGTCGCCACGGCACTGGTGGCGCCGGACGAGTCCCTGGTCGCCGCGCTCGTCGCTTCGGAGACCTACCAGGGACAGGTCGGCCTGCTCGGCCGCAAGCCGCCGCAGGACAAGGTCGAGAAGGCGCTGCTGGCTCTCCTCGGCGCGGGAACCCTCCCGACTACGGCCGTGGCACAGCGCGTGGGCTACCCCGCCACCCGGGCCGACGGGTTCGCCGCGATCCTCCGTCAGCTCCTCAACTACGACGGAGTGCAGGTCCTGGAGACACTGCCGGACGGGAGGACACTCCGCCTGCACAGCGACTTGCTGCGGATGCAGTTCGGCGTGTGACGCGCACGTGACTACGTCGCTGTGCTTTCAGTCGAGCTTCAACCGACGTAGTCACGCAGCAGGGCAGTGAAGGCGGTCAGCTCCTCCATAGCCTCCGGAGGCAGCGGTTCCGCGTCGAAGTGGGCGATCCGGTTCCGGATCTCCTGCACCTTTTGCAGGTGGCGGACGAACTGCACGCGGTCCAGGGAATCGCACTGCAGAGCCGTCCAGTTGAGGTCTGCGCGCTGAGCCAAGGACGTCTTCCTCTGCTCCCCGTCCACCAGACACACATAGTCGCCGAACATCAGGTCGCCGACCTTGCCCGTGCGGAGCTCTGCCTTCTTGTTGGCCTGGACAGCCAAGATTGCTTCTTCGCTGAGCCTGGTCCCCAGCCATCGACGCAGCAGGGACTCGATTTCCCCGAGCAGGAAGAACGGATAGGCCGCGCTCTTGAAACGGTCGATGACATGGGCATGGGTGACGATGCCGGACAGGCTGGCGTCATCCCGTCGCACCAATAGATACCCCTGCTCGATGAGCTCCGGCAGGCAGGCGAAGAACTCCTGCCGTCCGTCGGCTACCGGCAGGGATTCCTGCTGCATGGCATTCTCGAGCGTCGGTTCCTTCCCCCGCTCGTACATGAGCGCCAGCGAGCGCCAGGTGATGACGCCATGCAGGGTCGTCATACCCGTTGTGACGGGTACCTGATCGCACCCCCTGTGGCGCATGAGATAGGTAACCTGCGACAGAGCGCTGTTGACCGAGACACTTCGCACGCCGGCTCGAGCGGATGGCAGGTCGCCGATCAGCAGACGGCGTGGCAGCGCGCTGGACGGCAACGACTCGCCCTCGGGAGCATCGACCTCGCTCTGTCGGGCTTGGGGTACGGCCGTGACGAGCGCGACGACCTGCACCTTGTCGCCCATCCCGCAGGTGGCGAAGTCCGGGAGGGTTGCCAGTCCGGCATCGCTCATCGCTTGCCCGATGCTGTACACATTCGCAGGCCGGCGTACCCGCTCCCCGAAAAGGTCGAGGAATTCCCTGAGAGGAAGCTCGGACCCCTTGAACCCGAGCAGTTCCTGACGGCTGGGCCTGTGGTTCACCGGACCGCCTTGTCGTCCGTCAGGTCACGCAGAATCGTCCGCTTGCCCATGGCCGCGTACACCATGTTCATCAACTGCTCGGCCCGAGCGACGTAGAACGTCTCGTAGTCGTTCTCCCGCAGCAGGTACGGGTCGATCAGATGCGTGGCGATGACGTCGTCGAACCATTCGCGGCGCATGTCCGCCGCCATGGCCAGGGAGTCGAGCCACGAGGCCGGTGGGCCGGTCAAGGACTGCGCGGCCCGCAGGGACAACGGCGTCTTGTTGACGATGGAGTTGACGGGGTAACGGTTGTCGGTCCCGCGCTTGCGCACCCAGGCGCGGGGGAAGACATGGCGGATGTCCACCCCGTACTCGTCCAGAAGAGCCGGTTTCAGCGGTGCGTTCGTGTAATGCCAGTCCACTGCCCCTTGTTTGATGAGCAGGGCATAAATGCCCTTGTAGGCAGCACTGTTGCGGGTGGTGAGGGTGTCCAGACGCTCGGAGAAGAAGTACGCGTCGGTGACAGTCTCGGGTGCGACACCTACACGCCGGATCCAGGCCACAAGCTGCTCGACGTCGCGCGTGAAGCGTGTCTCGGTGGAACCGCCGTACATTTCGCCCAGCACCCCGCACCAATACCACTGGGTGATCATGTCCTCGGCGCCGAGCGTATCGGTCTCCGAACCGAGAATGGCACGGACCGCCGCGAGCGGAACCAGCTGCGTGCGATAGGGCAGATCGGTCACACGCACGATGCTCTGCCTTTCAAGGAAGGCACCGACCCAGGCGAACGCGTCCGTCAGCAGCGGGGCCAGCTTCTCGAAATCCGCCAGAGGCAGTTCGAGGAGGTCCCGGCGCTTGCAGGAGACGCCTGTGCCCAGCCCGTCCTGCTTGCGCAGCCACGTACGCACAAGCGCGACAGCCTGCAGGAAGTCACTGCTGCTCAGCCCGTCGTCGACACCCACGTCCATGCGGCCGAACACCGGATGTTGCTCCGCCAGGCCCGCCTTGATGCCCTGCCACACCTGAGGCAGTTGGTAGTAGGTGCCCTCCCGCTCCCGGTAGGCGCGGTCACCGGCATACGTGGCGGTCAGGAGCTCGAAGACGTCGAGGGGAAGACCTCCCGTGTTGACCCGCTCGAAAACTGCGCAAACAGCGTCCATGGAGGTCGAGGCGGCCAGCTTGATCATGGGCACCTGAAAAGAACGCACATGCTCGAGGACCTGCTCCTCGAAGCGGCTCCACAGGTCGAAATGCCTGTCGTCCGCCTTCTCGTACACCCGTCGCCAGGAGTTCACCGCAGGGGTGTCGAAAACAATGTGCAGCGGGAACAGCCCTGCTGCGCATTCACCCACGGTGCTGGTGAGGTCATGCACGACATCCCGCGCGAAATTCGTCCGGAGGATCTTGTCCTCGGGCACGGAGACGATCGCCTCGTCGCGGTCCGCAGGAGAGCCGACGGCCCTTTCGATGTCGACGTAGTACCAGCGCTGAACAGGGTTGCCCCGCTGGTCCTTGGTCTTCACCGGCTCGTTCTGGAACAACGCCTGGAACAGCGAGGTGAGGCGCTGCTGCCCGTCGAGGAGCAGCAGGCTGGGCTCCGTCTCCTCCGGGAACTGCGCTCCGGTGAGAGCGCTGGACCGGAACGGGGAAGCCCCGCCCGTCTCCAGGGTCATCACGACACCCAGGGGATAGTCGAGCGTCACCGTCGCGATAATGGCGCGGACTCGATCGTCCTGCCACTTCCAGTCGCGCTGAAAGTCAGGGAGCTGCACCCCTCCTGACGCTACATCAGCCAGAAGCTTCTTGAGCCTTACATTATCGAGTCCAGCCACGCTTCTGTTACCCCGCCCTCGCTCTGCGCGCTCGTCCGCGCGGGCAGCGATTAGATCAAGGTGCCGATGCGGCAGTCAACAGAGTTGCCCGCTGAAACGCTTCACTTCAGGCCGCCCCCGGTGCCGTCGGCTCAATGGGACACTGGTGAACGTGAGTACCGCTCCGTCCTCCCGTTCCGCCCAGGCCAGCACGGCACGCCGCCGGGCAGTGATCGACGCCCTGCGCCGCGGCGCCGTACCCGAGACCGGGCTGGATCTGCTGGCCACCGGCCTGGGCCGGTTCGAGACAGCACTCGACGACGAGTTGAACGCGGTGGCTTCCGGGGCCTCGGTCTTCAAGGCCGTACGCGGCGAGTACGGCTCCGGCAAGACGTTCTTCACCCGGTGGCTGGGTGAGCGGGCCAAGCGGCTCGGCTTCGCCGTGGCCGAGGTCCAGATCTCGGAGACCGAAACGCCCCTCCACAGGCTTGAGTCCGTCTACCGGCGCCTGACCGAGCGGCTGTCCACGGCGAGCTTCCCTCCCAGTGCGCTGAGGCCGGTGGTGGATGCCTGGTTCTACGCTCTGGAGGAGGACGCTCTCGCGGCCGGAGCGCGTGAGGAGGATCTCGCCGATGAGGTCGAGATACTTCTAGCCGCACGACTCGCCGAGGTGTCCCGGCACGCCCCGTCCTTCGCGACCGCCCTGCGCGGTTACCGGTCGGCTCTTGCCGCGGGCGACGAGGCCACAGCCGCCGCCGTCCTGGCCTGGCTGGGTGGACAACCGCACGTCGCCGCGGCCGCACGTCGATCGGCCGGAGTACGCGGCGACCTCGACCACTTCGGCGCGCTTGGGTTCCTGCAGGGCCTGCTGACCGTGCTGCGCGACTCGGGGCACCGGGGACTGTTCATGGTCCTGGACGAGGTGGAGACGCTCCAGCGCGTGCGGTCGGATGCCCGGGACAAGGCGCTCAACGCACTGCGTCAACTCATCGACGAGGTGCACTCGGGGCGCTTCCCCGGCCTTTACCTGGTGATCACCGGAACCCCCGCGTTCTACGACGGCCGCCAGGGCGTCCAGCGCCTCGCGCCCCTGGCCCAACGCCTGGCCACCGACTTCACCACCGATCCGCGCTTCGACAATCCTCGCGCGGTACAGCTCCGGCTGCCCGGCTTCACCCAGGAATCGCTCATAGAACTGGGGGGCTCCATCCGGGACCTGTACATGGCCGGCGCCACCGCCCCCGATCGCATCGCGGCGCTCGCCAGTGACGCATACATCGCAGAGCTCGCCGGTGCCGTCGGCGGAGCCCTGGGTGGGAAAACCGGTGTCGCGCCCAGGCTGTTCCTGAAGAAGCTCGTCGGTGACGTACTCGACCGCATCGACCAGTTCGAGGATTTCGATCCCCGGCGCCACTACCAGTTGACCATCATCAACAGCGAAATGACGGACGTGGAACGGAATCTGACGGTCGCAGTCTCGGCTGATGACATCGCGCTGGATGTGTGATGGCCACCGCGGACAGTCCGAGTCGTGATTCCCTCGCCCCGAACATGACCGACCCGGCCGACCCGGCCGACCGCCTCGATCCGGTCGTACTCCACCATGTGGTCAACACCCTCGGCTGGCCGGACCTGCGGCCATTTCAGCGGGCCGCGATCAATCCACTGATGGACGGCGAGGACGCCGTACTGCTCGCCCCGACCGCGGGAGGAAAGACCGAGGCCGCCTGCTTCCCGATCCTTTCCGCCATGGCCGGACAGGGCTGGACCGGCGCATCGGTGCTCTACCTGTGTCCGCTCAAGGCGCTGCTCAACAACTTGGTAACACGCGTCGACTCGTACGCTCAATGGCTGGGTCGACGCGCCGGCCTGTGGCACGGCGACACCAGGGAATCGCAACGGCAGCGCATTCGCACCGATCCTCCAGACGTCCTGCTCACCACGCCGGAGTCGCTGGAAGCCATGCTCATCGGTGTGAAGACCGACCACGCGCAGCTACTGGGCAGCGTACGAGCGGTCATCATCGACGAGGTGCACGCCTTCGCGGGCGACGACCGCGGCTGGCACCTCCTGGCTGTTCTGGAACGATTGCAGCGGGTCACCGGACGTCCGCTCCAACGGATCGGGCTGTCGGCAACCGTCGGGAACCCTCAGCAGCTCCTGACGTGGCTGCAGGGATCCGGTGCCGGGGAGCGGCCGGGCAGAGTCGTCGCTCCACCCCTCGCCGACGCGCCCGGTGCGGCCTCGGGCCGTACTCGCCCGGCCGGCGACGTGGAACTCGATTACGTCGGCTCCCTCGACAACGCCGCCAAACTCATCGCAGCACTGCACAAGGGCGAGAAGCGCCTGGTGTTCTGCGACTCCCGGCGCCAGGTGGAGCAGTTGGGCGCGGCCCTCCGCGCACGCGACGTCACCGTGTTCCTGTCGCACGCCTCGTTGGCAGCGGAGGAGCGGGCCAGGTCGGAACAGGCATTCGCGGAAGCACGCGACTGCGTCATCGTCTCCACCTCCACCCTGGAACTCGGCATCGACGTAGGGGACCTGGACCGCGTCATCCAGATCGACGCACCCGGCACGGTGGCCTCGTTCCTTCAGCGTCTCGGACGGACGGGCCGACGGCCGGGATCCACACGCAACTGCCTGTATCTCGCGACACGCAAGGACAGCCTGTTGCAGGCGGCCGCACTGCTCCTGCTCTGGGGGCAGGGCTGGGTCGAGCCGGTGACGGCACCACCCCAGCCCCGGCACTTGGTGGCACAGCAGCTGCTCGCCGCCGTACTCCAGGAGCACAAGGTCGGCGACCAGTTGTGGTCCGAGCAGTGGAACGGACTGGCTCCTTTCGACCGCTCGGCAGCTCCTGTCCTGCGCTATTTGGTGAGCAAGGGCTTCCTTGACGAGGATGGCGGGATGCTGTTCGTCGGCCCAGAGGCCGAGCGGCGTTTCGGCCGGCGCCACTTCATCGAGCTGACCGCCTCCTTCACGGCTCCCCCTCAGTTCACCGTTTTGTCGGGGCGTAAAGAGATCGGGCAGACAGACCCCGCCGTCCTGACCGAAGAACGGGCGGGGCCGCGTCGCTTGCTGCTGGCCGGCCGCAGCTGGCAGGTGACCTTCATCGACTGGGGACGCAAACGGGTCTTCGTCGAGCCGGTGAACAGCGGCGGAGTCGCCAAATGGACCAGCGGATCACTCGGCGGCCTCTCGTACACGCTCACCCGCGCCATGCGCGAGGTACTCCTGGGAGCCGACCCTCCGGTCTCTCTGACCCGCCGGGCAGCGGTATGCCTGACCGAATGGCGGCAGGACGACGCACCTGGCGTCGTGCACCCCGGCGGAACGCTGGTGACACGGACGGGCCCGGACGTGCGGTGGTGGACCTGGGCCGGGTATCGAGCCAATGCCACGCTTACGGCGACGCTGTCATCCGTCGCCGATCCCGTTCAACGCCCGACGGACTGCTACGTCCGGCTGCGGGAGGATCTGACGCCCGACACTTGGCGCGCGGCCCGGGACAGGACCGACGGAGGCGCGGCATTGGTGCTGCCGGACGTGGACCACCGTGCGGTGCACGGTTTGAAGTTCTCCGCCGCGCTGCCACAGCGGCTCGCGGTGGCGACAGTCGCAGCCCGGCTCGCGGACTTCGAAGGCGCGCGGGCAGCGCTGGCGGAGCGGGTGCGCTTCCATGTCAGCCCCTCCGGCTGACGGCACCGGCGCGTGCAGCGCACCGACCTGGTGCAGCGCGGCACCCTGGGCCACGCCTACCCCATGTGCTTCCGACGCGCGTCGGCGTGATGACCATCGCCAGTGCGCCGTCCCATCCCCACGGGTAGATTTGCCACCCTCGGGGGCGAGTTACGGACATGGGGGCGGCAGGTGGGGTGGCGCGAGGAGATCGCGGCTGCACTCGATGAGTGGATCCGCGTCGAGGGTGGCGCCGGCAGACAACCCCGCTGGCAACGAGTCGGCCGAGCGGCGCGCACCGGGGAGCCTGGCACGTACGTGGTGGACCTGCGTGGCTCCGACATCGGACCCGACCAGCTCGACAGCTTGCGGCTCGCCGGGCCGGAGTACGGCGGCGTCGAATCGGACGGCTTCACCGTCTCCGAGATAGTGCAGAACGGTTCCCTGCTGACCGTACGGGTGGCCCGTTTCGCCGAGCTCACCGACCCGCACCTGTGGATGCTGAAGCAGCCGCCCACCTTCCTCATCGAGGCCCTGCGGGACGGTATCGCGGGACTCGGCGAACACCCTCTGGCCGCTGCTCTGGCAGCCGGCACCATCGGCGGCCCCCGGTCGAAGGCAGTGGCCCCGCCCGGCTTCCACCCCGCCCAGCGGGACGCGTACCAGGCTTGCCTCGGAGAAGGGGTGCACCTGGTCTGGGGACCGCCGGGGACAGGAAAGACCACGGTGCTCCGGCGAGCCATCAGCGATCTCATAGCCCGGGGCGACCGGGTACTCCTCGTGTCCGCGACCAACATCGCCGTGGACAACGCCCTGCTGGGCGTGATCCGGGACCGGCAGCACGGCCCGGGAGACATCGTCCGGGTCGGCCCGCCGCATCTCAAGGAAGTCGCCGAGGACCCCTCCGTCTCCCTGCCGCTGATGGTCAGGGCGCGGCTGGCCGAGACCGCCGGGCGACGCAGCTCGGTTGAGGCCGAACTCATCGCCATCAAGGACCGGGCAGCCGTGCTGGCCTCCCTGGACAGCACCCTGGCCGGCTTCGACGCCGCCGCCTATTTCTCGGCGCTGAAGCTGCTGCGCTCGCCGGGTGGGGACCTGGCGTCAGCACGGTCCCGGGCGGAGGAGACACGACGGCAGCACTCCGAGGCAGTGCGGCTGTACGAGGAAGCGGTCACCGCGGCGCAGGCTGCCATCGCCCGCAACGAGGCGGCCGAGGCCTCCCGTGAGCAGTGGCGCCAAGTGGACCGCTTGTGCGGCGAGGTGACCGAAGTACGCAAGGCGGCCGAACTCCGCGAGGCGTCCGCGCTGCTGGCGGCGGGCCGCTGCGATCCGCTGCGGGAGGAACTGGACGCCCTCGAAGCCAAGGGTTCATGGGCGAAGCGGCGAGCCCGCGACAGAATCACAGAGCTCCGGCAGCGGCTGGCCGATGCCGAACGTTCTGCCGCCGCTGCCAAAGAGGCGGCGCACGAGGCGCGGAACACGGCTACGACCCATATCGCGACTATCGGTGCCAGGATCACCACACTGGTCGACGCCATCCCTCTCACGCGCGAACAAGCTGCATCCCTCGCGGCCGACGCCGATGCGGGCCTGGCCTCGTCGGAGCACGCACGACAGCACTGCGACCACTGCGAGCGGGAGGTGACCCGGACCGCTGAGGTCGCGGTTCGGGCCGAACAGGCCCATGAGCTGACCGAGCAGGCCAACCGCAAGGGCCGGCCCGCCCAGCTCGACCGGGCGCGTCGACTGCGGCCGGGTGTGACCGCCGACGACGCTCGCCGCCCCGGGCTGGAGAAGGAGTACCAGGAGGTCCAGGAGGAGTACGAACGGTTGGCCCGTAACGCCCAGGGCGAGATCATCAAGAGTGCCAAGCTGGTTGCGACCACGCTGGCCCGGTTCCGCACCAACCGGGCCGTCTTCGAGGGCCCGTACGACGTCGTACTCGTGGACGAAGCCGGTGCCGCGACCCTCCCTGAAGTCCTGCTCGCTACAGGCAAGGCCGGTCGCGCCACCATCCTGCTCGGGGACTTCATGCAGCTGGGTGCCGTCGTCCCAACGGAACTGAGGGACCAGGAGCGTGCCGACATCAAGCGCTGGCTGCTCCCGGACGTGTTCGCGCACTGCGGCATCGTCGAGCCGTCCGACGCACAGCGCCACCCCGCCTGCATCACCCTCACCGAGCAGCACCGCTTCGGCCCGGCCGTCATGCAGCTGGCCAACGACCTCGCGTATGGGGGCGTGCTGGGCGGTGGCGCCCAAACGCGAGTGCAACGCACACCGAACGACCCTGAGATCGTGCTGATCGACACGGATGGACTCCACGAGCTGGCAAGGCCCCACCTGACGGGCAGCCGCAGCGGCTGGTGGCCGGCCGGCCCACTGATCGCCCGGGCCCTGGTGGAGCTGCATGGCGAGCTGGGCGAGGACACAGGCGTGGTCACCCCGTACCGGGTCCAGTCCGATGCCACCCTGGAAGCCCTGCGGGACGTCGAGGGGCCGACAAAGCACACGCCGGCCGAGGTCGGCACGGCGCACAAGTTCCAGGGGCGGGAATTCGACATCGTCGTCTTCGACACGGTGGAGGGCGACCGGAGCAGCCGCCCGCTGTGGGATGGCCAACGCCCACCGTCAGCCCTCACCGTCCCCCTGGCCCCGCGACGGCGTCCGCCTCTTCAATGTCGCCGTCACCCGGGTGAAGACCCGGCTCTACGTCATTGCCAGCATGGAGCGCCTCAAGGCCGCGGGGGCGGCTACGGCTCTGGGACAGGTCGCCGCCCTCATCGGCACACCGGGGGTCCGGGTCCTGCACGCCAGGAATCTGATCACCCCGCCGACCGCTCCCGTACCGTACCGGGGCGAGTTCGGCAGCGCGCTCGCGGACGTACTGAGCCGACACATCGAGGTGACAGAGGTCGATGACGAGCGTGACTTCTACCGAACGTTCTCGGAGGAAATCCGGCGCGCGCGGCGGTCACTGTGGCTGTGGGCTCCCTGGGTCGCGGGCCGCCTCCGCACACTCCTGCCGGACCTTCGAGCAGCCGCCGACCGAGGCGTGCGAATCAGCGTCTTCATCCGCGACGACACCGACCAGCTCCAGAAGCGGCAGGACAACCAGGCGCTGATCTCGAACCTGCGGGCGGTGGCGCAATCGGTGGTGCCCATGAACGTCATGCACCAGAAGATCGCCGTGGTCGACGAGCAGACGGTCATGCTCGGCAGCCTCAACGTGCTCTCGCAGAGCTGGACCCGGGAGATCATGCTGACGATGCGAGGCGCTCACTTCGCCCGGAAACTGCTGGAGCACGAGCACGCCGAGACCTTCGCGGCCCCACCGAAGTGCGGGCGCTGCAAGGGCGGCGAGATCGAAATCCGCCGCCGCAAGAACGGCACCTGGTTCTGGCGCTGCTACGCCACCGCCTGCAAGACCACGCCGAACGGCGGGATCAACGCCTGGACCCAGAACATCCGGATGCAGCCGGGGCGGTGAACCCGGGCTCCGGGTCGGCCAAGCCGTGAACCTCGTCGAAATCCGCAATGAGCTCGTCCAGGTCGCCGCGCACGGCTCAAAGACCACGACACTCGGCACTTTCACGGCAGAACCCGCCTACCGGATGGACAGCCACGCCCTGGGGGCCTGATCCACGCCCTGTTCTAGGATGGCAGGAACCATCTCAGCGGCCCGACGGGCTTCCGCTCCGCTTCCGCGGAACCGAAGGACATGCCCCCACCCGCACGAGCTACTTCGTGCTGCCTGGGGGCATTTCTTGCTGTTCCGTGAGTCCGCGGCGTCCTTGGCCAACCGCACCCACCTCGAGGGACGGCTGGCGGAACTCCTGACCGAGAACTTCCTGCACAAGCACCGCCACCGGCCTCAGCCGTCGGAAGTGCGCTCCTGGGAACGCAGCATCCCCGCACTGACCAACGCGCTCGTCGAAGCCGGGCTCGGCGAGGTCGAAATGCTCCTGGAATACGGGCTGCCTCTGACCAGCAAACGCGCGGACGTGATACTGGCCGGCGTGCATCCGGTCACCGGTGAGCCGTCGTACGTGGTGGTCGAGCTCAAGCAGTGGAGCGAGGCCTACCCGGAGGACGACGATCCGCTGCGGTGCCGCGTTCCCGCCTACCCGGAGCCGGTCCTCAACCCGATCGAGCAAGTACGCGGTTACTGCGACTACCTGATCTCGTTCAACGGAGCGCTGGAACGGGTCCCGCAGTCGGTCGCGGGGGTGGCCTACCTGCACAATGCGACCGAGTTCGGAGTGGCGGGGCTGCGCGCCGTCACGGAGGACGACCGGGGCCGGATGTTCACCGGCGAGCAGCGCGGCGCCTTTCTGGGCTACCTGCGTTCCAGGCTGGCGGAGAAGCCGGGCGCCGAGGCAGCCGACGCGCTGCTGCAGGGCAAGGTCCGGCCGTCGAGGCAACTGATGGCCGTTGCTGCCGAAGAGGTGCGCAACCGGGAACAGTTCGTCCTGCTGGACGAGCAGCGGCTCGCCTACGAGACGGTGATGTCGGCAGTCCGACGGGCCCGGCGGTCCAACCACAAGCAGGTGGTCGTGGTGGCCGGCGGCCCCGGCTCCGGCAAGAGCGTGATCGCCCTGTCCCTGCTGGGCGATCTCTACCGACGCGGGGTCCCCGCCCTGCACGCCACCGGATCACAGTCATTCACCAAGACCATGCGCAAAGTCGCGGGTGCCCGGAAGCCCGAGGTCCAGAGGCTCTTCCGCTACTTCAACAGCTTCATGGAGGCCGAGCCCAACGACCTCGACGTGCTCGTCTGCGACGAGGCACACCGCCTCCGCAAGACCTCCGCCAACCGCTACACCAAGGCCGCGCTACGCACCGGCCGCCCTCAAGTGGTGGAGCTGATGGACGCCGCTCGTGTACCGGTGTTCCTGCTGGACCAGCACCAGGTCGTGCGGCCGGGCGAGATGGGGACGGTGGAGCAGATCCAGGAGGCCGCGGCCGAACGGGGTCTCGAGTGCACGGTCGTGGAGCTGGACAGCCAGTTCCGGTGCGGCGGCAGTGACGCTTACCTGAGCTGGGTGACCGGCCTCCTGGGGCTGGACGGTGGCCCTGCCGTGTGGGAGCCGGACGGCAAGGTACAACTGCTGACCGCCGACAGCCCCCAGGAGCTGGAGGACTTTCTCGCCTCACGACGGGCCCAGAACTACGGCGCCCGGATGTCCGCCGGCTACTGCTGGAAGTGGACGACGAAGATCACTCCCAGCATGTCCGCCCTGCCCGCCGATGTGGTCATCGGTGACTGGGCGAGGCCGTGGAACCTCTACGGCGACCGCGCCTTCCTCGGTGCTCCGCCCGCGCCTCTCTGGGCCACAGACCCCGCCGGTTTCGGGCAGATCGGCTGCGTCTACACCGCGCAGGGCTTCGAGTACGACTGGTCGGGCGTGATCATGGGGCCGGACCTGGTCTGGCGGACCGACCGATGGGTGGTCGACCGCACCGCGTCGAAGGACCCTTCCTTCACCAGAGCGACACCGGACGAGGACATCGATCGCCTCGTCCGCAACACCTACAAGGTGCTTCTCACCCGGGGCATGATCGGGACGATCGTCTACTCGACAGACCCGGAGACCCGCGAGAAGCTCCGCTCCCTGATCCCTCCGACGCGCTAGGTGTGTTGACCCGCAGCGTTGTTCACACGGCTGATGGGTGGGTGTCCGCCGAGTGTTCGACCTTGGCGTTGGTCTGTGGCCGGTAGGCGCGAGTGAGCTTGCCGGCCGTGCCGAGACCGGCCAGGGCTTGTTGCCAGGCCATGCCTTGCGGTAGGCCCAAGCGTTGTCCGTGAGCACACGCTCGATGCGGGTGATGCCGTGGATGCGGAAGAACGCGGCCGCGCGGGTGAGGAAGCCCGCACAGGTCGCGACCTTCTCGGAATATCGACCCAGCGCGCAACAGTGTCACGGTCAATGAAAGTGTGTCGCTGACCAGCTCGTTGTCCTGGTCACGGGGCGGGATGATCAACGGCCTGGCCCTGCCACCTGCGGCGGACGCTCCGACTGGCCACGAAATGCCCTCGCTGCTCCCAGCCTCCCTCGGTAGCGTCCCGAAGGTATGACGGCTCTTCCCTTCTTCACCTTCATCCGCCAGTTCGACGGACTCAGCTACCGCTTCGAACGCGCCGGCGAACACCACGGTCGAACACCTACCGCCGCGCGGACGCGCAGGTGTCGTGTGTCTGGGAGCCAGCCAGCGGCTGGCGCTGCGAGGACACTGGCTGTGATGTCGTCAATCGGCCCCGGCGTGACGGCCCGAAATGGACCCGATTCGTGAAGATCAATGACGGTACGAAGCGGCTCCAGCGCGAGCCGCTGCACGAGTCCGGTGGGGCCGGCTGAAGCCGTCCCTCCACGAGCGGGGTCGCCGCAAGTCCTCCTGGGAGTCCGCCAACGGCGTCACGGCCGGCCAGGGGCGTCAGCCCTGGGACCTGCCAGTATGAGCACGTTCGAGTCGGTCCTCGTGGCTTGGAGATTTGATGCGTGCAGGTGTCGTGGTCGCCGCTCACCCCGGTGTGGAGGATCTCGCCGTGCGGGCCGAGGAATTGGGCTTGCACAGCTTCTGGGTGAACGACACCCCGATGGTTCACGGTGACCCCCTCGTCGCCTTGAGCCTGTGTGCGAAGGCCACCCGGCGCATCAAGCTCGGTATCGGCGTGACCTCACCGGCGCTGCGCTCGGCCCCGGCCGCAGCGAGCGGGATCGCCAGCCTCAATGCCTTGGCGCCGGGCCGGATCATCTGCGGGGTGGGCACCGCCCGGCGCACCTTGGGCATGCCGCCGACCGCGGCGTCCGCGCTGGAGAGTTTCACCGCGGGGCTGCAGGATCTGTGTGCCGGGCGCTCGACCGAGTACCGCGAAGGTGACCGGGTCCGCGACATCCGGTTCCTCCACGCCGGGGCGCACGTGAACACCACCGATCCGATCGAGTTCGTCGTGGCCGCGCTCGGATCCAAGTGTCGGGAGTCGCCCAGTGCTTCAGTGTTTCAGGCAAAGTTTCAGTGAGTGCTTCAGTGTTTCGCTCATTACTTCAGTGTCTTCCGTGCGCGAGCCCCTTGAGCAGCTACTTTCTGGGGACTGGTGGGCTGGTTGGGGGTCTGTGTCTGGCCGCTCAACCGATGTTGAAGGGTCGCCGTCCTGGCCTGGTGCAGGTGCTGGCTCGACTGTGGCGGGGGTGTTGATCTCGGCAGGGGGAGCCGTGCTGAAGCCTCAGGGGCAGCTGCAAGTGATCACGATTCTTTGAATTCAGGCTTCCGTGTACTGTCGTGGTGTGCTGACTGTTGCCTCCGACATTGAGGTGCTGGCCCGGTTCGGCCGCGCGCTCGCCGACCCGATCCGCTGCCGCGTCCTGCTCGCCCTGCGTGACGCTCCCGCCTACCCGGCCGACCTCGCCGACACGCTCGGGATCTCGCGTACGCGGCTGTCGAACCACCTGGCGTGCCTGCGCGACTGCGGCTTGGTCGTCACCGTCCCCGACGGCCGCCGCACCCGTTACGAGCTCGCCGACGAACGTCTCGGCCACGCGCTGGACGACCTGCGCACTGCCGTCGTCGCCGTCGAGACCGACCGCACCTGCCCGGACGCCGACACCAAGGGGTGCTGCTGACCATGACCGCGGACATACCCATATCCCTCGGCCCCAGCCCGGCCCGCCGCGACGCACTCGCCCGCCGAATACGGCTGCTGGTCGCCGCGACCATCACCTACAACGTCATTGAGGCGGCCGTCGCGCTCACTGCCGGCACCCTGGCCTCCTCCACCGCCCTGATCGGCTTCGGCCTCGACTCGATCATTGAGGTCTCCTCCGCCGCCGCAGTCGCCTGGCAGTTCTCCACTCGCGACCACGCCGTACGCGAGGCCCGTGAGAAGACCACTCTGCGGATCATCGCCGTCTCCTTCTTCGCCCTCGCCGTGTACGTCAGCGTTGATGCCGCCCGCGCGCTGGCCGGCACCGGGGAGGCAGAACGCTCGATTCCCGGCATCGCGCTCGCAGCCCTGTCACTGGCCGTGATGCCGTTCCTGTCCGCTGCCCAGCGCAAGGCCGGACGCGAACTCGGCTCGGCCAGCGCGGTCGCCGACTCCAAGCAGACGCTGCTGTGCACGTACCTGTCAGCCGTACTGCTGGCCGGGCTCGTGCTCAATGCCACTCTCGGCTGGTCCTGGGCCGACCCGATCGCTGCCCTCGTCATCGCCGCCATTGCTGTGAAGGAAGGCCGCGACGCCTGGCAGGGCAAGGGCTGCTGCGCGGTTCCCGCCGCCACGATCCCCGCCCAATGCCAAGAAACCGACGCCTGCGGTTGCCGTCCGGGATGCGACTGCTGCACCTGACCGCTCGCACACGGCGAGAGGGCCCCGGTCGGTACGGCCGCCACCGGGGCCAGCGAAGAGTCCTACCGCAAGACCCGCAAACGCCGCCCACGCAACCGGCCCCCCGAGGAGCCCGGAGAGGCCGAGGCCAGCTGAACCACCCGCTCTCCAGGACACTGTGCCCCCGCCAAGCCACAAAATGTGCCCGGCGGGGGCACCGTCACATAAGGAGATTGCCGCCCTGGCCCCGCTCGCCATGGACGACGTGCTGCCACACCAAAGACGAAACCTCCGCCACCACAAGGGTGTCAAAAGCCTCAACCCCGCCCTCGCGGAACAGCTCGGACGCCTCCTCCTCCACAGGGAAATCACCCTGCAACGCGTCACAGTGCTGACAGCCATTACTCAGGTACCGCGCGCCCACCGTCGAACTCCAGCGAGGCTTGATTGATTCCGCGAGCCTGACGAAACCAGACCTGGCCAGGAGGTCCTTGGCCCACGCCCGCGACTCCTCGTCCACCGCCCGCGGCCACTGATCCGTGCGGGCGGGCTGTGTCGGGTAAAGGCCGACAACGCAGGTGGCGGTCTCGCCGCATTTCCAGCACGAACGGTCCATCGTCAAAATGCGCACATTGATCGTGGCCGCGCAGCCGGCCGGAACGACATCCGGAAACCACGGATCATCCCCGAACTGATCGTTGAGATCCCAGCGTCGGCACCGGAATTCAATCTCCCGGCACACCGAGCACTGAACACGCCGCTTACCGTCATCGCAGAGAACCAGCGCGCCAGCGCCCGCGGCGATGTGAACGGAGCATTCCATGCACGGGCCGGCGTACCGATTCGACTCGCCTTGAGCCAGCCCCCCGGAAGACGGGACAGTCAGCGGCGGCACGTGAGAGCGATCAGCAGGCTGGTGCTCATCCCCGCCTTCGGGGGCGTCGGCCAGGCAGTACACCCACCACCGGTCCCCCTCCCGGACGCGTACCCCAGCGCCAGGTTCTACGTACACCGCACAGTCCTCAGCCGCACACCTGGCCCCATACTTGTTTGACACCAATTGGCCCATATAGCCCGCTCCCCACCCCTCTTGAGCCTCGCTCGCCCGATTGCACCCTGAGCTGCTCGACCAGATGCCCCCCAGCTTCGCATCGGGCATCGCACACGGTAACGGCAGCTCCAAGGTGATCGAGGTAGGCAGTCGGCCAGGCTCAGGTGGACAACTGTCTCCCGTGGGAGACGCGGGGCGCCCCCAGAAGCCTGTCGGTCGGGCGCGGGAGCTGCGCCCTGAAATGTCTCCTGAAACGAAAGTGACCGCCAACCCTGTCGATAGAAACTTCAGTGCGCAGTTCAGCGGCTATATCCACTGAAGTAATGGACGGAGCCCGACACCAAGGCCGCTGCCGTCGCCGGCCGCCGCGGTGCGGGCCTGATCTCCTTCGGCTTGCTCGAACCCACCGCCTGGCACGCACTGCAGGACGCCCGCCGCCAAGCCGTCCACGGCACGTCCCGCGACCCCGACTCCCACGCGAACTCCTACGTGGTCACCTCACTCCACCTGCTGCACGAGAACGAGGACCCTCACAGCGACGCTCGGAGGGGCGCGGTTTGAAATCAACTATCGTGTATCTGCGTGCGGTTGAGGGGCGTTCGACCGTGCGGCGCCTGGCCTAGGATGCCGCCATGTCCACTCCGAATCCGCACGCGTCGGCACCGTCGCCCCCGCCTGGAGAACAGGACTCGGCACTGTTCGCCCAGCGGTTCAGGCGCCTGATCGACGTGGTGTATCCCGCCTCGTTGGGGCGGCCCTACACGGACACCGAGATCGCGAGGCACACAGGGCTGTCCAACCAGTACGTCGGGAAGCTCCGCAAGGGGCAGTCCGTGCCGAGCCTGGCCAACGCCGGACGTCTGGCCAAGCTGTTCGGAGTGTCGACGGACTACTTCCTCAATGCCGCAGACCATCCCACCGTACGGTCCGTCGAACGCAACCTGCGGATGATCGAGGACCATCGCGCCGGCAGAGCGCAGCGGGTCGAACACCGGTCCGCCGGAGGCGCGGCGGAAGCCGAGGACGCTGCGCTCCTCGATGACGAGGAAGTGCGGCAGATCGCCGAAGGGGCTGCCGAACTTCCGCCGGCTATGAGAGGCCCGGTGCGTGCTGTCATCGACCAGCTTCGCAAGGCCATCGGATTGGGGGCTGACAACGGGCCTGGGCGCACATGAGCACGGAACCGAGCGACACTCCGGCCATTGCCCTGCTGGCAGCTGGCGGAGCAGGGAGGACAGGGTGAGGGTGGTCGATCCGGCGGATCTGGGGGCGCTGGAGGGCGCCGCCAGCCCGCCCCGGGAGTCGCACGACTCCGTACACATGGCGGTCGGCCATTCCGGGAGATCATCATGCTCGTCCAGCCAGGAGGACGCGTGAGTACGGCAGATATGCCCCTGGGGTGCGTGGCAACCCGCTGGCGGCTCCCTGAAGGACAGGAGAATGCCCTCGTGGGCTTACGCCGCGCCCGACGCGAGTGCCGGGCCCTGTTGGAGCAGGCGGACCTTCCTCCGTATTCCACCGTGGAAGAGTTATGCGAACGACTCGGTGTGCAGCGGGAGCGTCCCATCGTGCTCATCGCCAGGGAAATGGCTCCCGGGCGGAGATCCGGACAATTCGAGCAGCATCTGACCGAGGACCGGATCTATTACCCGCAACACACCAGCACAGCCCACCAGGCACACATTATCTGCCACGAGATAGCGCACCTCCTCCTCGCGCATATCCCCGAACTCGACGCCCTGGACCCAGAGGTCGTCCGCCTGGTCCTGGGTCGCTCCCACTACGCTGACCCAGCCGAGGAGCAGGCCGAGGTGCTCGGCACCCTGCTCTGGCAGCAACTCAACCTGGCGCCTGCAGAGCCGACGAATGCCGCAGTGGTCACCTCATTGGAGCACCGTCGGAGCCGCCATGTCTGACATCATTTTCAGTTATCTCTGCCTGTTCCTGAGCATCCTGCTGTGCGTACTGGCCGGCTTCAAACTCCGAGCCTGGCGCCGTCAACGCGGCCCGGCGCTGCTCGTCATGGGGATAGCCGCGCTGGTCTCGGCCGCCTCCTTCCTCTGCGCGGCACCTGCGATCGCCCACCTCATCAATCGAGTGTCCGGAGTCGGCCCCTTCAGCGTGCTGCTCGCCTACGTGGGCAAAATGCTGTTCAGCGCCTGCGCCATCACGCTCGTACTGCTCTGGTCACCATCCTCCCGGCGTCCAGCCAGCCGTGAGGTGTGGGCTGTTCCCTACGCCGCAGTGAGATCCGAGGTGCGGCGCAAGGTCATGTGGGTCTACGGCTCGATCATTCCGGCCATGGCGGTGCTGTTCGCGGTCTTCGGCCCGGGCATGGACACCTCCGTGGCGTTGGACACCACCTACGCGCACCGTCCTCCGGTCTTTGCTTTCTTGCTGATCTACCAGGCGGGATTCGGCTGGGCACTGTGGCAATTGGGCTGGATTTCCTGGAGACACGCCGCTGACCTACCCGCGCATGGCCTGCTGCGCCGGACCTTGCGGCGCCTGACCATCGGGTGCGCGCTGATCGGCGGCTACTGCCTCAGCAAGACCGTCGCGATCGCTGCCGCGGCAGCAGACCACCATGCCTTGGACTGGCTGGGGTCGATCGTCGGCCCCCTTTCGGGCTGCGTCGGTTGTCTGGTCCTCGCCTCCGGCTGGGCGGGCGCCGCGGTCGCCACCTGGCGTCAGCGGCGAGCCGACTACCGCGCCCTGCACCCACTATGGATGACCGCCATGCAGGTCGACGGGCGCCTGGCGCTGGACAACCCACTGCGGCCGTGGGCTGAGCGGCTGGCCACCCGCGATCTGGAGTGGCGCATCACCCGCCGCACCCGGGAGATTCGCGACGGGCAGCTTGCCCTGCGCCCGTGGGTCCCGGCGGACATCGTTGAGGTCGCCCGCCGCCGTGCGGCAGAGCACGACAGCCTGGAACCGCAAGAACGGGAGGCCGCGATCGCCGCCGCGGCCTTCGCCGGCGGTGTGCGCGCCCTGCGCACTCGGCAGCGCCCGGCCCGGCACTCCGAGCAAACGCCCGGCACGGATGTCGCCCCGGGAGACGAGCGCCGTCATCTGGTCCTGGTCTCCCAGCACCTCCAGGGGCCGTTCGTGGCCGAAGTTTTGGCCGAGACCGCGTAAACGACTCAGAGCAAAGGGGGAGCAGAGTGAAGCCCGTATCCGACGCAGAAACAAGCTTGTCGCGAGCAGAATCAGTCTATCGACGCCTCGCTTTCCATGACTTCAGCGAGGATCTCGCGTTCGGCCTCAATATCGGCTTCTACCGTACATTTGCTGTGCCCGAGATCGCGCAGCTCCTGGTCTCCACCAGGAAGATGACGGGCCAGACGGAGCTGCGCGCCAAGACGACCGGCCAGATGATGTACCGGCTCTTCCGCGATGGGCTCGACAGCGAGCTGGGTACTCATACCGTGGCCGCCCTCAACCGCATCCATGCCCGCTGGCAAATCACCAACGACGAGTTCCTCTATGTCCTGGCCTGCTTCGACGTCGCCCCGATGCGCTGGTGCGACACCTACGCCTGGCGGCCCACGACTGCAGAGGAGAAGGACGCCTCCCACGTCTTCTACCTCGCCCTGGCCGACCGTATGGGCATCCAAAAAGTCCCGCCGACGTGGGGCGGGTTCGCCGCCTGGATGGACCGCTACGAACAGAGCCGGTTCAGCCGCACCGCGGAGGCCACCGAGCTGTGGGCCGCCACCCGCGGCATTCTCACCAACCGCTTCCCCACCGTCCTCGGCCCCCTGGTCCGCGCCGCCGCAGACGCCCTCCTCGACGAGCCACTTCGCTGCGCCTTCGGAGCCCGCCGTCCACCCGCTCTCGTACGTGCACTGGCCTACGGCGGCATGCGGCTGCGAGCCCGGCGCATCGGCCTTTCCCACGCTGATCCCGGCTACCGCCCGGTCCTGCCCCCCGCGGTGCGCGATCTCGGGTGATCAGGTCCCCCGCCTGACAACACGATGGTTTGGGCGGGACTTGGACATGACACCGTGGGCATCGACGATCGACGTATCACCGCCGGCCACCACTGCCGCTCGCTCCGTGGCGACATGACTTTTCAACATCTGCTTGCACACGGGTTCACGAGGGGCAGACTTATGGTCTTGATCACGGCAAGGGATGGGCAGGCGGTAACGGACATGGCAAAGCGCCGTGCGGGATGGCGCCCGGACAGGCTCCATGAGATGCGCGAAGCACACGGGCTGACGCTGGAGAGGGCTGGGGAACGACTGCGGGAGGTGGCCCGCGCTACGGGCATCGCTGAGCCGGCAGCGAACTTCCAAATTCTGTGGCAGCACGAGCAGGGAGAGGTCTACCCCGGACCTCAATACCGACGGGCGTACTGCCTCCTCTACAGGGCTACGGAACCCGAGCTCGGCTTCCGTAACGCGCCGAACCGACCGACACTGCTGATGGTCGGCGGGTACGCAGGCAGTGGAAAATCGGAATTCTCACGCTTCATCTCTCAGCTCACCGGATGGCCTGTACTCGATAAGGACCCGATCACGCGGCCACTTGTGGAGAGGCTACTTGTCGAGATGGGCAGTGACCCTCACGACCGGCATTCCGCTCTCTACCGTGAACAAGTGCGCCCACTGGAATACCAGTGCTTGCTGGAAACCGCGTACGCGAACGTCGACTGCTCCATCAGCACGGTGCTGACTGCGCCCTTTGTCTCCGAGGTAACCGATGTCCGCTGGATGAGGCGTTCTGGCCAACCGATGCGAGGCACGAGGGGTCAGCGTTGCCGTCGTCTGGATCCAGTGTGACCTGGAGACCATGCACGAGTACATCAGCTTCCGATCCGCGGCTCGCGACAGCTGGAAACTACAGAACTGGGACGACTACGCAGCGACCATCGACTCAGAGCTCCGGCCTGCTGTACCCCATCTGATAGTGGACAACCGGCTGGGCGCGGCCATATCGCTCACTGACCAAGTACGGCAGGTCTTCGGGACGGTGTTCTGATGAATCAAGGGATTCTGCTGTACGGGCCGCCGGCCGCGGGAAAGGACACCGTTACCGGCCAGCTCGCCGCGCTCGATCCGCATTATGTTCCCTTCACCCGTCTCAAGGTCGGGAGCGGAAATACCAACGGATACAGGATGGGCACGCTTGAGCAGCTGGATGAGCTGGAGGCCCACGGCGATGTCCTCTACCGCAACGACCGCTACGGCAACATTTACGTCGTGGACCGGCCAGGCCTGGATGCAGTGATGAAAGACGGCTGCATCCCCGTCCTGCACCTGGGCCAAGTAGCAGGCGTCGAGGCTGTCGCCTCGAACTACCCTGCGAGGTGGTCGCGCATCCTGTTGTGGTGCTCTCGCGACACCACAGCACTGCGTTCCAAGGAACGGGGAGACTGCGATACGGATGCACGACTCATAGCGTGGGACGCGACCGACCTGGACCTCACCCACAACCAGTCCGCGTCGTGGCACCTCCGCGTGGACACCGAGGTTTGTTCACCGGCAGACGCAGCCCAGCAGATTGACCACCTGGTCCGCACTTCAGCGTGACAGACAGGGATCCACCGCACGGGACGACTACCTCTCCGCGGTGGTCCCCGCACCACCTTCGTGGTCAGCCTGTCCTTCAGCGCGCAAATGCCGGAGGGCTTCGTCGACTGTGAGGGTCCTGTCCCTCGCGCCCTCCCAAAGGTGGAGAACCTCGGTGCCCGCACGCATGAGGTGATCCGGGAGACCTGCTTCGGCGAGCAGGTCGGCGGCATCGCCCAGCTCGGGGCCCCACCGCCAAGCGCGTGCGGCCGTCTTGGGGATGTAGTCGGTCTCGGCGAGATAGCTGCCGGAGCGCTTGCTCGCAATCTCAAGGAGTTCGTCGGCAACACCGTGCGAGTTCGCAAGCCCGTAGGCCACAGCGGCCAGGACTCGTGATGCCTTCTGATAGCTGGAGTAGGCGAGCTTCAGCGCGGAAGCCTTCCCGATCTCCTCTCCCAAGCGGTGAGCCCGGATATCAGTGCCCCTGAAAAGCGCTTCGACCTGCGCAACGTGTTCGCTCGGCCCGGAGAGATAGAGGGTGGGCTGCTTACTGCCCAGCGGCGGTGAGCCGACCACAGCTCCGTCGACGACAACCGCGTGAGGCAGGCGATCGGCGATGCGGCGGACCCTCAGCGGGGTGATCGCATTGGCCTCGATGTACGTGCCGCCCCGAAAGCCAAGGGCTCCAACCTGTGCTGCAACGTCCTCGGCGGCCTCAGGCGGACATAGCGACAGCACCACATCGACACGCCGGAGAAGCTCACCAAGGTCATCGACTGCTTCGATGCCAGCACAGTCGGCCCGTTGCCTGGAGGCATCGCTGCGGCCAGTCCGGCACCACAGTACGGGAATGCCCTGGGAACGTAGCTGGGCAGCGAAAGCGGCACCCATGCTGCCGGGGTGCAGCAGCCCGACCGTCGATACGTTCGCCGTCATGCAGTACCCCTCGATTGGTCAACGGCCAGGAGCAGTTCAATCGCCGAAAGGACAGTTGGCACCGACCTATCGGGTGGGGCGAGGTGGGTGGGCCAATGCCTGTCGCGGCCCACCCAGACGGTCCGCAGCCCGGCTGCCCTGCCTCCACGGATGTCGGTTTCGGGATTGTCTCCGACCATCCAGCCGCCTCCAGAGAGCAAGGAGTCACATGCTTCCGCTGCCTTGGCGAAGAACGCGACCTCCGGCTTCCGGGCGCCGGCTGCTTCCGAGATACACACACCGTCCACATGTTCGAGCATGCCAGCGGCCCGGAGCTTGGCCGTCTGAATGTCACTCGGCCCGTTGGTGGCTATCCCAACCCGCCATCCCGAAGCCCGGAGCTCGGCGAGGCCGGCAAGGACGGCGTCTGAACAGGCGACGGATGCCGCTATGTCACGGCGGTACTCCCGCCACAGGGAATCCGGGGACGGTGCAAGGCAGTATTCGGATCGGATCTCTCCGAAGATCGCAGGAGAAGCGCGGTCCTGCAACCTGGCGAGCAACTGTCGCCGGACATGATCCCCGAGACGATGTCGTGCAATGAAGGCAGTCATCCAGCTGACCAGGGCTCCACTCCTATCGATCAGCGTGTCGTCGAGATCGAAGAGAACCAACCGTTGCATAGGAACAGACCTTAACTTGAGCCTGCGGGCGCACCCCAAAGGGCCTTGCAAGGAGTGCCGATGGGGGCGATTCCGAAACCGACCGCGGCAAGATCCGCCGACTTCGCATCCTGCCAGCCGGTACGTCGAACGGTGAACGGCCGACACTGAAGAAACGGCAAACCCTACGACGGCCATACGCGGCACGGGTGTTGGTCACCACAGGTCTACACTGCCGATCATGACACGGAGCCCTGTTGAGCTGGTCATCTTCGACTGTGACGGCGTACTGGTGGACAGCGAGCGGATATGCGTCAAAGTGGACGCGGTGATCACGGCTGACCTGGGGTGCATGTTCACCGAGGAGGAGATCATCGAGAAGTTCGTCGGCTCATCCACCGAGGTCTACACGGCTGCCGTGGAGGAACAGCTTGGACGGCGCCTGGAGAAGGACTGGCTGCAGCAATACGAGCACCTGTACCAGGCGGCCTTCGAAGCGGAACTGACCGCTGTCGATGGCATCGCAGAAGCCCTGAGCGGCCTCACCACACCCGTCTGCGTCGCATCGAACACTCACCACGCCGGCATCAGGAGAAACCTGGAGATCGCCGCCCTGAGCGACCACTTCGAGGGGCGAATCTTCAGCGCAGCCGACGTCCCCCGCGGCAAGCCTGCCCCCGACCTCTTCCTGCACGCTGCCCGCTCCATGGGCGTGGAGCCCGGGCGGTGCGCAGTGATCGAGGACAGCACATACGGAGTTCAGGCGGCCCGCGCCGCCGGCATGCGGGCCTTCGGCTACTGCGGCGGTCTCACACCAGCCTCGCGGCTGGAAGGACCAAACACCACACTGTTCGACGATATGCGTGACCTGCCCAAGCTGCTGGTCACCGCTACTCACTGACTTCCGCAGCGCCTCGCCCGCTACCGCTTGGAAGACATGCCCACCATGCAAACCAGCAGGTCTGCGCCAGCGATATTGCCCGAGACCGAACAGCGCCTTCGACGCGGCGATCACAACGGCGCACTGGTCGGCCCCGTGCACCAGCGTGGTCAGCTCCTCGGCGAGCGCACGCTGTGCGGTACGGGCTTGCGGCCGCTCCTCGGTCACCTTCTCCAGCTCCTCACGGGGCTTGAAGGAGAGGATGCGCATGTACCGCGAGACATCCCGGTCATCCGTGTTCAGCCAGTACTGGTAGAACGCGTACGGCGTGGTCATCTCCGGGTCGAGCCAGAGCGTGCCAGTCTCCGACTTGCCGAACTTGGTGCCGTCCGCCTTCGTCATCAGTGGCGTCGCCAGCGCGTGCACCTCGGCCTGCGGCTCCACCCGGTGGATCAGATCCAGACCGGCCGTGAGGTTGCCCCACTGGTCGCTGCCGCCCTGCTGGAGGGTGCAGCCGTACCGCCGGTACAGCTCCAGAAAGTCCATGGCCTGAAGCAGCTGGTAGCTGAACTCTGTGTAGCTGATGCCCTGACTCTGTCGGGGATCTTGGGGATCCCCGACAGAGTCAACTCTTAGGCGGATCGCGTTCCCTTGCTGCGACGGACCTCATGTTGTCGGCGAGCAGGGCCCTACGCGGCCTCGTAGCTCAGCCGGAACAGGTCGCCGGCGCGCGCCAGATCAGCCTCGGTTCTCAGGCGCACCTCCAGCGCCCCGGTGCCGTGGTGACCGATCTCCCGCACGTCCCGGGTGAAGCCGGGGACGAGGTCGACCGTGTCCGGGTCTGCCTTGAGGTAGACGACGACCTCGCGCTGCTGCGCGCGGCCGACAGAGGCGAAGTTCTCACGTCATCGCCGAGCGACACCAAGACGTCGTCCAGAGCTGATCGCAGCTCGTCCAGTGGTTCGCCGGCGACACAGGGCTGCACGATCGTCGTGGCGGCGCGATCCTGCTTCCGCACGGCACGTCGCTCCTTGGCCGACGACGTTACGGAGATGACCGTCTCCAGGGCGAGCAGCTCATGGCCGAAGGAGCGGTAGCGGACGAGGTCGATGTTGCGCTGGATCTCACGGACGGCGTGGACGTCGTACCGGGTGAAGCTCTCCGCGACACAGATCAGCCTGGGCGCGCTCCACAGCACCTGAGCCGCCGCCGCTGCCCCGAGGCGTTCGCGGACCAGGAGCTGGAACTCGGCCCGGTGGTCCGCCAGCCAGGAAAGGTAGAAAAGGCCCTGGGGAATCACACCCGCGCTCTGGCCACGCTTGTACTCGACAATCACGGGCGAGCCGTTCTCATCCAGGCCCAGCGAGTCGATCCGGCCGCCGCGCCGGGGCCCGGTGCTGTACTCACTCGCGAGGAAGCGCACGCCCAGAAGCGCCTCCATGTTGCTCTCGACCAGCTCCTGCAGATGCCGCTCACGCATCGCCGTGGCCGTTGCCACCTCTGCTGCGCCGCCGCCGGCGACGTTGAACAACCTCAGACCCGACACCCGTCCCCCTTGTCCTCGCGGATCACAACGATCCGCGAGGACGGGATTGTTTCCGGAGGCGTGAGCGCACGTCAAAGGACTTCAGGTATCGTGCCGCGCCGCCTGTGCAGGCCCCTCCCCCTGCCCAAACGCAACCGCCCGTCGACCGGACTCAAAGCCCAGTCGACGGGCGGTTTTGTGCTCTCTGGCACCCTCCTCGCGAGCGTCACACGAGCGTCGGGAGAGCGTCACGAGCGTCATTTCAGCGTCAGAATTTCGCCCCTAACGCCTATAGCGCACATCATGCACACCAGGTAAAACCGCAGGTCAGGAGGGGTTTCCCGTGGGCTTAAGGATCGCGACGCACTCGACGTGATGGGTCATCGGGAACAGATCGAACGCCCGCAGCGTCACCGGCCGGTAGCCCTCCTCCGCGAAGTACGCCAGGTCTCGGGCCAGGGCTGCCGGGTCGCAGGCGACGTAGGCGATGCGGCGGGCTCCCAGTGAGGCCAGGTGGCGGACCGTCTGCTTGCCGGCGCCGGCGCGGGGCGGGTCGAGGACGATGAGGTCGGCCTT
The DNA here is from genome assembly GCF_018614525.1 of Streptomyces sp. ISL-11. Classification (GTDB taxonomy): domain Bacteria; phylum Actinomycetota; class Actinomycetes; order Streptomycetales; family Streptomycetaceae; genus Streptomyces. The sequence continues at coordinate 57,147 of NZ_JAGGOL010000133.1, forward strand.
GTCGATGCCCGTGCGCGGGAGGACCTGCTCGACCTTGCCCTGTTCGATGCGGACGCGGTCGAGGTCCTGGAGGTTGTGGCGGGCGTCCTCCACGGCGCGCTTGCTCGACTCGATGCCGAGGACCGCGCCCCGGTCCGTGATGCGCTCGGCGAGGGCGCCCGCGAAGAGGCCGACGCCGCAGTAGAGGTCGAGGGCCATGTCGTTCTTGCGGGGCATCAGGCCCTGCATGACGGCCTTGACGAGCGTGTCGGCGGCCTGGGGGTGGACCTGCCAGAAGCCGCCCTCGCCGACGCGGTACGTACGCTCGTCGGCGCGCTCACGGACGAAGGGGCGGCCGTGGACGCGGTGGACCGCCTTGTCCTTCTCGCCGATGCGCATCACCGACACCGGCTTGTCGAGCTCGACGATCGGGAGGCGGCCGCCCGGCTTCGGGGTGAGGATGACCTGGCGGTCGGCCGAGCCGGAGGCCGCGATGGCCTCGACCGTGGCGATCTGCGGCCACTCGCGCTTCTCGATGCCGAGCTCGGTGACACCCGGGGCGGCGATCATGCAGTGGTCGATGACCTGGACGTCGTGGGAGCGGTGCTTGCGCAGGCCCGCGTGGCCCTCGGCGTCGATCGCGTACTGGACGCGGGTGCGCCACGCCGGGACCTCGCCCGCCGGGAGCTTGTCGCCCTCGGCCGGCATCACCGTGCCGTCCCAGCCGGCCTCCTCCGGCGTGAGGCCCGCCAGGCGCTGGAGCTGCTCGGCGATGACCTCGCCCTTGAGACGGCGCTGGGCGCCGGGCTTGGCGTGCTGCCAGTCGCAGCCGCCGCACTTGCCCGGGCCGGAGAAGGGGCAGGGGGCCTCGACCCGGTCCTTGGAGGCTTCCAGGACCTGGACCGCGTCGGCGCGCAGGAAGCGGGAGGTGGACTCCCCCTCCGTGATGCGGGCGATCACGCGCTCGCCGGGGAGGGCGTGGCGGACGAAGAGGACGCGGCCCGACTCCGTACGGGCGACGCAGTGGCCGCCGTGGGCGACCGGGCCGACCTCGACCTCGTACTCGTGGCCGACCAGCGATGCTTCGGTCTCGTGCTGCATGGCGGGGTCGACTCCAAGAAGAGGTGGGGTGCGGCGGGACAACAGCCGTCCAGTCTACGTCCCGTCGCACCCCACCTGCGAATTCCCGCCGTGCGGCCGTGCCACCGGCTACTTCTTGGTGGCGGCCTTCTCCTTCCGGGGCTCCGCGACCGGACCGCGCCGCACCGCGCCGGGGGCGTTCCACTCGGCGCGCTTGCGGGCCCGCTGCTTGGCGGCCTCGGAGGAGTCCAGCTGCCAGGGCACGGAGGTGACCATCACGCCGGGGGTGAAGAGCAGGCGGCCCTTGAGGCGCAGCGCGCTCTGGTTGTGCAGCAGGTGCTCGTACCAGTGGCCGACCACGTACTCGGGGATGTAGACGCTGACGGCGTCGCGCGGGCTCTCCTTGCGGAGGCTCTTGACGTAGTCGATGATCGGCCGCGTGATCTCGCGGTAGGGCGAGTCGAGGATCTTCAGCGATACGTCGATGCCGCGTCGCTGCCACTCGTCGCGCAGGGCCTTGGTCTCGGCCGGGTCGACGCTGATGCTGACGGCTTCGAGGGTGTCGGAGCGCATGAGCTTGGCGTAGGCGAGGGCGCGCAGGGTCGGCTTGTGGACCTTGGAGACCAGGACGATGGAGTGCACCCGGGAGGGGCGGACGGTGTCGTCGCTGGGCTCCTCCTCGGCCGCGATCTCCTCGGCGACGCGGTCGTAGTGCTTACGGATCGCGGTCATGGTGGCGTAGAAGATGACCATGCCGAGGAGGGCGACCCAGGCGCCGTGGGTGAACTTCGTCAGCAGGACGACGACGAGGACCAGGCCGGTGAGGAAGGCGCCGAAGGTGTTGATCGCGCGGGAGCGGATCATGTGGCGGCGCTTGGCCGGGTCGGTCTCGGAGCGCAGGTGGCGGTTCCAGTGGCGGACCATGCCGGTCTGGCTGAGGGTGAAGGACACGAAGACGCCGACGATGTAGAGCTGGATCAGCTTGGTGGAGTCGGCGCCGTAGAAGTAGGTGAGGACGGCGGCCGCGCCGGCGAGCAGCACGATGCCGTTGGAGAAGGCGAGCCGGTCGCCGCGGGTGTGCAGCTGGCGCGGCAGGTAGCGGTCCTGGGCGAGGATCGAGCCGAGCAGCGGGAAGCCGTTGTAGGCGGTGTTGGCCGCCAGGAACAGCACGAGGGCGGTGGCGGCGGCGAGGATGATGAAGAGGAACGAGCCGTTGCCGAAGACCGCCTCGGCGACCTGGGAGATCACCGGGTTCTGGGTGTAGTCGGAGCCGACGGGCTGCCCGTTGCGCAGCAGGTCGATGGCCGGCTTCTCCGCCATGCGGACGTGGGTGGCCATGGCCAGCCCGATGATGCCGCAGAACATGGTGACGGCCAGGCCGCCCATGAGGGCGAGGGTGGTGGCCGCGTTCTTGCTCTTGGGCTTGCGGAAGGCGGGGACGCCGTTGCTGATGGCCTCGACGCCGGTGAGCGCGGCGCAGCCGGAGGAGAAGGCGCGCAGCAGCAGGAAGACGAGGGCGAAGCCCGCCAGGCCCTGGTGCTCGGCGTTGATGGTGAAGTCGGCGGTGGGGGCCTTCATGGTCTCGCCCATGACCAGACCGCGTATCGCTCCCCAGGCGATCATCACGAAGACGCCGCCGACGAACACATACGTCGGGATGGCGAAGAGCTTCCCGGATTCCTTGACGCCGCGCAGGTTCATCAGGGTGAGCAGGACGATCACGCCGACGGCGCAGCTGGTCTTGTGCTCGATGACGAAGGGGATGGCGGAGCCGAGGTTCTCGATTCCGGAGGAGATCGAGACGGCGACGGTCAGGACGTAGTCGACGAGCAGGGCGCTGGCGACGGTGAGGCCGGCCTTGGGGCCGAGGTTGACGTTGGCGACCTCGTAGTCGCCGCCGCCGCTGGGGTACGCGTGCACGTTCTGGCGGTACGAGGCGACCACGGTGAACATCAGCACCACGACCGCGACGGCGATCCACGGGCTGAAGTGGTACGCGGACACACCTGCCACGGACAGGACGAGCAGCACTTCGCCCGGCGCGTACGCCACGGAGGAGAGGGGGTCGGAGGCGAAGACGGGGAGCGCGATGCGCTTGGAGAGAAGAGTTTCTCCCAGCTTGTCGCTGCGCAGCGCCCGGCCGATGAGGATCCGTTTCGGCAGGTCGGTCAATTTGGACACGCAGAGGATCGTAAGGGTTCGGTCTCCTGTACGCCCACCCGCCACCCGCCAGGACGGGAATGTGTGACGCGCCGCATTCCCGTCCGGGGTTCCGCCGGTGGGTGTTACCGGCCGTGTACGAGGGCGGGCAGGGCGCGGTGGCCGTTGGAGATGAACGATTCGACGGGGCTCAGGCCGGCGGGGTCCGCGAGGGTGAGGCCGGGGAAGCGGGCGAAGAGGGCGGGGAGGGCGACGGCGGCCTCCAGGCGGGCGAGGGGGGCGCCGAGGCAGTAGTGGACGCCGTGGCCGAAGGCGAGGTGGTCCTTGACCGCGCGGGTGACGTCGAAGCGGTCGGCGTCGGCGCCGTGGACGCCCGGGTCGCGGCCGGCGGCGGCGTAGGCGGCGACGATCGCGTCGCCGCGTTCGATGACGGTGCCGTCGGGGAGGGCGATGTCCTCGGTGGCGTAGCGCAGGGGCAGGCTGGCGACGGGGGCCTGGTGGCGCAGGGTCTCGTCGATGACGGCGTCCCAGTCGGCCTCGCCGGCGCGGACGAGGGCGAGCTGGTCGGGGTGGGTGAGGAGGGCGTGGATGGCGTTGTCGAGGAGGTTGACGGTGGTCTCGTGGCCGGCGCTGATGACGAGCAGGAGGGTGTCGACGAGTTCCTGCTCGGTGAGGCGGGAGCCGTCCTCCTCGCGGGCGGAGATCAGGACGCTGGTCATGTCGTCGCCGGGGGTGGCGCGCTTGGTGGCGACGAGGCCGCCGAGGAGTTCGTAGACGCGCGCGTAGGTGGCGGTGACCTCGGCGGGGTCGGCGGAGGTGTGGAAGATGCTGTCGACGCAGGTGCGCAGGCCCTCGCGGGTGGCCTCGTCGGTGACGCCGAAGAGTTCGCAGATCACCTGGATGGGGATCGGGTAGGCGTATTCCTCGCGCAGGTCGACGGGCGTGCCGGGCGGGGTGGCGTCGAGGGCGTCGAGGAGGCCGTTGGTCAGCTCCTCGATACGGGGGCGCAGGGCGGCGGTGCGGCGGGCGGTGAACGCCTTGGCGACGAGGGTGCGCAGGCGTCTGTGGTCGGTCCCGTAGGCGGTGAACATGTTGCGCACGGCGACCCAGGTGTACAGGGGCCACTCGGGCGAGATCTCACCGTCGATCCACGCGGGCCAGTGGCGGTGGGGGTCCTTGGAGACGCGGGGGTCGGTGAGGAGTTCCTTCAGGAGGGGCTGGGTGGTCACTGCCCACGCCACCACGCCGCCAGGAAGCTCCACGGGCGTTGCCGCTCCCCGGGCGCGGAGCCGGGCGGCCTCGCCGTGGATGTCGCGGCCTGTGGCGTCGATGGGGAGGGGGCGGAGCTGGCTTTCCATCGGCTGTCTCCAGTGGGTTCGGCCTGCTGTGGGTGGGCGGGGTGGTGGGGAAGCGGTGTGGTGCCGGTGTCGCCCGCGGCGGAGGCGGCGAGGTCGTGGACGGGGGGCGGGGCGAGCCGCGTGGGCTGGATCGGCGGGAAGCGCACGGGCAGGGCGGTCAGCGCCCGGTGGAAGGGGCCCGGGCGCCAGACCAGGCGGTCGGCGGGGACGGCCAGCTCCAGGTCGGGGAGGCGGTCGAGGAGCTTCTCGACGGCTACGGCCGCGATGAGGCGGGCGGCGTCCTTGGCGGGGCAGGTGTGGGGGCCGGCGCTCCAGGCGAGGTGGGCGCGGTTGCCGGTGCGCCGGTCGGAGAGCAGGGCCGGGTCGGTGTTGGCGGCGGCGAAGCTGATCACGACGGGTTCGCCGGCCGGCAGGTGCACGCCGCCGAAGTCCACGTCCTGGACGGGGTAGTGGACGGCGTAGTTGGCCATCGGCGGGTCGAGCCAGAGGACTTCGTCGAGGGCGTCCTCGACGGGCATGCTGCCGCCGGCGAGGTCGCCGGCGAAGCGGTCGTCGGAGAGCAGCAGCCGCAGCGCGTTGGCGATGAGGTTCTGCTGGGGCTCGGTGCCGGCGCCGATGAGGACGACGAGCTGGTGGATCATCTCCTCGTCGGTGAGCCGGGCGTGGTGGGCCATGAGCCAGGACGTCATGTCGGCGCCGGGCTGGGTGTGCTTGAGGCCGATGAGTTCGACGAGGCTCTCGGCGATGAGGGCGTCGGCGCGTTCGGCGTCGACGCCGTCGAAGATGCCGGAGAAGCCCTCGACGAGGCGGTCGCCGATCTCGGGCGGGCAGCCGAAGAGCTGCTGGAAGACCAGGAGCGGGAGGATCTTGGCGTAGCTGCCGAGCAGGTCGGCCTCGCCGAGGGCGGCGAACCGGTCGATGAGGGTGTCGGCGCTGCGTTCGACGTAGCCGCGCAGGGCGTTGGGGTCGATGCGGGAGAGGCTGTCGGTGACGGCCTGGCGGAGCCGGCGGTGGGCGTCGCCGTCGGAGAACAGGCAGTTGGGGCGGTAGGCCATCATCGGCACGACGGGGTTGTCGGGGGCGACCCGGCCGTCGGCGAGGGCGCGCCAGCGGCGGGCGTCCTTGCCGAAGACCTCGGGGGTGCGGAGCACCTCCAGGGCGGCGCGGTAGTCGGTGACGAGGGTGGCGTGGGCGCCGGGTGCCAGTTCCACGGGGGCGGCGGGGCCCTGGGTGCGCAGCCACGCGTAGACGGCGTGCGGGTCGGCGGCGAAGTCGGGCCCGTACATGGGGGTGGAGGCCCGGTGGGCGGGGCAGCCCGGTGGCGGGGCGGGGTGACCGGCGTCGGGACGGTGGGTCACACGTGCTCCTGTGCGGTGTGCGGCAAGTGGTTCCGGCGGGTCTGGAGGTATTCCACGAGGGCGATCAGGGCGCGGGTGGAGGAGATCCGGTCGCGGGCGTCGCAGGTGATCAGCGGGGTCTCGGGGAGCAGGTCGAGGGCCTCGCGGATCTCCTCCTCGGGGTGAGTGGGGGCGCCGTCGAAGTGGTTGACGGCGACGGCGTAGGGCAGGCCGTGTTCCTCCAGGAGCCCCATGACGTCGAAGGACTGCTCCAGGCGGCGGGTGTCGGCGAGGACGAGGGCGCCGAGGGCGCCTTGGGTCATGTCCTGCCAGAGCCGGGTGAAGCGCTGCTGACCGGGGGCGCCGAAGAGGTAGAGGACGAGGCTGTCGCTGAGGGTGACGCGGCCGAAGTCCATGGCGACGGTGGTGGTGGTCTTGCCGTCGATGCCGGCCAGGTCGTCGACGAACGCGCCGGCCTGCGTCATCGTCTCCTCGGTGCGCAGCGGCCGGATCTCCGACAGGGAGCCGACGAAGGTGGTCTTGCCGACCGCGAAGTGACCGACGACGAGGAGTTTCGCGGCGGTCCGTACGGTCTGCCGCAGGTAGACCGCACCCTCAGAGTCGAGCGCGGAGTCCATCGAGGACCTCCTGAAGGATCTGGGCCTCGGGGAGTTGTGCCGAGGGGATGGGGGCCCGGGTGATGAGGTGACCGCTGTCGACGAGGTCGCCGAGCAGCACCTTGGTGACGCTGACGGGCAGCACCAGGTGGCCGGCGATCTCGGCGACGGACAGCGGCCCGCCGAGGCAGAGTTCCATGAGCCGGCGCTTTTCGGGGCTGAGCCCGCCGAGCGGCCGGTCGTGCTGGGCGATGACCAGGGTGACCAGGTCGAACGTGTTGCGGGTGGGGTGGGCGCGGCCGTCGGTGACGACGTACGGCCGTACTAATCCCTGTCCGCGCCTCGGCGTGGGCGGGGTCATGCCGGGCTGCCGCCCTGCCAGGGCGCCTGCCGGGGCGGGCTGGTGAGTTCCTTCCCGAGCCGGTCGACGAGCTTCTGCATGCGGTAGGTGACGGCTTCCATGTCGACGTGTTCGGTGGTGGACACGGCGAGGTAGGCGCCGGGGCCGGCGGCTATGAGGAAGACGTAGCCGTGGGCGAACTCCACGAGCGTCTGCCGCCAGGGGCTCTCCTGGTGTGCCTGGCTGGTGCAGAACTCCGAGGTGGAGCGGCTGATGGACTGGAGCCCGGAGAGGGCCGCCGCCTGGCGTTCGGCCTCGTCGCGGTCGATGCCCTCGGAGCGGGCGCGGAGCATGCCGTCGGCGGAGAGGAGGATCGCGTGCCGGGCCTCCGGCATCTTCACTACCTCGTCGAGCATCCAGCCCAGCTCATTGTTGAGGTGGTCGTTCACGCTGGGGGGTTCCCTTCATCGTCTTCGGGTGCCTGGTCGAGGGGGCCGGCGTGCCGGGGAGGCTGGGGGGCGCGGCCGGAGCGGGTGCCGCGCGCGAAAGCACCCATGCGCCGGGCGGTCTCCTCCGGGGTGCGTTCGGCGGGCATGCCGAGGGGGGTGCCGGCGGACGGGGTGCCGCCGGGTGCCTCGGGGGGCAGCGGGGCGGCGTTGCCCTGCGGGGCGG
>NZ_JAGGOL010000134.1:0-275 GCF_018614525.1 Streptomyces sp. ISL-11
GCCGCGCACAGGGTCGCGCCGAGCGACCACAGGTCCGACGGCGGGCCCTGGTCCTGGCCGCCGATCCGTTCCGGTGCCATGTAGTCCGGTGAGCCGACCAGGGTGCCGGCCATCGTCAGCGCCGCCGCGTCCTGCATCGCCGCGATCCCGAAGTCGGTGAGGACGATCCGGCCGCGCGTGGTGAGCAGGACGTTCCCGGGTTTGATGTCGCGGTGCAGCACGCCGACGGCGTGCACCTCGCGCAGCGCGCGCACCAGCCCCAGCCCGATCCGGGC
>NZ_JAGGOL010000134.1:301-24715 GCF_018614525.1 Streptomyces sp. ISL-11
AGGCGGTCGCCCTCCTCGGCGACGTCGTAGACGCGGACGACGTTGGGGTGGTCGATCCGGGCGGTGGCGCGCGCCTCGCGCAGGCTGCGCTCGCGCTGGACCGCGCTCCCCTCGCCGACGAGACCGTCGATGCGTATCTCCTTGGCCGCCACCGGCCGGCCGAGAATCTCGTCGGTGGCGCGCCACACCCGCCCCATTCCCCCGCGTCCGATCAATTCCAGCAGCCGGTAGCGACCCACCACCAGTCGCCCCTGCATCTCTCCACCCGAATTCCCCACCAGGCCCGCCCCCATTGCGGAATTAGCCTTCCGCACCCTTCGGACATTGGAATCTTGTGGTACCTATTCAAATACCTCTGCAGGGAGTGGAGATAGGGGGGAGCGAAAATGTTCCGAAGTAATCAGCGAAGGCGTTCCGTGGTGCTCGCGGGGGTGTCGGTGGTGCTGTTGGTGCCGTTCGGCGCGTTCGCGGCCGAGCCGACGCCGGGCAGCGGCCAGGGCGGAAGTCCGGGGCCGAGCGCGCCGGCGGGGTACAAGGTCAGCACGGCGCTGCCCACGAAGATATCCGTGAACAAGAAGTCGGGGAACACGAGTCTGACCGCCACGGTGCGCAATGACGGGGCCAGGGATACGGGTGGGATCCGGCTGTCCGTCGTCGGCTTCAAGGGATTGCGGATCACCTCGGTCGAGGGGTGTTCCAGCCTGCCGGCCGGACAGCTGCCGCCGGGGTCCAACAGCGCGTTCGCGTGCACCATCGATAAACTCGCGGCGGGCGGGAGCCGCGCCTTTAAGGTAACGGGCAACTTCGACCTGAGGAATGTCGGGCAAATCTGCCTTCCCGTCACTTTGGGCGACACCAAGACGCTGCTGTGGCAGCAGGGACCCGTCCATTTCGGGACCACCGACACGAGCTCCGACGCGCCGGACACCCCGCTGCTGCTCGGCACCAAGAACGTGCCGTCCGGCGCGGCCACGTCTCCCGGTGCCGGGGGGACCTCCGCGCCTCCGGCCTCCGGCGGCGCGACGGGCGGCACGGGGGCCGCCACAGGTGCCGCCACCCCCGGCCGGAGCGCCGGCGGCGGTCCGGCGGCGTCGAGCACCGCGCCCACCACGCCGGGCAAGGAGGCCCCGAGCGAGCTGCCGCGCACCGGACCGTCCTCCTCCGTCGTCGGGACGGGTGCCCTGGCCGCCGCTCTGCTGGCGGCCGGCGCCGCGGGCATCTGGCTGACGACCCGTCGGCGCGGTCGGCATTAGGCCGTGTCCGGCGGATCATGTGAGCGGGCGCTGCGGGCCGTGTCGTGCGCACCACCGCTGCGCGGCGGTGTCCTCAATCGCCGGACGGGCTCGATGCGGCTGGGCTCGGCCCGAACCGGCCCGTCTGGGGGCACCTCCCAGCGGTAGCTGGGGGAGTTGGAGGACGCGCCCACAGGGCGCTCGCCGCCGCGGGCGGTAGAACGGGCCCGCACCCTGTCGCCAGGGGTGCGGGCCCGTACGGGATCGAGGCGGACTCAGCCGCGGCGGCCCAGCAGCTTCCACGCCGCCGGCAGCGCGCCCATCGCCAGGGCGGCCTTCAGGGCGTCACCGATGAGGAAGGGCGTCAGGCCCGCCGCGACCGCGTCGGTCAGGGAGATGTGGGCGTACAGCGCGAGGTACGGCACGCCGACCGCGTAGATGATCGCGGAGCCGAGGACCATCGTGCCCGCGGTGCGCAGGGCCGAGCGGTCGGTGCCGCGGCGGGCGAGGGCGCCGACGACGGTGGCGGCGAGCATCATGCCGAGGACGTAGCCGAAGGAGGCGAAGGCCGCGCCGGAGCGGGCCTCGGCGAACCATGGCACGCCGGCCATGCCGACCACGGCGTACAGCGCGAGCGAGAGGAAGCCGCGGCGGGCGCCGAGGGCGGTGCCGACCAGGAGCGCGGCGAAGGTCTGGCCGCTGACCGGGACCGGCGAGCCGGGGACCGGGACGGCTATCTGGGCGGTGAGACCGGTGAGGGCCGCGCCGCCGAGGATCAGGGCCGCGTCGCGGACGCGGGCGCGGCCGGCGGTCGAGGCGGGGAGCAGATCGGCGAGGACCGTACCGGTCCGGGTGACAGGGGCAGCGGTGGCCATCGGTACTCCGGGGGTGAACAAGGACAAGGACACCGCGACGTTAGCCGAGCGTGGCGGCGCGGGCACCGGGTGGCGATGACAAGCCGGACCGCCCGGCTTTGGAGAGTTCCGCCGCCGGAAGGACGCCGGGGCACGCCAGGTGGATGCCGATCGCGAACGTTCCCCGTTTACACGTGATGCTGGTCACGACGGAGCGGCGGAGCTTGGCGTCGGCCACCCGGCCGGGAGAGTCTGGGGCATTGCCGCAGTCTCCTTTGCTACTGCGACCCACCGCACGGATCCGAGAGTACGAACCCATGCACGACGCATCGACTGCCGCGGAGCCCCTCGCGGGCGAGCCGGAACCCCTGTCGGCCGGGCTCAAGCAGCGGCATCTGACGATGCTGGGGCTGGGCGGAGTGATCGGGGCCGGTCTGTTCGTCGGTTCCGGCGCCGGAATCGCCGTGGCCGGTCCCGGCATCATCGTGTCGTATCTGATCGCGGGCGCGCTCGCGATGCTGGTGATGCGGATGCTCGGGGAGATGTCGTCGGCGATGCCGGCGTCGGGTGCCTTCTCCGTGCACGCGGAGCGGGCCCTGGGCCGCTGGGCCGGGTTCACGGTGGGCTGGCTCTACTGGTTCCTGCTGGTGGTCGTGCTGGCCGTGGAGGCCACGGGCGCGGCGCAGATCGCGCACGGCTGGGTGCCCTCGGTGCCGCAGTGGGGCTGGGTGCTGATCTTCATGGTGGTCTTCACCTCGGCCAACCTCACGGCGGTGAAGAACTTCGGTGAGTTCGAGTTCTGGTTCGCGGCGCTCAAGGTCGGCGCGATCATCCTCTTCCTGGGCCTGAGCCTGCTGGCCGTCTTCGGCGTGCTGCCGGACACCAGCGCCGTGGGCCTGTCCAACCTCACCGGGCAGGGCGGCTTCCTGCCCAACGGCTGGAGCGGTGTGGTCTCCGGCGTCCTCGCCGTGGTCTTCGCCTTCGGCGGCCTGGAGGTCGTCACGATCGCGGCCGCGGAGTCCGACGACCCGGCGCGCGCGGTGGGCCGGGCGGTGCGCAGCGCCGTGTGGCGCATCCTCTTCTTCTACGTGGGCTCGATGCTGGTCATCGTGACCCTGCTGCCCTGGTCCTCCATGGAGCCGGGCAAGAGCCCGTACGTGGCGGTCCTGGACCACGTCGGCGTGCCGGGGTCCGGGCAGATCATGAACATCGTGGTGTTCGTGGCGCTGCTGTCCGCGCTGAACGCCAACCTCTACGGCTCGTCGCGGATGGTGTTCTCGCTGGCGGAGCGCGGCGAGGCGCCGCGTTCGCTGCTGAAGGTGTCCGGCGGCGGGGTGCCGCGCCGGGCGGTGCTGGCCTCGGTGGCCTTCGGTTTCGCCTCGGTGATACTCAATCTTGAGTGGCCGGATTCGATCTTCCGTTATTTGCTGAACGCCGTGGGTGCGGTATTGCTCTTCGTCTGGGGCCTGATCGCCGCCTCGCAGCTGCGGCTGCGGCCGCGCATCGAGCGCGAGATGCCGGAGCGCCTGACCCTGCGGATGTGGGCCTTCCCCTATCTGACCTGGGTCGCCCTGGCCGCGATGGCCGGCGTGCTGGTGCTCATGCTCACCGACGACGGGGCGCGTCCGCAGCTTCTGTGGTCGGCCGCGGCGACCGGCGCGGTGCTCGCGGTGGCGTGGCTGCGCGAGCTCCGGCTGCGTCGCGTCCGCTGACCGGACGCCGGAAACTCATCGTTTCTGGCGAGATGTCAGGTACGCACAGTAACCCCGCCGTCTGAATATCGGACAGCTGCGTCAGAAGTGTTGTCCTGAGCGAACATGACCCCCACACTGAGGCAACTTTTCCGCTCTCACCCCATGGGACACACACGATCATGACTCGGACACCTGCGACCTCCGCGCCCCCGCGCGACGAGGTCACCGGCCAGGCGCCGGGCGGCACGGATCTGTCGCACGGCCTCAAGCAGCGCCATCTGTCGATGATCGCCCTCGGTGGTGTGATCGGCGCCGGCCTCTTCGTCGGTTCGGGCGCGGGCATCGCCGCCGCGGGCCCGGCGATCGTCCTCGCGTACGCGGTATCCGGGCTGCTGGTGATGCTCGTGATGCGGATGCTGGGCGAGATGTCGGCGGCCAATCCCGCCTCGGGCACCTTCTCGGTCCACGCCGAGAAGGCGATAGGCCCCTGGGCCGGCTTCACCGCCGGCTGGATGTTCTGGGTGGAACTGTGCGTGGGCATCGCCGTGGAGGCGATCGGCGCGGCGGCCATCATGGTCTCGTGGTTCCCCTCGACGTCCTCCTGGATGTGGGTCCTCCTCTTCATGGCGGTCTTCTGCGCCACGAACCTGGCGGCGGTCGGCAACTTCGGTGAGTTCGAGTTCTGGTTCGCGACCCTGAAGGTCGCCGCGATCGGTGTCTTCCTGGTGCTGGGCGTGCTGGCGGTCCTGGGCATGCTGCCGGGCACCGCGGCGCCGGGCGGCGACAACCTCACCGGCCACGGCGGCTTCGTCCCCAACGGCCTCAACGGCCTGGCCGCCGGCCTGCTGGCCTCGGTCTTCGCCTACGGCGGCCTGGAGACGGTGACGATCGCGGCGGCCGAGTCGGAGCACCCGGTCAAGGGCGTCGCCCAGGCGGTCCGCACGGCGATGTGGCGCATCGCCCTCTTCTACGTCGGCTCGATGCTCGTCGTCGTCACCGTCATCCCGTGGAACGACAAGTCGGTGATCACCGACGGCCCCTATGTCGCGGTCCTGAAGTACCTCGACATCCCGGCCGCCGGGCAGATCATGAACGTCATCGTGCTGATCGCCCTGCTCTCCGCGATGAACGCGAACATCTACGGCGCCTCCCGCATGTCGCACTCCCTGGTCATGCGCGGCGAGGGTCCCCGCTTCCTGGCCCGCACCTACGGCGGCGTGCCGCGCCTGACCGTGCTGGCCTCCTCCGCCTTCGGCTTCTTCGCGGTGCTGCTGAGCTACTGGTGGCCGGACACCGTCTTCAAGTGGCTGCTGTACATGACCGGCGCCGCGATCCTGGTGGTGTGGGGCTTCATCGCCGTCACCCAGCTGCGGATGCGCCGCAGGCTGGAGCAGGAGGCCCCGGAGAAGCTGGTCGTGCGGATGTGGCTGTTCCCGGCCCTGACGTGGGTGGCGCTGGCCGCGATCGTCGGTGTGCTCGCGCTGATGCTGCGCGAGGAGGACACCCGGGTCCAGCTGTACTTCACCGCCGGGCTCACGGGCGCGCTCGCGCTCATCGGATACGTACGCCAGCGCATGGTCGCCACGAAGGGCAGCCTCACCAACTGACGTACCACCATCGAACCCCCCACAGAGGCGGGGTAGGTCCTGGACTCCAGGACCTACCCCGCCTCGGTCTTTGGTCCGAGACGCGTCAGATACGGGGGCCATGACGGCTTATCGGATGCTCTTGCTGGTAGCGTCTACTTGCAAGTTAATTGCAATAAGCAGTCGGAGGGCTCGGCATGGCCATCTACACACTTCCTGAACTCCCCTACGATTACGCCGCGCTGCAGCCGGTCATCGATGCGAAGATCATCGAGCTGCACCACGACAAGCACCACGCCGCGTACGTCAAGGGCGCCAACGACACGCTGGAGCAGCTCGCCGAGGCCCGTGACAAGGACCAGTGGGGCGCGATCAACGGCCTGGAGAAGAACCTGGCCTTCCACCTCTCCGGCCACATCCTGCACAGCATCTACTGGCAGAACATGACCGGTGACGGCGGCGGCGAGCCCCTGGACAAGGACGGCGTGGGCGAGCTCGCCGACGCCATCGCCGAGTCCTTCGGCTCCTTCGCCAAGTTCAAGGCGCAGCTGACCAAGGCGTCGGCCACCACGCAGGGCTCCGGCTGGGGCGTCCTCGCCTACGAGCCGGTCAGCGGCCGCCTGCTCGTCGAGCAGGTCTACGACCACCAGGGCAACGTCGGCCAGGGCTCGGTCCCGATCCTGGTCTTCGACGCCTGGGAGCACGCCTTCTACCTTCAGTACAAGAACCAGAAGGTGGACTTCATCGAGGCCATGTGGCAGGTCGTCAACTGGCAGGACGTGGCCAAGCGCTTCACGGCCGCCAAGGAGCGGGGCAACCTCCTGCTGGTCCCGTAACACCCCTCGAACGGCCTGCTCGTGATCGTCTTCTCACCCTTCACGCGGCGGGCACGAGGAAGGCCCCCGCGCGGTCGACTCGCGCGGGGGCCTTTCCCTATCCCGTTGCAGTTTGCCAGTAGCGGCCGACAAGACGCTCCCCACCGGACTCCCGGGCCGGCGAAGCTATGGGCACTTGACGACTATTCAAGTACTTGCCTAGCATTCAACTATGAACACCAGTGAAGCCCTCGACCTGATCGACCGTGCCCAGAAGCTCTCCCACAAGGACGAGTCGTCCTGGTCGGTCGTCGTCCCCGGAAGCCTCTACAGCGTCGCAGCGTTCAGCCTTGGTGGATCGCTGTTGCTCAGCGGGAGCAAGTGGATGGTCCCGTTGATCGTGGTCGCTTCCGTGGCGACCGCCGGCGTCGTCGCCACGGCCATACTCTTCGCCAAGCGAGGCGGGATCCTGGCGTTGCCGGGCGGCGGCTTGACGATGAATCAGCGCTGGGGCCTCATGTGGCTTTCCTTCGCGGTGATGGGAGTCGAGGTCGCGGCCGGTTTCACATTCGGACTCGGCTGGGCGGTCATGCTCGCCGGGATTCTCGGCTGGGTCTACCCGGGAGTGCGCGAGTGGCTGCGGAAGAAGTGACCGAGCACCAAGCGGTGCTGGTGGAGGCCTTCCTCCAGCCCACTCGGCTGAAGATCGTCGCATTGCTGTCGGGTTGCGCCTCGGCGCAGTTCCGCAGCGTCCGCGATCGCCTGGAGCTGTCCGACTCGCTGCTGTCGAAGCATGTGGCCGGACTGCGGAAGGAAGGTCTTGTCGCGGTGCACAAGAGCTTCGTGGGAGGCTTGCCGCACACTTGGCTGTCGTTGACGTGCACGGGGCGCACGGCATTCGCCGGACATGTGGCGGCCCTGCAGAAGATGGCCGCAGACGTGGTCTGGCCCGAGGACAAGCCTGCGACCGACAGTGCCCCATGAACGCCGTGAGGGGCACCCATCTTCTCCATGGGTGCCCCTCACGGGTTGAGCGCCTCTTCATGGAAGGGGCGGAGTGTTCACCTTCTCCGTGCACATCCGCCGTCTCCAAGGCCCGCTCAGTGGATCAGCAACCCCAGTGGGCGCTGGCCGACACGACAGCACCGGAGACCAGCGAGGCGGCCGGACCGCACCAGGCCGACGACGCTACCACCGACGCCAGCGGCGTGCTGGCCGGGGCGTCGGCGGTGCTGGCGGCGCCGAACTCGGCAGCGCTGGTGTAAGCGGTGTAGCCGGCGATGAGGTCGTTGGTCATGTTCCCTGCTCCTTCTCGGATGTGATGGCTGCCGGTTTCAGCAGCCGGGCGGCGGGCCCTGCGAGGTTCCGCCAGCGGTCGGGCGATGCCCCGGGATGCTGTCAGCAGCCCCAGGTCTTGGTGGCGCCGGCGCTGGTCAGGAAGCCGGAGACCGCACCGCTGACGACCACGGAGCACTCGGGCGACGAGGCGGTGACGATCGACGGCGTGGTGGCCGGGGCGTCGGCGCGGTGGGAGGCGCCGAAGACCTCAGCGGTGGTGTAGGCGGTGTAGCCGGAGATCAGCTTGTTGGTGTCCACGATGGAACTCCTTCTCTGCATTGCGGGTCGAAGTGGATCGGACCATCGGTCCTGCGGATCCGGTGGCCTCGGGGATATGTGTAACAGCGGCCGGTGCCAGTACAGAAAATCGTTACTTTGGCCCTTTGCCGTCACAGCTTTTCGCGAGCCGCGTCGGTGCTCTGTGACCGCAGCCTGAACAGCTCCAGGTAGATCTCCCCAAGAGCTATCTTCAGTTCGATGAGCTGGTGTTGTTCCTCGGCATCGTCCTCGGGTTTCTTTTGGACGACCTCGCCGCACAGCCCCATGTGTCCGGCTTCGATGAAGCGCCGTCGCCAGTTCCACACCGATTGTTCGGAGACGTGGGAACGCAGGGCCGCTTGTTGAACGCTTTCCTCTCCAGAAAGGACACTGAGGACGATTTTGACCTTCTCTTCGGTGGGAAGGGAGTGCGGCCGGCCCCTTCGATTGGAGTCGTATGGCGTGGCCACGGGCGGGTCAGAACATCGCGAGTTCGGTCAGCGGCGGCGAGGAGAGGTTCCGGGCCGGGCTGGTCGGGTCGATGCCGTTGTCGATGAACGCCTCGTAGACGGCTTCGTCCGGTGTGATCCCGTTGTCGCCAAGGGCTTGGCCCACCAGGGCCGCAGCGATGATGTTCATACGGTGCTGGCCGAAACTGAGGCGCTGCATGTGCGGGCGCGAGTCGTCCGGCTCCCACGCGGCCGAGATCCCGGGCGCGAGCCGGTGAGTGATCGGCGACACCTGCTCGGACAGTGCCAGTTCGGGAGCGAGATCTGCAATCGTCCGTGCGTACTGCCACGACTGTGGTGGCAGGTAGATCACGATCGCGTCACGCCGCGGGTAGGCGAGTGCGGCCGAGAGGACCTTCGCCCGATAGACCGCCTTCCGCTCCTCCAGGTGCGTCAACACGGTTTTCCAGGTGACGAGTGCTGAGTCGAGGTCCTCGCAGTGCAGGTAGAGACGCAGCAGCCCGGGGCTGACCTTGTTCTCCGCCGAGGACTCCACGAGGTAGAAACCCGTGGACAACGCCGGTCGGTGAGATGGGAAGGCCAGTTTGACCGTCTCCCCATCACGTTGGATGACCTTGTCCGCACTGACCCGAATGCGTACGCCGCCGAGGGTGACCACCTGGGTGTTGTGGACCGGCTCGGACGCGACGGTGGCGGTGACGATGGTCTCTTGGTGGGGGGTGTGGACCGCGATGAGTTCCTCGGCGGCGAAGTCACGCGCCCTGCGGGGCGCCAGATCACTGTCGCCCTTGGGCGTTCCGGCGTGAATGCGTGTGTACATCAACGCGCCGAGTTGGCCGGACAGTCCCGACGCGGTGTCTGCGGTGACCTCCTCCCCGTCCAGAGTGGCAATGAGAGAGTCGGCAGTGATGGTGATGCGCTTGGCTATCTCAGATACGGCGGCGGGGATCATGCGGCATCCAGTCCGAGGGTCGTGGTGAACTGCTCCGGGAACAGCAGGGCATTGCGTCCGATGCCCGCAGCGGCGCGGGAGGCGGCGGGGAGGCGCCCGGACTGGTCGGCGATGGCCAGCATGCGATCGAACATGTGCCATCCAGCCCAGCGCACCGAGCGCACCGCGAGTTCTTCGCCAGCCGCCGGGTTGGCTGTTGTGTAGCCCACCCAGAAGGCGGCGATGAGCGGTCTGAGCCGGTCGAGTTCGGCTGTGCCGTTCTCGACGATCTCCTGGTCGGTGGCCTGATATTCGGCCTGCTCGGAATGGTGCTTGCTGATCTGGCTGGGAATGTTATTGATGGCCTTGAACAGCCATTCACCGGCAAAGGCCCCGATGTCGCGGGCAGGGTCGGAGAGGCGGAACTCCTCCCAGTCGATCACGTACATCTCGTCCTGGGAATCGACCATGATCTGGTCGATCCGCAGGTCGGCGTGGACGGGCGAGCGGTATCGTCGGGCTTCGTCGGCCAGATCGGAGATGGCTTCGGCCACTGCGGTGTCGGAGTGCAGCAAGGCCCATGCCTCGATCGCTCCGGCCGACAGGTTCGCGTAGCCGGATCCCGGGATCGCCTTGAGGTCGTCCTTGGGCGGGAAGGGGCTGGCCCCTGAGTCGGCCTGATAAGGCTCGACGGGAATGGTATGGAGTTCGGCGAATGCTCGCCCGCAACGGGTCGCCAGCTCTTCGGTGAACTTCTCGTCGGCGGCGAGCTCGGATCCGGAGACGGTGTCGGCTAGGTGCTCGTGGACAACGATTCGGTGGTTGAGGTCGTAACCGAGTAGCTGCGGGGTGGCGAAGTGCTTCGGGGGTTGGGTCTGGATCAGGGCGGCGAAGGCGGCGAGGTGATGGATGCGCTTCTGTATGTCGCCGGACTCGCCGAGGATCTGCTTGACGAACACAGACCGCCCGCTGGTGGTGACACCGGCCCAGTTGTCGTTCCTACCTCGGTAGGAGGTCACCTCAGCGTCTTCGAGCCTGCCCAGTCCCAGCCCCTCCAGGAGCTGGTTGACCTGCGGATTCTTGTCCAAGCCGACCGGTTCGACGCGTATGCGCGTCATATCATTGTCCGACACGGTATCGGTCCTTTCTCGAGTATCTGGGCTAAAGAGCCTGGAGGGCTTCGACGATCCGCGTGACGTCGCGGATCGCGGCCGCGAAGCCGGACGTGACGAGGGTCCCGCCGGGGTTGATGATGATTTCGGAGATGCCGCACTCCCGGTGCCGGTCAAGCTGCTCGGCCACCGCGTCGGGGTTTCCGTGAACGAAGAGCCCGGCGTCCACGATTGCCTTGGCACCGGATTCGGGGTCGTCCGCGTGGGCGTCAATGCCGGCGCGGCGCAGCATGTCTGTGTAATGCGCCATCGACAAGTGCCCCGCTGCGACCTTCAGCGCCATTTCGGTGATATTGCGTCCCGGACCGTCCAGTACGGCGTGGACGACCGTGGCGACCCGTGGGGTCGGGCGCCCGGCCTTCGCGGCACCTTCCGCCAGGGCCGGGATGATCTGGTCGCGTACATACTCCGGTGGCGTCATCCAGGTGATGGCCACATCGATCGATCCAGCGATCCCGCGAGCCATGCCGGGACGCAGGACACCGGCGCCGAGGTGCACCGGCGGGTGGTCGAAGGGCTCGAGCCCGAACCCGAAGCGATAATGCTCGCCCTCGTGCACCACCGGTTCGTTGTCCAGCAGTCGTCGCGTCACGTCGAGGAACTCGCGCGTCGCGGCCACCGGTTTGGCGAACCGTTCGCCGCGGGCCCCCTCCTGGAAGCCCGTACCGCCCGGACCGAACCCCGCGACGTAGGAATGTCCGGTCATGGCAGCGACGCCGCGCGCCTGCACGGCTGCGTCGATCGGGTGCCGCAGCGGAAAGAGGCTGACGGCGGACCCGAGCGGCATGCGGACCCCGGCGCCGGCGAGATAGGAGAAGACCTGGTGCGTCTCCACCCTGAGGGACTGGCCGGTCCACAACCGACTGAGACCGAGGCGCTGTGCGGTCTGCGCGAACGGCAAAAGCTGTGCTGGACGCTCGACTTGGGTGGGATAGAGCAGGGATACGTCCATCAGAGGGCCCCTCGTTGGGTTGCGGCGTCCTGTCGGGCCGCCAGTTTTGATCCGGACTCCTTGCGGGCGACGCGCATCATGAGCCTGGGCGCCGCCCACGCGCCCAGAACGGCCCATGCGACCAGGACGAGTGCGACCAGGGGGCGCTGCCAGGAGTGCCCGCTCTCGACCGCGAGCATCTGGTCCGGCAGCAACGCCGAACGCATGCCCTGGGCCATCCACTTCACGGGGAAGACCTCGATGACGTACTGGAGGTCCTTGGGCAGAGCAGTGAACGGGGTGAAAATCCCGGACAGCATGATCACGGCGTAGACGGGGAGCTGGAGAAGCACCGCCGCGCGGGCCGAGGGCAACAAGGAGCCGAGCACGGCGCCGAGGGGAACGGTCGCGGCTATTCCCAGCACCAGCACCCAGGCCAACGTGAGCCAGCGCTCGGGGGTCTGCGGGAGCGGCGAGTCGAAGAACATACGGCCCGCCAGCAACATCAGGATGGCGGCGGCCACGGCTCGGGCGACGATATGGATGAAGCGCCCGAGGAGGTAGGCGGGCATCCCGTCAGGGGTCCCGCGAAGGCGCAGCAGGGTTCCGTCCTCCCGGTCCGTGCCGATCATGCCGGGGGTGGAGACGAGCGCCTCCATCGCGGCCGACATCGCCACCCCGCCGGTGATCATCAGCAGGGACAGCTCGACCCCGGTGCCGGCGACAGTCCCGGACCGCTGGGAGGCGAAAAACAGCAGAACGGCAGGGCCGGAGATCAGGCCGAACAGTTCCAGTTTGGAGAAGGCGGCGTTCTTGATCAGAAGCCATCCGCGGTTCCACCCGGTGGCGAGGATGCGTCGTAGCCGGTTGTTCACGTGGTCTCCTGCTCACGGACCAGGGCCAGATAGGTGTCCTCCAGGGTTGGGCGGATCACCTGGAGACCTGGTATCGGCCCGTCAAAGGTTCGGGTGAGCTCGTACACCAGCTTCTCGGGCTCGGCGGTGTTCTCCTCGCACCTCGTGCCGTCGGGAGCGGTCCAGCGAACGAGGGACTTCTCGGTCACCGCGTGGGTGAGTTCGTCGAGGGCGCCGCAGACGCGGATGCGTCCGGCGATCAGGATGGCGACGGTGTCGGCCAGCCGCTCGGCCTCGGCCATGTCGTGGGTGGTGAGCACCACCGACATCCCCGTGTTGTTACGCATGGTGGCGATCAGGTCGTGGAAGGTGCGGCGAGCCTGGGGGTCAAACCCGGCTGTCGGTTCGTCTAGGAACAGCAGCTCGGGGCGGCCGATGATGCCGAGCGCCACGTCGAGGCGTCGGCGCTGGCCCCCAGAGAGGGTTGCCAACCGCTGGCCCGCCTTCGCGGACAGGCCCACGAGGTCGAGCAGTTCATCGGCCGAGTAGGGGTTGGTGTAATAACGGGCGAAATGCCTGATCAGGTCAGCGACCTTCCAGGTGGCGTGATCGCGCCAGGATTGCTGGACGACGCCGATCCGGTTGCGCCAGACGCCATCGGCGTCGGCCGGGTCGGCGCCCAGGACACGGACCTCACCCGCCGACCTGTTGCGGAAACCTTCCAGGATTTCGATCGTGGTGGACTTACCGGCGCCGTTGGGGCCGAGTAGGCACATCACCTCCCCAGTGGTGACGGTGAGGTCTATGCCTTTGAGGACATCGGTGGTGCCGTAGCGCATCGTGATGCCACGAGCCTCGATGACGGATTCGGTCATGTGCGTTCCTGTGATTCGACCAGTTCGCGATAGGTGGAGCAGGTGTCCATCAGCTCGATGTGGGTTCCTGCGGCCGTGACGTCTCCGGAGCTCATGACGACGATGTGGTCGGCGTCCTGGACGGTGGACAGTCGATGGGCGACGACGATCACGGCCTTGCTCTTGGCGATGGCGGCGATGGCGTCGCGCAGCCGCACCTCGTTGACAGCGTCCAACTGCGAGGTGGGCTCGTCGAGCAGGACCACGGGAGCGTTGGACAAGTACATACGGGCCAGCGCCAGGCGCTGGCGCTGCCCGCCGGACAGGTCGTTCTCACGGCCGATGACCGTGTCCAGCCCATCGGGAAGCAGCCGTACGGCCTCCGCCAGGCCCACCTCGTCCAGGGCGGAGAGAATTTCGGCGTCGGTGGGTGGGGACTCGTGACCGAGTGTGAGGTTGTCACGGACTGCGCCCTCCAGCAGGGTGAACGCCTGGTCGGTGTAGGACAGGCTGTTGCGCAGCTCGGACAGTTCCCAAGCGGTCGTCGGCCTGCCCAGCACGCTGACCGTGCCGGACTCTGGCGTGTGGAAGCGCTCGATCAGGGCCAGAGCGGTGGTCTTGCCGGCGCCGGATGGGCCGACGATCGCGGTGAGTCCTGCACTCGGAACGCTGAAACTGGCGCCGGACAGGGCTGGTTGACCTGCCGTGTGGGAGAAATGGACGGCGTCGAAGCGCACTGCCGTCCCGTCGTCGACGGCCGGATCGTCGCTGGTGCGCGATGGTTCCTGGGCCATCGCCAGCAGCGAGTTGAAACGTCCCTTCGCAGCCATACCGGCTTGGAGCTGGTTGATCCCGGTTACGGCGAACGTGACGGGCGCGACGAGTTGCATCAGATAAAGCAGGAAGGCGGCGAAGGATGCCACCGACAGGTGTCCGTCGGAGATTCGGGCACCGCCGATGACGATCACTGATACCAGTGCGGCCTGCTGTCCCAGCCCCATGGTCGGCGCGAGAAGTGACTGGAGCTTGGCACCGGTGAACGCGTTGTCCCGGAGCACTGCGGCGGCACCCGACAGGCGCTTCCCTGTGCTCTTCTCCGCGCGGGAGGCCTTGATCGTGGTCAATGCGCCGAGCGTCGCGGTGAAGTCCTGTGCGAGATCACCGAGCTGGTTCTGTCGGGCGATCAGGTTTCGACGC
The DNA here is from genome assembly GCF_018614525.1 of Streptomyces sp. ISL-11. GTDB lineage: Bacteria > Actinomycetota > Actinomycetes > Streptomycetales > Streptomycetaceae > Streptomyces. The sequence continues at coordinate 14,488 of NZ_JAGGOL010000134.1, forward strand.
ACCCGCGTCAGGACAAAGCCGATGGCTATACCGGCGAGCACGAACACACCGATGGTGACGGCGGCGAGCAACCAGTCCAGGTAGATCATTACGCCGATCGTGGCCGCTACCGTGGTGGCGGCTATGGGAAGTTGAACAACTCCCACGTCCACGATCGAGCGCATCAGTATCGCGTCGGAGGTGACCCGCGCCACGAGCGTTCCCGGCCCTTCGGCTCGCACAGTAGCGAGCGGCATACGGAGCGCGTGGTTCATCACCTTGCCCCGCAGCTGCCAGATGAGCGTCTCCCCCATCCGCTCCAGGAGGTAGGAGGAGAAGGCCTGGGTGATCGCTGCACCCATCGCCGAGCCGCCCATCAGCAGCGCCGCGCTCACCAGACCGTCGTGAGTCTGCAGGGCGCTGATGAGCTTCTTGGCCGCCCACGGGACGCAGAGGGTTGCAGCGGTCGACAACACCGCGAGTACGAGGGCGGTGGCGAGCTTCCCTTTGTGGCCGCGTATGAGGTCGCGGCTGAACGACACGGTTTCGGGCATGCGTGAGGGTCCCCCCGGGACATTGTTGATCAACAGGCCGTGCGCACTGTAACGAGGCGCAGGCGATTTCCCATCGGGAAAAGAAACGCAGAAGTTTGAGCTATCCGACCGTGGATTGAGTGATCAGCGCTGTGCGGCCGCACCGAACGCGCAGCGACCTTCGGTGTCCACCAACTCGACAATAATTTTTGTGTAGTTTTGCAGGTCACGACTCCAGCCCAGGTAAGCGGCGAAGTCGTGAGCGTGGATGATCACCCGAAGTGTGGTGGCGATGCGGAGCAGGCGTTCGTCGATCCTGCCTTCGTAGGACGAGACGAACGCGTCGCGCAACTCACCCAGGTACACCGGGTCCTGGTCGTCGAGGGCAGCCGATTCATGGAGTTCGCCGAGGAGCCAGCCGAGGTCGAACTCGCGGTGCGATGCTGCCTCTTCCGAACCCGCCAGGAAACCGGCCTGCAGGAGGTTGTCAGCACTGGGGATGATGACGCCGGTCCCTGCCGCCCCATGGACGATGTAGGGCTGCTGGGGCCTGGCGAATTCCTCGCACCATGCACGTATTCGGCACCATCGCTCGTCACCGAGGCTGCGGCGCAGCAGCGTGTGCCACGCGGGCGCCGCGCGGGGGCCGTCCGAGGCGTCCATCCACCCGGTGAGCCGGTGGATACCGTGCGGGGCCCGCGTGGCCATGCCGTCGGGCACGGGGGCGTGGAAGGCGCTCAGGCACCCGGAGGCGTCGGCGAGAAGCCCGGCGGCGTCAGCCGGCTTCTCACCGGCGATGAGCATGGCCGCCAGTGATCGCGGGCCCGGACCTCGGTAGGCCAGCGCGACACTGCCGTCGGTTGCGGTCTCCACCCACGGCAGGACGAAACGTACGCCACGGCGGCTTGCCTGTCCTGCCGCGCGGCTGAACGCGTCGGTAGGGGCCACCATGGGAAGCGGCCGATCCGTCCCTGCACGGTGGGTCCATCGGTAGGCGTTGGCGGTGCGGGTGATGACGGTGGACAAATAGCCTGTCTCGAACCGTTCGGTCCAGTCAGTCATGATCGTTCCATCTCGAGTCGCAGGCGGACCTTCTCCAGCATCGCCACCACGGTCTGGATTTGCGCCGGGGTCTCGGGCCCGAGTCGCCCGGTGGTAGCCGATATTCCCTTGGTGCCAGGTACGACGGTGATGTTCGGTCGGTCCTTCAACAACTGCAGGTGTCGGCGGTGTGCGGGTGATTCAGCGCCGCCACCGGGGAGCGCGGGAGCGATGGCGATGGGCGCACCAGTGCACTGCAGGGCGAGCATGGCAGGGCTGTCGGCGAGGCCGACCGCCAAGCGGGAGATGAACGAGAAAGTAGCCGGGTGCACGATGACCGAGTCCGCCCACTCCGCCAGCTCGACGTGAATGGCCGTGCTCGGGCTTTCCGGCCACACGTCCCGGATGACTTCGGTCCTGCCCATCATTGTGAGGGCCGACAGGCCGGTGAAGTTGGTTGTCGAAGGGGTGATGACCACCTTCAGATCCACGTCCGGGTAGTTCTCACGGATCCAGTGCAGCCACATGGGGGTGAACATCGCCGACAGCGAGCCGGTGGCAACATAGAGCAGTCGCCTGCCGCCGAAAACCGGTGGCGCGAACTGGGGGACTTCAAACACTTCGTCCCTCCCTGACGGCTTCGGTGTTGCCGACGACGACGCCGGTGAACCTGTCGGGGTCATAGAACTCCGCCGCGGCCGCCCGCACGTCAGCAGTGCTGACATTGTCGAGTTTTTCCACCAACTCGGCTGTCCCCTCGGGTTGATCACCGTAGGTTAGCGACGTGCTGAGCATGCTGGTGATGCCGATCTGAGAGGACATGGCGATCAATGCGGTGCCGGTCATGAAACGGCGTGCACGATCCACCTCCTCACCAGTCACCGGCTGGGCGGCCATCTGCCGCAGGTAGGACAGGATCCGGTGGGTGGTGTGCGCGGCCTGCTGCGGAGCGGTGTCGGCCTCGATGAGAATCATCGGTCTGTCGAGGTGATCGCCGAGCATGGCCTGGACCCGGTAGGCCAGCCCTTCCCTCTCCCGCAGGCCCAGCGTGAGGCGAGATGAGAAGTAGCCTCCGAAGACGGCATTGGCAAGGGAGACGTGCAGGTGGCGGTCGTCGGCGCGGTCGATGCCGGATGCGGCCAGCCGGATGTGCGTCTGACTCCACTGGGATCGTTCGACGGCCGTGACCGTCCCGATCGTCGGGGGCGGGCAGGTGGGGCCGCGGTCGAGGTTGGTGGCCGGCAGTGGGTCGAAGTAGCGGCGGCACAGCGCCATGGTGGTCTGCGGGTCGTGTTCGCCGACCACGACCAGGAAGGCCCCCTTGGCTCCGATCGTGGCCCTGTGGTGCTCCGCTAGGTCTGCGGCGCTGACGGCGGCGGCCTGCTCGGGGCGTGCCACCGGTTCCATGGCGGCGGGCAGGCGACCATACAGATGCGTCAGAAGAGCCACGGCCGAATCGGTGTGCGGTTGGGCGGCCTGCATGGGAATGCGGCTGGTGATGGTGCGGACTGCCCATGCCGCATCATCGAGGCCGATCCCAGGCGCGACGACGGCTTCCGCGAGGCACTCCAGGACACGAGCGAGGTGGCGGGAGGGCGTGTTGATCGCGATGGTGAACCATTTCGCCACGCGGTGCACGCTCACCCCGGCTCCCGTGGGGACCAGACGGGCGGAGAGGCTCTTGTCCAGGGCCGCAGCCAGCACCTCGCTGCGCGCGTGATCCACGGAGTCGACGGGGCTGTGCGGGATGCTCAAGCAGATGTTGGCAGTGTGGGTGATGGCGTACTGGGCGGCCGTGATCTGAAGGCCCCCGGGTGTGTCGGCTGAGGCGATCGGGGGGAGAGCGACTTCGGGTATCGCGGTCTGTGGTGGGAGGAGGGTCACGGGTCGGCCTTTCATGAGCAGGTCAGGTGCACAGCAGCCGTGGGTTGTTCGGCCATCCTTCGCGCGGCGTCGGCGACGGCCCGGGAATCGACACGGGCGAGGCAACCGGCCAACGCGGCCATGATGCGAGGGTCACCGAAGAGCAGCTCTCCGCAGCCGGCGGAACTCGCTCTTGACAGAAGAGAGTCCATGGACCGGTACAGCGCCGAGCCGGCGCGATCCACGGCGACCTCGACCGATTGGTGGTCGACGTCGCCGTCCGCCACACGGGTCAGAGTGGACTCGATCGTCGCGGCGGTCTCGTCGCGCCGGTCCTCGTCATGGGTTGCGACGATCAGGGCGGTGTCGGGTCCGGCGCATTTGAGGGGGCCGAACAGGCCGCACCCGGAAGAGACGTCCTCGATGCGGTTCTTCAGCAGTCCGCTGTGACCGTCGGTGAGAAGGGTGGACAGGACCATATGAGCGGCGTAGTCGGTTAGTTCTGTCTGTGCCTTCGGCAGCCGGTAGCCGAAGGCGGTGGCCGCCTTCGGCGCCAACCGGTCCTCGCGAGCGATGACGCACGGTTGCATCGGGGGCGGTTCGGTCAGGTCCTGTGGCGCTGCGGTGGCGCGGTAGGGGATGTCGCCGAAGTACCGCTGGACCGCATCCTCGGCCTGCGACGGGTCGATGCTGCCGCACAACGAGATCACAGCGTTCGCGGGTGTGTAGTAACGGTCGAAAAAGTCGGCACAGTCGGCCACCGTGGAGGCGGCCATGTCGTCCAGGTCGCCATACCCGTTGTGGGAGTTCGACCACTTCGAGTAAAGGGCCTTCGGGAGCACAGTCCAGGGGAATCCACCGTAGGGCCGGTTCAGGACGTTGGAGCGGATTTCCTCCTTGACGACGTCGATCTGAGTCCGCAGCTTGGTATCGGTGATTTCCAACGACCGCATGCGGTCCGCTTCCATGAAAAGGATGCGGTCCAGAGCGGATGCGGGAATGATCTGGTGGTATTCGGTGTGGTCTTGGTAGGTGTTTCCGTTCACCGTGCCGCCAGCCGCCTGAACAAGCGAGAAGTGGCCCTCCGGAGGGACGTGGGCGCTGCCCTGGAACATCATGTGCTCAAACAAATGGGCGAATCCGGACCGCCCTTCCGGCTCGTTGCGGAATCCCACGCCATATTGCACAACCACGGCCAGGACTGGCGGTCCTGGCACTTCCTGAATGACGAGCCGTATCCCATTCGCGAGGGTGCTCGTGTACGTCGGCAGTTCCATGCGCGGCACCATAGACCCACAAACCTTCACAAAGAATCGAGTTAGTTTCCCATCCCGGTAGGGCGGTTTGTAATAATAAAAGAGATATGTCGGTTTGCACGGAAGCCATGATCTGGATCAAGCTGAGAGTCGCTCTCGACTGACCATCCAGATGCGCTTTCGATTGACCAGCCGTGGGGGAAACATGAGACGGATGACTGACCGTGGGGGAAATATGCGACGGACAGAGTCGCCTTGCTGCAGGAACGCCGCCAGAGCAGACCGACACCAGCTGCCACACCTGCCGGACGCCTCTTCATGCAGCTCCAGACGCCGCCGCCTGAAGGGACCAGTCAGCAACAAGGTGAGTTGAGATGCCCAGGCCGCCTGCCATTCCAACAGAAGAAAAGATCAAGCTTGTTTCGGAGCTGCTGTCCGGACAGATCACAATCTGCCGGGCGGCGCAACGCGCCGGAGTATCGGAGCAGGCGATACGGAACTGGAGAAAGCAGTTCGTCGACGGTGGTACACGGAACCTGCGTGGTGAGCCCGCATGCGGACACACCGTGAACGAGGAATCCCTTCTCGCTGAAATCGCCGACCTGAAGGCCGCGATAGGCGAGCTCTACTTGCAGCTGAAGGCCCACCGGAATCGGGCGAGGCAAGGGCCGACATTCCGACGCATCAACGGGATAAGCGAAGCGGAACCTGTCCAGAGGATCAGGACTGGCTAGCGCATACTGCTCGCAGGCGCGGCACCGCGGGTGACTGACACCTGGTTCAGCCAACAAGTATCGGCGGACCCGCCCGGCCGTGAGAGTTCGACCCGGCAATCGTGCCGCCCGCAAGATGCCGACCGAGCGGCTCGGTGAAGTCGAGGTAGTCGTGATGCCGGACGCGGATTCACCCGCCCGGCTATCGTCCGTCATGATTTCACAGCACACCAGTCCGTTGGTGCGGACGTGGCGCCACGTCCTTCATGGCTCAAGATCGGCTTTGCAAGTGAAAGCCGGTTCTGGCTCGTCAACCGTCGACTCGGAGTCCTCTCAGACGTGCCCGAACGCCTCACCCGTTACTGTGAATTCACGGGCAAGTCCCGTCTCGTGGAGCCGGGCGAAGGCTGCGAACGGAGTCCAATTCCTTTGCACGGCAAAGCGGTAATCGGCGGCCGTGCCGCCGTCCGCGTCCACCCGGACCGTGCCCGTCAGCCGGTAATCGATCCCGCGCAGGGCCAGCCACCAGTCGCGGCTCCCCCGCCGGGCGAGCGGCACGCCGCGCCAGCCGCTGTCGGCGGGGTAGGCGGCCGGGGTGCGCGGTCCGGGGCGCCAGCGTGCGAGCGCCTCGGCCCGCCAGCGGTCCAGCTGCTCCTCGGCGGCCGACCGTACGGCCGGAAGGGCGAGCAGCTCGGCGGCGTCCACGCGGTAGGGCGTGCCGGTGCCGCGGAGGTAGTGCCGCAGGGTGCCGGCTGCCTGCGGCAGGCGGAGCGCGGAGCACAAGGGGGGCAGGGTGCGGCAGGCGGCACGGAGCAGTAGGTCGTACGGGCGTACGGGCAGCTCGGCGTGGCGGGGGCCGGAGCCCTTGCCGGGCAGGTCCATGTCCGCTCGGCCGCCGTCGCGGCCGAGCGGACAGGAGACATCGGTGCTGCCCATAGGGGGACACTAAGGGAGCTTGGGCCGGGGCGCGCGTTCAGACGGCATGCACCCCACCCCGCCCCTTCCCGAAACCGGGGCTCCGCCCCTGGACCCCGGTGTCCTCAAACGCCGGACGGGCTGGGGTGGCCCATCAGTCGAAGATCGGCCCCACCGTGCGCGTGCGCTTGATCTCGTAGAAGCCCGGCGTCGACGCCACCAGCAGCGTGCCGTCCCACAGTCTCGCCGCCGCCTCGCCCTTCGGCGCGGGCGTGACGAGCGGGCCGAAGAAGGCGATCTGCTCGCCGTCCGCGCCCGGTACCGCGATGACCGGCGTGCCGACGTCCTCGCCGACCTTGTCGATGCCCTCCTGGTGGGAGGCGCGCAGCTCCGCGTCGAAGGCGTCGGAGTGCGCGGCGTCCGCCAGCTCCGCCGGGAGTCCGGCCTCCTCCAGCGCGGCGACGATCGTGTCGTGGTCGCGCGGCAGGCCCTGGTCGTGGAAGCGGGTGCCGAGCGCGGTGTAGAGCGGGCCGAGGACGTCCGGGCCGTGCTTGAGCGCGGCGGCGACGCACACCCGCACCGGGCCCCACGCCGTGGTCCGCAGCATCTCGCGGTAGTCCTCGGGGACCTGGTCCAGCTTGTTCTCGTTCAGGACGGCCAGGCTCATGACGTGCCAGTTCACCTCGACCGGACGGACCTTCTCGACCTCCAGCATCCAGCGGGAGGTCATCCAGGCCCAGGGGCACAGCGGGTCGAACCAGAAGTCTGCGACGGTCTTCTCGGGTGCGCTCACGCGAATCTCCTCATACGAGCTGGTCACTGGACGATTCAACAGCGACACCCCGTGCCATGATTCCTGATGTGTCCGAGATACGAGACAAAGCCGAGGGAGCCGCTTCGTGCCCGGTGAGAACCTGACCCGTGAGGAGGCCCGCGGACGGGCCCGGCTGCTGGCCGTGGACGCCTACGACGTGGCGCTCGACCTGCGGTCCGCGGTCGGAGCGGGCCCCGCGCCCCGTACGTTCCGGTCGGTGACCACGATCCGCTTCCGCTGTGCCGAGCCCGGGAGCGCGACGTTCGCGGACCTGGTGGCGCCGTCGGTGACCTCCGTCACCCTGAACGGCGAGGAGCTGGACCCGAAGGCCGTCTTCGACGGGTCGCGGATCGCGCTCGACGCGCCGGCCGCCGAGAACGTCCTGGTCGTGGACGCCCAGTGCGCGTACAGCCGCACCGGCGAGGGCCTGCACCGCTTCGTCGATCCGGAGGACGGCGAGGTCTACCTCTACACCCAGTACGAGCCCGCCGACGCGCGCCGCGTCTTCGCGAACTTCGAGCAGCCGGATCTGAAGGCGCCCTTCACCTTCACGGTGACCGCGCCCGCCGGCTGGACGGTGCTCAGCAACGGCGAGCGGGCCGGGGAGCCCGAGCCGGCCGACGCCGACGGCACCACCTGGCGTTTCGTGCCGACCGAGCCGATCTCCACGTACATCACGGCCGTCGTCGCCGGCCCGTACCACGTGGTGCGCGACCACTACAGCCGCACGCTCGACGACGGCACCGTGCTGGACATCCCCCTGGGCGCGCTGTGCCGCAAGGGCCTGGCCCGGCACTTCGACGCCGACGACATCTTCACCGTCACCAAGCAGGGCCTGGACTTCTTCCACGACCACTTCGACTACCCGTACCCCTTCGGGAAGTACGACCAGGCGTTCGTGCCGGAGTACAACATCGGCGCGATGGAGAACCCCGGATGCGTCACCTTCCGCGAGGAGTTCGTCTTCCGGGGCAAGGTGACGCAGTCGTCGTACGAGCGGCGGGCCAACGTCATCCTGCACGAGATGGCGCACATGTGGTTCGGCGACCTGGTGACCATGGAGTGGTGGGACGACCTGTGGCTCAAGGAGTCGTTCGCCGACTTCATGGGCGCGTTCTCCCTCGTCGAGGCGACCCGCTTCGAGAACGGCTGGATCACCTTCGCCAACCAGCGCAAGTCCTGGGCCTACCGCGCCGACCAGCTGCCCTCCACCCACCCGGTCACCGCCGACATCCGTGACCTGGAGGACGCCAAGCTCAACTTCGACGGCATCACCTACGCCAAGGGCGCCTCGGTCCTCAAGCAGCTCGTCGCCTACGTGGGCCGGGACGCCTTCCTCGAAGGCGTCCGGCGCTACTTCAAGCGCCACGCCTACGGCAACACCCGTCTGACCGACCTGCTGTCGGTGCTGGAGGAGACCTCCGGCCGCGACATGACCGCCTGGTCGCGGGCCTGGCTCCAGACGGCCGGCGTCAACTCCCTGACTCCGCTGGCGACCTACGGCGCCACCGACCGGATCACGGAGCTGGCGATCGTCCAGGAGGCGGCCGCCTCGCACCCCGAGCTGCGCCCGCACCGGGTGGCCGTGGGCCTCTACCGCCGTGACGACGAGGGCGCGCTGGTGCGCTACGCCCGCGCCGAGGTCGACGTCGCCGGGCCGCGCACGGTCGTCACCGAGCTCGTGGGAGCGGAGCGGCCCGAGCTGATCCTGGTCAACGACGAGGACCTCACGTACTGCAAGATCCGCTTCGACGAGGGTTCGCTGGCCACCCTGCGCAAGCACCTCGGCGACCTCACCGACCCGCTCGCCCGGGCCCTGTGCTGGTCCGCGCTGTGGAACCTCACCCGTGACGGGCTGATGCCCGCCCGCGACTTCCTGGACCTGGTCGAGCGGTTCGCGGGGAACGAGACCGAGATCGGTGTCCTGCAGATGGTGCAGACATGGGCGCGGACCGCCCTGGTGCACTACGCGGCCCCGCGGTGGCGGACCCGGGGCGGCCGGTCCCTGGCCGACCGCGCGCTGCGCGAGCTGCGGCAGGCCGAGCCGGGCAGCGGCCACCAGCTGGCGTGGGTGCGCTTCTTCGCCCAGCTCGCCGGCACCGAGTCCGACCTGCAGCTGCTGCGCGGGCTGCTGGACGGCTCCGGGAAGATCGACGGGCTGGAGGTCGACCAGGAGCTGCGCTGGGCGTTCCTGGGGACACTGGCCGCGCGCGGCGCGGCCGACGAGTCCGCGATCACCGCCGAGCTGGGCCGGGACAACACCGCCTCCGGCAAGCGCCACCAGGTGCGCTGCCTGGCCTCGCGGCCGTCCGCCGACGTCAAGGTGGAGGCGTGGGAGGCGGTCGTGGAGTCCGACACCCTCTCCAACGCCCTGGCCGAGGCCACCATCGCGGGCTTCGACCAGCCGGGCCAGCGCGAGCTGCTGGCCCCGTACGCGCGGCGCTACTTCGAGGTGATCGAGCGCGTGTGGCGGGAGCGGTCCATCGAGATCGGCATGGCCGTGGTCCGGGGGCTGTTCCCGATGCTCCAGGACGGTCCGCGGACGCTGGAGGCGACGGACGAGTGGCTGGCCGGGCACCCGGACGCGGCCCCCGCGCTGCGGCGGCTGGTGCTGGAGTCGCGCGACGACCTGGCGCGGGCGCTGCGGGCGCAGGCGTGCGACGTGGCGGCGCACGGCGAGGGCTGAAAGCTCGCGGCCGGTGGAGTGCGCCTGCTCCACCGGCCGCGCCGAACCTTTTCGGCACTCGAACGCCCGTACTTTAGGACAGAGTTGTCCGGGTTTGCCTACGGGCCTGTAACAGGGGTTAGTGGGCGGGCGGCAGGCGGGAATGGCCGGGGCATGAACCCCGACACTCCCCTCCCTCCGCTGTCCCCGCGCCCCTTGCACCACCTCTCCGATGCCCGGCACCGCGTCCTGACGTCCCGTCAACTGCGCGAGCACGGTGTGCCGGGGGCGGCCGCGGCCGAGCGCTGCCGGCCCGGCGGCCCGTGGCAACAGCTCCTGCCCGGCGTCTTCCTGCTGCGCACCGGCCCGGCCACGAGCGAGGAGCGGCTGCACGCCGCGCTGCTGTACACCGTGCCGCGCACCCAGGGCCCGCCCGCCCAGGCCGGGCC
>NZ_JAGGOL010000135.1 GCF_018614525.1 Streptomyces sp. ISL-11
CCGGTCGGCGCACCACCACCCCGACGCCGCACCACACCGACAAGCTTGCGGAACTGCCCCTCGCTCAGCCCCGAGAACAGACCTATCCACCCCGGCTCAGACGCCGTGACCACAGCACTCACACCGAGATCATCACATGCCTGACCAGGGCTTACGGGACATCATTTAATGGAGAAGTACGGCTGGAGTACTAGCCCTCCTCCTTAAAGGTGATGCCGCGCCACACCTGCTCGCATAACCTCCCCTCCCGACAAGTGACTCTTACTTCAGCACTTCGGGAGGGCTTGATGATTCCGGAACTGGTGCAGACCTGGGTGTCCGGCTGGACCGTCTCACGACGCACGCCTCGGCCGGTCGACAAGCCCTGGGGGCTCTACGTCGACGTGGGCGCACCCGATCACGTGGGCCGCCATGTCCTGCCCGACGCCGAGGAGTTGGCCGTGCGGGCGGCCGCCGCCTCGGTGACCGTGCCGTACACCTGGCTGAAGGTACCCATGCCGCCCGAGGAGGCCGGACAGTGGCTTCCCCGGGGCTGGGTGGTGGACAAGGAGGAGTCGGGCCACCTCATGGCCCTCGACCTGCGGACCACCAACCCCACGGCCCCCGCCGGCTACACCGCCTCGCTGGAGGTCCGCCACGGCGTCACCCACGTCGAGGTGCGCGACGCGGCGGGCGACCTCGCCGCCAAGGGGCAGATGGCCGTCCTCGGGCCGGCCACCGTCGTCGACCGCGTCGTGACCGAGGAGGCCCACCGCCGCCGCGGCCTGGGCGCCTTCGTCATGCGCACCCTCGCCGACCGCGCCGCGGCCGACGGCGCGACCCTCGGCGTCCTGGGCGCGACCGACGACGGCCGCGCCCTGTACGAGACGCTCGGCTGGACGTGCCACGCACCGCTGGCGGCGTGCGTATACATACCCTGACAAATCTGCGTCAGCACACGTCACCCTTTGGTCAATGCCCTTGTCGCGCCGGATGCCCGCCGGGAAGCTCATTGCTGTCTCCACCATGGATCCAGCAATTCCGCGACGCGAAAACCGTTGTTGTACTTAAGGGTGTCATGACTGCTGCACCGCCGACCGGCGCTCGTTCATATGCGCGACGTTGCGCGCAGGCGCTCAACGCATTTCACTCGATTCCCTATTTCACCGCGGACCTGGGTGACGCACTCGCGGAATTCGGCGTCACCGATCCGTCGAGCGTCCAGCTCGCGAGCCGGGCCGCGCCGCTCGGCCCGGTGGGCGCTCCGCTCATGACCGCCGTCTTCAACGCCTTCGCCCCCGGCTTCCTCGCGGAGCGCGTTCCCGCGCTCTGGGGAATGGTGTCGCCCGAACGCGTCCTGGCCGCACGGGAGAAGGCCGCCGGTGCTGCGCTCGAACGGCTCCTCGGCGCCGACGCCCTCCACTCGGACGCGATGGTGGAGGCCGCCGACCTCGCCATGGCGGCCGCCTCCGGCCTTTCCTTCCCCGGCCGCCCCCTGTACGCGGCCAACGCCGCCCTCCCCCGCCCCGGCGTCCCTCACATCGCGCTGTGGCACGCGGCGACCATGCTGCGCGAGCACCGGGGTGACGGACACATCACGGTGCTCGGTCACTTCGAGCTGACAGGCGTCGAGGCGCTCGTCCTCGACTGCGCGAGCGAACGCGGCATGGCGAAGGAGCTCGTCATGCCCCAGCGCGGCTGGACCGAGGACGAATGGTCCGCCGCGCAGGCCCGGCTGCTGGCGCGCGGCCTGATGGGCGGCGAGGGCGCGCTGACCGCCCGTGGGACCGCGCTGCGCCACGAGATCGAGCGCGAGACCGACCGCCTCGACCGGGCACCGTACGCGTCCCTGGGCGCCGCGGACACCGAGAAGCTGGCCAAGTACGTCCATCGACTGGTCAACTCCGCGGCCGGCTCCGGCGCCTTCATCCCGCAATTGCGGGGTTACTTCGCACCGGACACCGAGACGTGGAACAAGCGCTGACCCTCGGCGACTCGACGCGGCCCGACCCTTCATCGCACGAGGTGACCATGAACGCCCTCCCTGCCCCGCTGACCACCGGGCCCGAGATCACACGCTCCGACGCGCAGGCGACGTACGTGAGTTACTGGTTCGTCGACGGGGCCGATCACGGGCGGGCGGTGCTCGACCAGGTCGTGACCGCCTGGGAACAGACACCCTGGCCCGAGGGCCTGCTCTCGCTCTCGTGCTATCTGGCCACCGACGGCAGCACCGTGCTGACGTACGCGCAGTGCGCGGGCCCCGACGTCCACGGACCGTTCCTGCGCGGCCTGCCGGCCGGCCCGGCACGGGTCGAACCGATCGCCTTCCGCCTGCACCGCAGCGTGGTGGTCGACCCGGCGGCGGGCGCGCCCGGCACCCTGGTCGCCGCCAGCTTCGACGTGGACGGCGCGGAGCGGCAGCGGCACATCGTGGAGACGGTCGCGCGCACTCTGGAGCAGGCGCCGACGGGCGGACAGGCGGGCCTGATCGCCGCCCACTTCCACCTCAGCGTCGACGGCAGCCGCGTACTCAACTTCGCGGAGTGGACGAGCGACGAGGCGCACGCGGCGTTCCTCGACGGGGCCACGCGCCACCGCTCGCTGCGCCTCGCCCAGGACACCCCGGGCGTCCGTCCCATCGGCTACAAGCGCTACCGCCTCCACCGGAGCCTGGGTGTCGGAAGCGCCTGAGCCGGAGGAACGCACCCGCCGGTACCGCCTTCGAAACCGCACGCAGAACACAAGGAGAAAGCCGTGACCACAGCCGTCTTCCCCGACGTCGACCGCACCGACTCCGGACTGGCCCTGATCACCCCGCTCCACGTGGGCACCGCCGGGATCCAGCGGGCCGTGGCCGACGCCGTCGTCGCCGAATGGACGGCCGCGCCCCGCCCGGCCGGCCTCCTCTCGCAGAGCTGTTACGTGAGCACCTGCGGCGAGAACGTGTGGACGTACGAGCAGTGGGCGGGCCTGGAGTCCTACCGCGCCTCCGGCCGCATGTACGAGAAGCCGGCGGCTCTGCCGGGCCTCGGCGAGGGCGGCGCGGACATCGAGCGTTCGGCCCCGATCGCGTTCGAGCTCTACCGCAGCAACCTCTACGACACCCAGCGCATCCCCGCCCTCATCGTCGCGCCGACCTTCGACGTCGACGGCCGCGGCGCACAGCGCGCCATCGTCGACGCCCTGCTCGATGGACCGCTGAAGGCCACCGTTCCGGGGCTGCTCGCGGCGCACTTCCACTACAGCCTCGACGGCAGCCGGGTCCTCAACTACGCGGAGTTCACCGAGGAAAGCGCCCACGTGGCCTTCCTGGCCGGCCCGACCGCCCAGGCGGCCACCCGGCTCACCCAGGAGATGCCCGGGGTCCGGGGCATCGGCGGGAAGCGCTACCTCCTGCACGGCAGCGTCGTGACGGCGCCGGCACCGCCCGCGAGCTGACTCCCGACGCCGCGCCGCGCCGCGGAGGAGCGGCCGTTCACGTGGCGGCGGTCGGCTCCGTCGCGGCGGCCGCGGCGGCGTCCCAGACCTCCCGGGAGGCGGCGATGGCCGGCCGGTGGGCGATCGACCAATCCGCCAGGGCCTTGACCAGGTGGGTGAGGCTGTGGCCCAGCTCCGTCAGCTCGTACTCGACCTGCGGCGGGATGGTGGGGTACACCGTCCGCTTCACCAGGCCGTCGCGCTCCAGGCGCCGCACGGTGAGCGTGAGCATGCGCTGCGAGATGGCGCCGGGGATGGCGCGCTGCAGCTCCTTGAACCGCCTTATGCCGGAGGCGAGCTCGACCACCACGTAGACGGACCACTTGTCGCCCAGCCGGTCCAGCACATCCCGCACGCCGCACTCGTCCTGCGGCGTCTCGCAGACGATCACGGGTTCGCCCGGCACCGGGGTGGTTACCGCGGTGTGCCCTACTGACATCAATGTGCCTCCTTACGCGATCGAAACTCGCTCCCGATGATGGAAACACACAGCTCAGAGGGAGATAGGCAATGATCCTGATCACCGGTGCGGGCGGCGCGCTCGGACATCTCATCGCCGGCGAACTGGCCGGACGGGACGACGTCGTGCTCGGCACGCGCACGCCCCGCTCCACCGCCGAACGGCGCGTCGACTTCGACGACCCGTCCTCGCTCGACTTCACCGGCGTGGACACCCTGCTGCTCATCTCCGCCGGATACGGCGAGGACGATGTCGTCATCGCCCGCCACGACGCGGCGATATCGGCGGCCGAGCGGGCGGGTGTGCGGCACATCGTCTACACCAGCCTCAGCGGCGACGGTGACCACCTGACGTACGCGCTGGCCCACCGCTGGACCGAACGCCGCCTCGCGCACGGCCCGCTGACGTGGACGATCCTGCGCAACGGGCTCTACGCCGAGTTCCTCGCCGGCATCGCCGCCCCGGGCCCCGACGGGACGATCGCGGCGCCGCTGGGCGCCGGCCGACTGGCCGCGGTGGCCCGCGCCGACCTCGCGGCGGTGGCGGCCCGGGTGGCGGCGGAGCCGGAGCGGCACGCGGGACGGGTGTACGAACTCGTCGGCGAGCGGGCCCTGGGCGGTGCCGAGCTGGCGGACGCGATCGGCGGCTCGTACGAGCCCGGCTCGCTCGGCGCGGCCCGCGAGGCGATCACCGCGGCCGGCGGAGCGCTGCCCTACCAGGTGCCGATGCTGGTGAGCACGTACTCGGCGATCGCCGGGGGCTTCCTGGACGGCACCGCGATCGAGGACAACGCCCTGCGCACCCTCCTGGGCCGCGAGCCCCGGCCGGCGCTGGAGGTCTACAAGGCGGCGGTCGCGGCGGCGCTACCGACTGCGTAGACGGAAAACGGCCGTTGGCTGCTCCGTACGGAGCGAGCGGGCCGCTTTCGGCTGGGCCGGATCGCCCTGGCTCCGGCCTGCCTGGCGCTGCGGAGCGAGCCGGGCCCCACGCGAAAGGGGTGCTCCCGAAACGGGGGCACCCCTTCTACCTGGCCGGACGGCCACACGGCGGAGAGTGTGGGATTTGAACCCACGGTGACATCGCTGCCACGACGGTTTTCAAGACCGTTCCCTTAGGCCGCTCGGGCAACTCTCCCCGCGCCACCCACCGGGCGGCGCGGGGATCAGCCTATCGCCTCAGCTGTCGCCCTTGCGTTCGCCCAAGGTGATCTCCGTCGTGGACTGCTTGCCGTCGCGGGTGTAGGTGACGGTGACCTTGTCGCCGGGGCGGTGGGTCCAGATCTCGCTGATGAGGGTGGGGCCGCTGTCGACGGCGGTGTCGTCGAGCTTGGTGATCACGTCGCCCGGCTTCAGGCCGGCCTTGTCGGCGGGGCCGCCGGGGGTGACGGCCGGAGAGTTGTTGGCACCGCTGGGGGCGATCTTGGCGCCGTTGCCGGTGTCCTTCATGTTCACCGTGGCGGAGATGACCGGATAGATCGGCGTGCGGTCCTTGATCAGCTGGTCGGCGACGTTCTTCGCCTGGTTGATCGGGATCGCGAAGCCGAGGCCGATGCTGCCCGCCTGCTGCTGCCCGCCGAAGCCGCCGGGGGTGTTCGCGGACTGGATGGCGGAGTTGATGCCGATGACCGCGCCCTGCGCGTTGAGCAGGGGACCGCCGGAGTTGCCCGGGTTGATGGACGCGTCGGTCTGGAGCGCGCTCATGTACGAGGCGTTGCCGGTGCCGCCGCCGTCGCTGGAGGCGACCGGGCGCTTCTTCGCGCTGACGATGCCGGTGGTGACCGTGCCGGAGAGACCGAAGGGCGCGCCGATGGCGACCGTGGCGTCGCCCACCGCCGCCTTGTCGGAGTCCCCGAGCGGCAGCGGGTCGAGCTTCGCGCCGGTGGCGTCCTTCAGCTTGATGACCGCGACGTCGTAGCCCTGCGCGCGGCCGACGACCTCGGCGTCGTACTGCTTGCCATTGGAGAACGTCGCCGTGAGCTTGCCGCCGCCCTGCGCGGCCGAGGCGACGACGTGGTTGTTGGTGAGGATGTGGCCCTGCTTGTCATAGACGAAGCCGGTGCCCGTGCCGCCCTCGCCGCCGCCGCTCTGCGCCTCGATGGTGACGACGCTCGGCAGCGCCTTGCTCGCGATGTCCGCGACGGAACCCGGCGTGCGGCTCTCCGTCTTGGGGTCGCCCGAGGAGGAGACGGTCGTGGAGGAGTCGCTGTCGGCACGGCCCGCGGCCCAGAAGCCGATGCCGCCGCCGACGCCACCCGCGACGAGTGCCGCCACCAGCGCCGCGGCGACGAGGCCGCCGCCACGCTTGCGCGCCGGGGGAACGGGGACCGCGCCCCAGGGCCCCTCGGGCCCGGCGGGACCGCCACCGGCCGGCCCGCCGTACGGCTGCGGCGCGGCACCTCCGTACCAGCCACCGTGCGCGGCGCCTGCCGCGTGCTGTCCGGCCGCTCCGGCCTGCGCGTACCCGGCCGGCTGCGGTGCGGCCGCGTCCTCCGGCGCGCCGGAGGCAGCGCCCTCGTCCACGCTCGGCAGCTGCGCCGTACGGTCCTCGGC
>NZ_JAGGOL010000136.1:0-319 GCF_018614525.1 Streptomyces sp. ISL-11
CGGGCCGACCCGGCGCACCGGGAGGCGCGGGCACACCGGCGCCGGACGCGTGGGACGCCGCACCGGCGGACTGCCCCGGAGAACCGGGCTGACCGGGGGCGCCGGGGCCACCCGCGCCGGGCACGCCCGAAGCGTTGGAGCCACCTGCCCCCGGAACACCCGGGGGACCGGGCGGCACCGGGCCGCCCGCGCCAGGACGGCCCTGGGCACCGGGCGCACCCGCCCCGGACCGACCCGGAACACCGGGAGGCCCAGGCGGAACAGGGGCGCCCGCACCGGCCTGACCGGAGACGCCGGGCACACCCGGAGCGCCGGGCGG
>NZ_JAGGOL010000136.1:376-529 GCF_018614525.1 Streptomyces sp. ISL-11
CACCCGGAGCGCCGGGCGGCACGGGACCGCCGGCCGCGGACCAGTCGGGGGCACCGGGCGCACCCGGAACACCAGGAGGCACGGGGCCGCCGGCGCCGGGACCACCCGCGCCAGGCGCGCCCGGGACCTGGGAACCGACCGAACCAGGCACAC
>NZ_JAGGOL010000136.1:542-10517 GCF_018614525.1 Streptomyces sp. ISL-11
CCACCGGCACCGGGCGCACCCGGCACACCGGAGCCGCCCATGCCCGGAACACCCGGAGCGCCGGGCGGTACAGGACCACCGGCACCCGGTCCACCCGGGACGTTCGAGCCACCCGCACCGGGCGCACCCGCAGGCCCGGGCGGCACCGACGCGCCCACCCCGGGCCGGAGGCCCTGCCCACCCGGAACGTTCGCGTCACCCTCACCACGCGCCCCCGGCGCGTACGGCGGCCGGCCCGACGGGTCCTCGATCGCCGGGGCGATCGCCGTCGGCGGCAGCGCGCTGCCCGTCGCCATCAGCGCCGTCTTCGCGTCCGGCCGGACACCCGGCGCCGGAGCGTCGTCCTCGTCCGTACCCGACAGGGCCGGCGCCAGGACCGTCGCGGGCAGGCCGACGGAACGGTCGCCGTCGCCCTCGCCCGTGTTCGTGTCCGCACCCGCCCACGGCGTCGCCCCGACCGGGCCGTCGGAACCGTCCGACACCTCCGTACCCGGCCACGGGGTCTCCCCCATCGGCTCCGCCGAAGGCGCCGGCGAGGCATCGGCGTCGGGCCACGACGCCGCCACCAGCGGCTCCGGCTCGCCCTCCGGCGCGGCGGCCGGCTCCCCAGGAGCGCCAGGCGCACCGGAAGCCCCAGGCGCAGCCGCCCCCGTCGAACCCGACCGCCGGTCCGGTATCCCGATCGCGTCCGCCGCGTCCTGCAACCACTGCGGCGGACTCAGCAGGAACGACGTCGCCTCCAGGTCCAACCGCTTCGGCGGCCCCTCGGCCTCCGGCACCGACTCATCCACGGCCCCGTACTCCTCCTCGTAACGCCGGATCACCTCGCCCACCGGCAGCGCCGGCCACAGCGTGGTCTCCCCGCTGTCCCGGGCGATCACCAGGCGCGCCCGGCCGCCGTCCGACGTCGGGCCGTCCTCCCGGTCCTCCGCCCAGACCACGAAGCCCAGGTCGAACTCCCGCACCCGCACCTCCCGGTGCTGGTACGCCGGAACGTCACCGTTGACCCACCGCTCCGCGCGCTCCTGCGCCTGCGCGAACGTCACCATCCCGCGCTCACCCCTCCACCGGTACGGCGTACGCGAAGCCACCGTCGACCATCAGGTTCGCCACCGTCTCCAGCTCCGGCGGACCGCCCGCCAGCCGCGACAGGAAATCGTCGAAGTCCTCACCGCACGGCAACAACAGCCGCTCCACCCGCTCCTGCACCGTCCAGCCGTCCCGGTCCCGGGCGTCGTCGTACGGGCAGAACCACACCGAACCGAGCGCCTCGCCCCGTACCTTCACCACCAGGACGCCGCCCTGGACGAAACCCACACCCAGATAGTCCTTGGTGAAGTGGTCCCGCAGACACTTGTTCACGTACACGAGGTCATTGACCGCCGCGTCGTCGCGGACCGTGAAGAACGGCTGGTCCACCAGCAGACCCAACTCCGCGTCCAGCGCCGCGCCCACCGGCGCGCAGCCGCCCGCCGCCTTCAGGAACGCCCGGTACGCGCCGGGCAGGCGGTAGCCGAGGTCCTCCTCGACGCCCTGCACCTGCTCCTCCGTCACCGCCAGGTCCCGCTGCGGCAGTACGAAGTGCACCGGCCGGGTCTCCTGGAGCGGCCGCGTGCCCCGCTTCTCCTGGTCCACGGCGGCCGTCGCCAGCCCGCCGTGATGCCGCAGCAACGCCTTCACCTCGGCCGGCACCAGCTCCAGCCGCCGCGTGCCCGCCACGTGGTGCCACGTCCAGCCGTGCGGCGTCGCCACCGGCGGCAGACTGGCCCACAGCTCATGGCCCTCGGAGTGCAGAGCGGCATTCGCCGACACGTAGTCGGTCAGCCGCAGCTCGTCCACGCCGAAACCCTCCGGCGGCTCCGCGATCTCCGCGGCGGCCCGCGCGTACGGCGAGAAATCCGGGAAACCGTCGTCGTCCACCCGCACACCCTTGGGGTGGCGGCCGGCCCGTACCGGGTCCGGGAAGTGCACGACCTGCCCGGCGTAGGCCGTGTTCGGTGGCGCGGCCTGCTGCCCGAGCCGACCTGTCGTCATGGCGGATGCCCCCTGCTGACTCTGTCCCCTGCCGGCCCGGACATGTGCGGCGGACGCCGCGGGCCACCAGACCCCGGCCGCGCCACGGGACGGCCCGGCCGGTCGGTGTCCCCATGGCCGAGAACACCCCGTGCGGCACAGCCTATGCGGTGCCGCAAGACGGGGGCCCCGCCACGGACCCCGTTTGCGGCCGCACTCCCCACCGCCCGGCACCCATCACCGCACCCCCGACGACCCACGCCCCACAGCGATCACCCGGCACATGAACACCACACGACACTCACCCAACCCCGACCTGACTTCCACACCCGCCACCCCATTTGGCAGGCTGAACCCCGCAACAGGGGGATTGCACGGGAGGGAAGAACCACACCATGCACACAACACAGGACCGCCGGCCCGCCGACGAAGGTGCCACCGCACCCGGCGACCCCCGGCTCACCTGGAGCGCCACCGAGGACGCCGACCGGTCCCCCGCCCTGCTCCACCGCCGCGACGGAATCCTGCCCGCCGTCGCCGCCGCGCTCTCCGTCCGCGGCGAAACCCTCACCTGCACCGGCGGCAAGGCCGACCAGCCGCCCGCCCTCCACCCCCTCGTCCAGGACTTCCTCGACACCCTCACCAGCGACCGCCGCGAACGCTTCACCGGCCGATGTCCCGAAGCCCTCCTCCTCACCCGCTTTCTCACCGCCTTCGAAACCGGCCGCAGCAAACGCGCCGCCCGCAAATCCCTCACGCACGGCGAGGCCAGACGCGCCCTCAAACACGCCAAGCTCACCGCCCGCCACATCCGCGAGGACGGCGACCCCCGCCATGGCGACTACGCACCCCCCTGCCGCTCCTGCACCGCCCTCCTCACCCACTTCGGCGTACGGGCCGTCGACCCCGCCGCCCCGAACCACGGCAAGAGCTGACTGAACCCATGCGCGCCTTCGACCGCACCGCCGCCACCCGATTCCCCGTCGCCGTCGACGCCGCCCTCCGCGAGGCCGGCTGGCAACCCGGCCGCTGGGACATCAAAGCCGCGGAGAGCTGGGCCGACGCCCTGCGCGCCCACACCTCACCCGCCGGCCACCGGCACACCGTCTTCCCCGCCGCCGTCGAAGCGTGGGCCGAATTCGGCGGCCTCCACATCGCCGCCCCCGGCCCCGGCCGCCACGTCGCCCCCACGCCCTTCCACATCGACCCCCTGCACGGGCTCCACCTCGCCCGCACGGTCGCCGACCTCGGTCGCGCCCTCGGCGCCGACGTCTGCCCCCTCGGCCAGGAAGCCGAAGGCCAGGCACTCCTCACCATCGACGCCCACGGACGCGTCTACAGCCTCGACCACACCGGCGACTGGTACCTCGGCTCCGACATCGACCGCGCCATCGGCGCCCTCGTCACCGGCACCCGCCCCGCACGCCTCTCGGCCGGCCCACGCCCGTAACCCGCCGAAAGCCGAAAACACCCCCACCCGGCACACCACCCACAAGGCCGTGCACAAGGGTCGAGAACCGGCCAAAACGGGGTCGAGAACCAGCCAAATCCGGAACCCTCCAAAACGGGCCCCACCACGTCCGGGGAACCGCCCGGCTCAGGCCGGCACAACCACCGGAGCCGCACCCGACTCCCCGGCCGGAATCACCGCCGACACCCGGAAACCCCCCGCGTCCGTCACACCCGACACGAACGCCCCGCCCAGCGCCACGACCCGCTCCCGCATCCCCACCAGACCATTGCCACCACTCGGCAACCCCGCGTCCGCCCCACCCACCGACGGACCGTTCTCCACCTGCAACGCCACCTCACCCTCCCGGTGCGCCACCCGCACCAGCGCCTTCGCCCCCGGCGCGTGCTTGTGCACGTTCGTCAGCGCCTCCTGCACCACCCGGTACGCCGTCCGCTCCACCCGCGCCCCGTACGAACGCTCCTCCCCCTCCACACACAACTCCACGGCCATCCCCGCCGCCCGCGACTGCCCCACCAGATCCTCCAGCCCGTCCAGACACGGACCGTCCCCCACAGGACCCGCACCGGCAGGCGCCGCCACCCGCGCCGAAGCCGCCGCGGCCACCTCCGCCAGCCGCGCCGAACCCGCGGCCGCCTGCGCCGACGCCACCCCGTCCGACGACGTCCGCAGAACCCCCAGCATCTCCCGCAACTCCGTCAACGCCTGGCGCCCCATATCCCCCACCAGACCCGCGTTCCTCGACGCCTTCTCCGGATCCTTCAACGCCACCGCCTGCAACGCCGCCGCGTGCACCACCATCAACGACACCCGGTGCGCCACCACGTCGTGCATCTCCCGCGCGATCCGCGTCCGCTCCTCGTTCCGCGCCCAGACCGCCCGCTCCTCCGCCCGGTCGGCCAGCAGGGACAACTCACGCTCCAGCCCGTCCGCACGCTCCCGCAGACTCTCCACCAGCCGCCGCCGCGCCCCCACGTACAACCCCAGCAGCACCGGCGGAGCCGACAGCCCCAGCGACATCAGCGCCGAGAAGAACGTCACCAGCCACATCCCCGGCCGGCCGCCGTCCTCGCCCAGGTCCTCGTGGAAGCGCACGAACGCCACCAGGAACGTCCCCGCGACCGAGGCCCCCGCCAGCACCACGGTCAGTCGGCGCGGCACGTCCGAGGCCGCCAGCGTGTAGAGACCCACGATGGCCAGCAGGAACCCCATCTCCGCCGGCGTCGTCGCGATCCCCACGAGCACCACCGCTATCGGCCACCGCCGCCGCAGCACCAGCGACGCCCCGACCGGCACCCCCACCGCGACACCGAGCACCCCCGGCACCCCGATGTCCCCCGCGAACGAGATCCCCTCGGCCGCGCACTCCATCGCCGACAGCAGCGCCAGCACGACATCCAGCACCATGCTCCGCCGCCGCGTCCACCACCAAGGCCCTCCGGGCCCGCCCCGCGCGCCCGCCTCCGCGATTGCCCCCGTTGTGCTCATACCACCCAGACTACGGGCGCTCGCCACCGGTTTTCCTGTACGTGCGGCAGCACGAGGTGTGAGCGATTGGGGGTGAATCCGGCTAGTTTCCCTCGAACTGTTGAATCGACCGGGTTTTCGTCATATGCGCGTACGTCCGGGACGAGCCTGAACGCATGACCGAGACACACCGAGACGAGCGGAATCCACAGGACACACCCCGCCCCGCCTGGACCAGACACCCGAACGCGAAGGACGAGGTGCGACTGAGAGCCCGCGAACTCCGGTCGCAAGGGATGACCTACGACGAGATCCGGGCCGAGCTCGGCTGCTCGAAAAGCTCGATCTCCGCATGGGTACGGGACCTGCCGAAGCCGGCACCGAGATGGGCCCACGTCGAGCGGATGCAACGCATGGAAGAGGCGCAGACCAGGCTCGGCAGAGAGCGGGACGAGGAACGCCGCCGACTGGCCCACGAAGCCTCACTGGAGGTCGGCGGCACGAGCGATCGCGAGCTTCTCCTAGTCGGAGTGGCTCTGTACTGGGCGGAAGGCCAGAAGGACAAGGCGTACGCCCGGCGGGAGTGCATCTCCTTCATCAACAGCGACCCGCAGATGATCAGGGTCTTTGTGCGCTGGCTGGAGCTCCTGGGCGTTGGGCGCGACCGCCTCCGGTGCAGCCTTCACATCCACGACAGCGCGGACATCACCAAAACCACCCGATTCTGGTCGGATCTCATCGACGTTCCCACGGATCAGTTCTGGAAGCCGTGCATCAAGAAGGACAATCCGGGGACCAACCGCCTCAACCGAGGAGAGTCGTACCGGGGCTGTCTGAAGATCTACGTCACCAACAGCGCACGGCTGTACCGTCGCATCGAAGGCTGGTGGTACGGCATAGTGGTGGCTGCGCGAAAGCCCGATCAAGTGAATCGGACATAGCGGACGAACCATCCCGGGTCGTCTAATGGCAGGACAAATGGTTTTGGTCCATTGAATGAGGGTTCGATTCCTTCCCCGGGAGCTGGAAGTTCGAATGCATCGGGTCCTGACCGCCCAGGTCAGGACCCGCCCGCGTTTCCTCCTCTAAACGCACCGGTATCCTTCGGATGTCCACCACCCGAAGCCGAAGGGCACACCCGTGAGCGCCAACCGCCCGGCAGCCGTCGTCGTCCTCGCAGCGGGTGAAGGCACCCGCATGAAGTCGGCGACCCCCAAGGTCCTGCACGCCATCTGCGGCCGCTCCCTCGTCGGGCACGTCGTCGCCGCCTCCCGCGAGCTGGACCCCGAGCACCTCGTCGTGGTCGTCGGGCACGCCCGCGAGCAGGTCGCCGCGCACCTGACGGAGATCGACCCGGACGTCCGTACCGCCGTGCAGTACGAGCAGAACGGCACCGGCCACGCCGTCCGCATGGGCCTGGAGGCCCTCGGCGAGAGCGGGACCGTCCTCGACGGCACCGTGGTCGTCGTCTGCGGCGACACCCCGCTGCTGACCGGCGAAACGCTCAAGAACCTCAGCGACGCGCACGCCGCCGACGGCAACGCCGTCACCGTGCTGACCGCCGAGGTCCCGGACTCCACCGGCTACGGGCGCATCGTGCGCGACGACACCGGCGCCGTGACGGCGATCGTCGAGCACAAGGACGCCACCGACGCGCAGCGCGAGATCCGGGAGATCAACTCCGGCGTGTTCGCGTTCGACGCGAGACTCCTCACCGACGCCCTCGGCAAGGTCCGTACGGACAACAGCCAGGGCGAGGAGTACCTGACCGATGTCCTGGGCATCCTGCGCGAGGCCGGGCACCGGGTGGGCGCGGCCGTGGCCGGGGACCACCGGGAGATCCTCGGGATCAACAACCGGGTCCAGCTGGCCGAGGCCCGCAAGCTGCTCAACGAGCGGCTGCTGCACGCGGCGATGATGAGCGGGGTCACGGTCGTGGACCCGGCCTCCACGTTCATCGACGTCTCGGTGACCTTCGAGCCCGACGCGCTCGTGCACCCGGCCACCCAGCTGCTGGGCGCCACGCACGTCGCCACCGGCGCCGAGGTCGGCCCGAACTCGCGGCTGAAGGACACCTCCGTCGGCGCGGGCGCGGTCGTGGACAACACGGTCGCGGACGGCGCGGAGATCGGCGAGGGCGCCACCGTGGGCCCGTACGCGTACTTGCGTCCCGGTACGAAGCTGGGGACGAAGTCCAAGGCGGGCGCGTACGTCGAGATGAAGAACGCCGTGATCGGCGAGGGCACCAAGGTGCCGCATCTGTCGTACGTGGGCGACGCGACGATCGGCGAGTTCACCAACATCGGCGCGGCGAGCGTCTTCGTGAACTACGACGGTGTGAACAAGCACCACACGACGATCGGCTCGCACTGCCGTACCGGCTCGGACAATATGTTTGTGGCTCCGGTCACGATCGGGGACGGCGCGTACACCGCGGCCGGCTCGGTCATCACCAAGGATGTGCCCCCGGGTTCGCTGGCTGTCGCACGCGGGCAGCAGCGGAATATCGAGGGCTGGGTTGCTCGTAAGCGCCCCGGAAGCGCAGCCGCACAGGCCGCTTCTGCTGCTAGTCGAGAGGTTCGTCCGGCGTCCGAGGACGCCGCCGGCGAGCAGTGACCGTGACACGGGCACGCCGTGCGGGGCGTACCGTGATAAGCGCACACAAAGCGACATCCAAGGAGACTGTGCTGTGACCGGGATCAAGACGACCGGCGAGAAGAAGCTGATGCTCTTCTCCGGCCGCGCCCACCCCGAGCTTGCCGAGGAGGTCGCGCACCAGCTGGGCGTCGGCCTGGTCCCGACCAAGGCGTTCGACTTCGCCAACGGCGAGATCTACGTCCGCTTCCAGGAGTCGGCTCGTGGTGCTGACTGCTTCTTGATGCAGAGCCACACGGCTCCCATCAACAAGTGGGTCATGGAGCAGCTGATCATGCTCGACGCTCTGAAGCGGGCCTCCGCCCGGAGCATCACCGTGGTCGTGCCGTTCTACGGTTACGCCCGTCAGGACAAGAAGCACCGCGGCCGAGAGCCGATCTCGGCCCGTCTGATCGCCGATCTGTTCAAGACGGCGGGTGCGGACCGGATTCTCACGGTCGACCTGCACACGGACCAGATCCAGGGCTTCTTCGACGGCCCGGTGGACCACCTGTTCGCGCTGCCGATCCTGGCGGACTACGTGGGCGCCAAGGTGGACCGCGCGAAGCTGACCGTGGTGTCGCCGGACGCGGGCCGCGTGCGGGTCGCCGACCGCTGGTGCGACCGTCTGGGCGCGCCGCTGGCGATCGTGCACAAGCGCCGTGACAAGGACGTCGCCAATCAGGTCACCGTGCACGAGGTCGTCGGTGACGTGAAGGGCCGGGTGTGTGTCCTGGTCGACGACATGATCGACACCGGTGGCACGATCTGCGCCGCCGCGGACGCGCTGTTCGCCAATGGTGCGGAGGACGTCATCGTGACGGCCACGCACGGTGTGCTCTCGGGTCCGGCCGCGGACCGTCTGAAGAACTCGAAGGTGAGCGAGTTCGTGTTCACGAACACGCTGCCGACTCCGGGTGAGCTGGAGCTGGACAAGATCACGGTGCTGTCGATCGCGCCGACGATCGCCCGCGCGGTGCGTGAGGTGTTCGAGGACGGTTCGGTGACGAGCCTCTTCGAGGAGCAGGCGTAACAGCCTTCCCTCACTGATCGATTTCTGGGCGGCCTCCCCGCCGGGTACACTTCACAAGTTGCTCGGCGAGGGAGGCCGCACCGTTGTGTGCGGCGGTCCGTTATCGACGCGCTCTTCGTAGCAGGTCTGTCGTGGGCCGGGTAACGGCCGTCAGATCTTTCGCTTACTACGAGGAGTGCTCATGTCCGAGGTCAAGATCCCCGCACAGGTCCGCCGCGAGTTCGGCAAGGGCTACGCCCGCCGCGCCCGTGTTGCCGGTCAGGTCCCCGCCGTTGTCTACGGTCACGGTGGCGAGCCGGTTCACGTGACCCTGCCGGGCCACGACATGATGATGGCGCTCAAGACCCCGAACGTCCTGCTCTCCCTGGACATCGAGGGCCGCACCGAGCTGGTCATCCCCAAGGCCGTCCAGCGTGACGCCCTCAAGGGCTTCCTGGTCCACGTCGACCTGCTGGTCGTCTCCAAGGGCGAGAAGGTCACGGTCGAGGTTCCGGTCCAGACCGTGGGCGAGCTGGCCCCGGGCGGCAACCTGCTCGAGCACATCCTGAACACCCTGACGGTCGAGGCCGAGGCCACCCACCTCCCCGAGTCCGTGACCGCGAACATCGCGGGCCTGGCGGCCGGTGACTCCGTGCTGGCGAAGGACGTCGTCCTGCCGGCCGGCACGACCCTGGCCGTCGACGGTGACATCGTCGTCCTGCAGGTCATGGGCGCCCAGACCGAGGCCCCGGCCGAGGCCGAGGGCACCGAGGCCTGATCCTCGGATCCCCTCAGTTTTTCTTTCAGCCGCCGTCCCGCTCCTCGGAGTGGGGCGGCGGTTGGCTTATGAAGGAGAATGTGCGGATGACGGACGATACGAGCCCCTGGTTGATCGTGGGACTGGGGAACCCCGGCCCGGAGTACGCGGGGAACCGCCACAATGTCGGCTTCATGGTGGCCGACCTGCTCGCGGAGCGCCTGGGCGCGAAGTTCAAGGCGCACAGGACGCGGGCGCAGGTCGTCGAGGGCCGGCTGGGTGCGCCGGGGCCTTCGAGCCGCCGGGTGGTCGTCGCGAAGCCGATGTCGTTCATGAATCTGTCGGGTGGTCCGACGGCGGCGCTGCGGGACTTCTACAAGGTTCCGGTCGAGCGGATCGTCGCGGTCCATGACGAGCTGGACATCGATTTCGGGCAGCTGCGGCTGAAGCTGGGCGGTGGCGACAACGGCCACAACGGTCTGAAGTCGATCACGAAGGCGATGGGTCCGGACTACTGCCGGGTGCGTTTCGGCATCGGGCGGCCGCCTGGCCGTATGCAGGTGGCGGACTTCGTGCTGAAGGATTTCTCGTCCACGGAGCGCAAGGAGCTGGCGTTCGAGG
>NZ_JAGGOL010000136.1:10617-25810 GCF_018614525.1 Streptomyces sp. ISL-11
GGCGTTCGAGGACGCGCCCGCAGGGCGCTCGCCGGCGCGGCCGGCACCACGACCCGCGGCGTCAGCCCGTGTTGCGCAGCCCCGCCGCCACTCCGTTGACGGTGAGCAGCAGCGCCCGCGCCAGCAGGGGGTCGGCCGCCTCGCCGCGCGCAGCCGCTTCCCGCTGGCGGTGCAGCAGCGTCACCTGGAGGTACGAGATCGGGTCCAGGTACGCGTCCCGGATGTGGAACGTCTGGCTCAGGACGGGGCTGGCGTCGAGGAGTTCCGCTTCGCCGGTGATGCGCAGGACTTCCCGCACGGTGAGGGCGTGTTCGGCCTTGATGACGTCGAAGACGTGCTTGAGCTCGTCGGGTACGAGCGTGTCGACGTAGTGCTGGGCGATGCGCAGGTCGGTCTTGGCTAGGGTCATCTCGACGTTGGAGAGGAAGTTCTGGAAGAAGTGCCAGTGTTCGTGCATTTCGTCCAGGACGGTGTCGAGTCCGGCCTCGCGGGCGGCCTTGAGTCCTGATCCGACGCCGAACCAGCCGGGGACGATCTGCCGGGACTGGGTCCAGCCGAAGACCCAGGGGATGGCGCGGAGTCCGTCGAGTCCGGCGCCGCTGTCGGGGCGGCGGGAGGGGCGGGAGCCGAGGTGGAGTTCGGCGAGCTGGTCGACGGGGGTGGCGGCGAAGAAGTAGGCGGGGAGGTCGGGGTCCTCGACGAGCTCGCGGTAGGCGTCGTGGGCGGCGTCGGAGACGGTGTCCATGGCCGCGTCCCAGCGGGCGAGGGCCTCGTCGGACTGGCGGGGTGAGGTGTGGAGGGCGGACGCCTGGAGGGTGGCGGCGACCGTGAGTTCCAGGTTCTCCCGCGCCAGGGCCGGGATGAGGTACTTGTCGGAGATGACCTCGCCCTGCTCGGTGACCTTGATCTCGCCTTCGAGGGTGCCCCAGGGCTGGGCGAGGATCGCGTCGTGGGTGGGGCCGCCGCCGCGGCCGACGGTGCCTCCGCGGCCGTGGAACAGCCTCAGGCGGACTCCGTAGCGGTGAGCGACGTCCCGCAGCCTCCGCTGGGCGCGGTGGATCTCCCACTGGCTGGTGGTGATGCCGCCGAACTTGGAGGAGTCGGAGTAGCCGAGCATGACCTCCTGGACGTCGCCGCGGAGGGCGACGAGGCGGCGGTAGGAGGGGTCGGCGAGCATCTCGTCGAGGAGGCGGTCGGCTTCCTTGAGCTCGTCGGTGGTCTCCAGGAGGGGCACGATGCCGATCTTGGCCCAGCCGGCGTGGAGGTCGACGAGGCCGGCCTCGCGGGCGAGGACGGCGGCGGCGAAGACGTCGTCGGCACCCTGGCACATGGAGATGATGTAGGACTCGACGACCTCGGGGCCGAAGCGGGTGAGGGCTTCGCGGATGGTGTCGAAGACGCCGAGGGTCTTGGCGCCGTCGGCGTCGAGCGGTGCGGGCTTGGGTGCGAGGGGCCGCCGGGAGCGGAGCTCCTTGGCGAGGAGCTTGCGGCGGTAGTCGCGGGGCATGTCGGCGTAGCGCCAGGATTCCTCGCCGAGGCGGTCGAAGAGCTGGCCGAGGGCGTGGTGGTGGGCGTCGGCGTGTTCGCGGACGTCCATGGTGGCCAGGTGGAGGCCGAAGGCGGCGAGGGTGCGGAGGGCGCGTTCGAGGCGGCCGTCGGCGATGAGGCGGCCGCGGTGGGCGCGCAGGGAGTCCTGGATCAGCTGGAGGTCGGCGAGGAGGTCGCCGGTGCCGAGGTAGTCGCGGCCGGGCTCGTGGGGGGTGTTGCGGGCGAGGCGCTCGCGGGTGTTGACGAGCTTCTGGCGGACGCAGGTGGCCTTGAGGCGGTAGGGCTCCTCGGCGTTGAGGCGCTTGTAGCGGGGGCTGATCTCGGGGAGCAGGTCGAGGTCGCGCTGGAGGGAGGTGAGGAGTTCCTCGGTGGCGCCGCTGTTGCGGATGGAGTTGGAGAGGGCGCCGCGGAGGAAGTCGACGAGTTCGAGGGCGTCGGTGATGCCGTGTTCGTGCTGGAGGATCAGCACGTCCCAGGTGACCTGGGGGGTGACGTTGGGGTTGCCGTCGCGGTCGCCGCCGATCCAGGTGCCGAAGGTGAGGGGGCGGGTGGTGGCGGGGAGGGCGACGCCGACGCGGTCGAGTTCGGCGGCGAGGTCTTCGAGGACGTCGCCGACGGCGTCGGCGTGGAGCTCGTCGAGGTAGTAGATGGCGTTGCGGGCCTCGTCGGTGGGCTCGGGGCGGGCGACGCGCAGTTCGTCGGTCTGCCAGAGCAGGTCGATGTTCTCGGCGAGGCGGAGGTCGGTGCGGCGCTTGTCGCCGGCGCCGGCGGCGGGGGTGTCGAGGAGCTCGGCGATGCGGCGGAGCTTGTTGAGGACGCTGCGGCGGGCGGCCTCGGTGGGGTGTGCGGTGAAGACGGGTCGTACGCCGAGGTGCTGGACGGTCTGCTGGAGGTGCTCGGGGTCGGCGTCCTTGAGCTGGTCGGCGGTGCGGGCGAGGATCGAGCCCTCGGCGTCGCGCTTGGCCTTCAGCTCGCGGCCGCGGTGCACCTGCTCGGTGACGTTGGCCAGGTGGAAGTAGGTGGAGAAGGCGCGGACGAGCTTGGCGGCGGTCTCCAGGTCGGTGTCGCCGAGGAGCCGGGCGGCGGCGTCGCCGTCACTGCGGGTGAGGGCGCGTACGCGCTCGACGAGGGCGAGGAGGTCGTCGCCCTCCTGGCGGACCAGGGTCTCGCCGAGGAGGTCGCCGAGGCGTCGGATGTCGGCGCGCAGGGCTGCGCTGCGCTGTGCTTCGCCTTCGTTCCCGGTGGTGGCGGGGGCGAGGGGGGTCTGGTCGGCACTGCTCACAGGTGCGGCTCCTTGCAGAGTTTCTGAGCACGTCTGGAGGGGTTGCGGACCGCGCTGTCCGACGTGCACCAGCATAGGTCGCCGCCCGACGCGCGGTTGTCCACAGCCCTCTTGCCCCGGGGCGCCGCCCTGCCATACTTACGTAGCCGTAGGTTACGGACCCGTAGCCATGCCCCGAGCCCCCTGAGGGAACTCATGACTGCAAGCCCCGACGTGATCGAAGACGCGCCGTTGGCCCAGGAAACCCCGCCGCCTTCCGCCACGCTGGGTGGTGACAGCAAGAGGTCGGTGGAGCAGCTCGCGCTGCTGTTCTTCATCACCGTCCCGTTCGTCGCCCTGCTCGCCGCCGTCCCGCTGGCCTGGGGCTGGGGGGTGAGCTGGCTGGATCTCGGCCTGATGGTCGCGATGTACTACATCGGTTGCCATGGCATCACGATCGGCTTCCACCGCTATTTCACGCATGGCGCGTTCAAGGCGAAGCGGCCGTTGCGGGTCGCTCTGGCGATCATGGGGTCGCTGGCGGTGGAGGGGCCGCTGGTGCGCTGGGTGGCGGATCATCGCCGGCACCACCGGTTCTCGGACGCGGAGGGTGATCCGCATTCGCCGTGGCGGTACGGCGAGAGCGTGCCCGCGCTGCTGAAGGGGCTGTGGTGGGCGCACGTTGCATGGATGTTCGATCAGGAGCAGACGCCGCAGCAGAAGTACGCGCCGGATCTCATCAAGGATCCGGACATTCGTCAGGTGTCCCGGCAGTTCGTGCTGTGGACGTCGGTGTCGCTGCTGATCCCGCCGCTGGTGGGCGGGCTGGTGACGTGGTCGTGGCAGGGCGCGGTGACGGCGTTCTTCTGGGGCTCCCTGGTGCGGGTGGCGCTGCTGCACCATGTGACGTGGTCGATCAATTCGATCTGTCACGCGGTCGGCAAGCGGCCGTTCAAGTCGCGCGACCGTTCGGGCAATGTGTGGTGGCTCGCGGTGCTGTCCTGCGGCGAGTCCTGGCACAACCTGCACCATGCCGATCCGACGTCGGCGCGGCACGGTGTGCTCAAGGGCCAGCTGGATTCGAGTGCGCGGATCATCCGCTGGTTCGAGAAGGCCGGCTGGGCCTATGACGTGCGGTGGCCGGATGCCGGCCGCATCGACTCCCGGAGGAAGGCGTGATGCCGCCCGGGCGTGCCCTCGGCGGTAGCTGGGGGAGGCATGATGGGCGGCGTGGCGATCGATAGCAATACCACCAGCAGCAAGAGCCGGGCCGCCGACTCGGGGGCCCGCCGCGCCCGGCGGGTGCGGATGACCGGCGCGGAGCGCCGCGAGCAGCTGCTGGACATCGGTCGCACGCTCTTCGCCGAGAAGGGCTTCGAGGGCACGTCGGTGGAGGAGATCGCGGCGAAGGCGGGGGTCTCCAAGCCGGTGGTGTACGAGCACTTCGGCGGCAAGGAGGGGCTGTACGCGGTGGTCGTGGACCGCGAGATGCGGCAGCTGCTGGACTCGGTGACGGGCGCGCTGACGGCGGGCCACCCGCGGGAGCTGCTGGAGCAGGCGGCGTTCGCCCTGCTGGACTACATCGAGACGTACACGGACGGTTTCCGGATCCTGGTCCGGGATTCGCCGGTGGCGCAGTCGACGGGCACGTTCGCCTCGCTGATCAGCGATATCGCGACGCAGGTCGAGGACATCCTGGGCCTGGAATTCAAGGCCCGCGGCTTCGACCCGAAGCTGGCGCCGCTGTATGCGCAGGCGCTGGTGGGGATGGTGGCGCTGACGGGTCAGTGGTGGCTGGATGTGCGCAAGCCGAAGAAGGCGGAGGTGGCGGCGCATCTGGTGAATCTGGCTTGGCATGGACTGGACGGGCTGGAAGCGCGGCCGCGGCTTGTTGGTCACCGGCGGGCCTGAGGGTTCGTACCTCGGGTGCGGCTCAAAGATGGCCTCAAACGCCGGCCGGGCTGGTTCTATGACAGAGCCCCGTGGCTAGCCCCGTTTCCGCGCCACCACGAAGATCCGCCGGAACGGAAACACCGTCCCGTCCGCACCCGCGAGATACGCCTCCCGCAGCCGTGCCCCATAGACGGCCAGGAACTCCTCCACCTCCCGGTCGTCCGCCAACGCGTCGAACACCGGCCGCAGCGCCGTCCCCTTCACCCAGTCGAGGACCGCGTCCTCCCCCGGCAGCACCTGGAGGTACGTCGTCTCCCAGGCGTCCACCGCCAGGCCCAGCCCGGCCAGAAGGGCCAGGTAATCGGCGGGGTCGAGGACCGGTGAGGCCCGTACCGTCTCCCCCAGGCGGTCCCGCCAGCGCGGGCTGCCGCACAGCTCGCGCAGCAGGGCATGGCTGGATGCGGCGAAGTTTCCCGGCACCTGGAAGGCGAACGTGCCGCCGGGGGCGAGGGCGTCCACCCAGCGGGTGAAGTGGTCGGTGTGGTCCGGCACCCATTGGAGTGCCGCGTTGGAGATGATCAGGTCGAACGTCTCCGCCGGCCGCCAGTCGCCGATGTCGGCGTGCGCGAAGTCGATGCTCCCGCCACCGCCGGAGGGGCCGGCGTACGCGGTGGCCTCGGCGAGCATGTCCGGGGAGTTGTCGAGTCCGGTGACGTGCGCGTCGGGCCGGCGCGCGGCGAGGAGGGCGGTGAGGTTGCCGGTGCCGCAGCCCAGGTCGACGATGCGGGCGGGCGTGCGGGGAAGCTCGGGGACGCGGGCCAGGAGATCGTGGAAGGGCCGGTTGCGGTGGCCGGAGTGGCGAAGGTACTGGTGCGGGTCCCAGGCGGGGGCGCTGTGCATGGGTGGGGCCTCCTTACGCGCGGAGCGCGCCGGGGTGTCCGATACGCGAGGGTTGCGTGCGGCGCGATCTCCAGCATCCCCGCTCATGTATCTTGACGTCAAGAGACTTCACGTCGACAGACCCTCTACACTGATCGCCATGGAGGACGAGGTCGATCGGCTTGTCGCAGCGTGGCGTCGCGAGCGCCCGGACCTCGACGTGGAACCACTCGAGGTGCTCAGCCGTGTCAGCAGACTCGCCCGCCACCTCGACCGGGCCCGGCGGCTCGCCTTCGCCGAGCATCAGCTGGAGCCGTGGGAGTTCGACGTCCTGACGTCGCTGCGCCGGGCCGGCGCGCCCTACCAGCTCTCCCCCGGCCAGCTGCTCACCCAGACGCTGGTCACCTCGGGCACGATGACCAACCGCATCGACCGGCTCGCCAAGAAGGGCCTGGTCGAGCGGCTGCCCGATCCCAGCGACCGGCGGGGCGTGCTGGTGCGGCTCACCGCCGAGGGCCGCGACCGCGCCGATGAGGCGCTGGCCGGGCTGCTGGCCCAGGAGCGCGCCATCCTCGGCGAGCTCTCCGACACCCAGCGACACCAACTGGCCGACCTGCTACGCCAGTTGACCGCCCCGTTCGACAACATTCCCGGCTAGGTCCACCGGCCCCACCCCGGCCCGGCGGGCCAGGGCCACCGCGGCGAGCGTGGAGTGCACCCCGAGCTTGCCCAGCACGTTCTGCATGTGGGTGCGGACGGTGTGCGGGGAGAGGTAGAGCCGCTCGGCGACGGCCTTGCGGCCCAGTCCGGCCACCATGCAGCGCAGCACCTCGCGCTCGCGCGGGGTGAGCGACTCCACGAGCCGTTCGCTCTCCGTGCGGTGCTTGCGCGCCGCCGTCAGCTCCCGGAGCACCCCCGTCAGCAGGGCGGGCGGCAGATGGGTCTCGTCGCGCAGCACCCCGCGGATGACGGCCAGCAGCCGGGAGAGCGAGCAGTCCTTGGCGACCCAGCCGCCGGCGCCCGCCTGGAGCGCGGCCGCGGCTCGTCTGGGGTCGTCGCGCTCGGCGAGCACCACCGTCCGTACGGCGGGCTGGCCACTGCGGACGCCGGCCACCAGCGAGATGCCGTCGACGGTGCCCTCGGACTGCCCACCGCTGTCCTGGCCCCGGAGCTGTCCCGGCACGACGTCCGGGGCCACGGTGCCCAGGTCCGCGTCGACGAGCAGGACGTCGAAGCGGCGGCCCTCGCCCGCCGCGCGCTCCAGGGCGCGCAGTGCCGCCGGCCCGCTGCCGGCCGCCGAGACGTCCACGTCGGGCTCGGCTGCGAGGGCAGCGGCGAGCGACTCGGCGAAGATGCGGTGATCGTCGACCACCAGTACCCGAATACGTGCCACAGCCACCCCCATATCCCGGAAACGGGGCAGTGCGGGTACGGCGCCCGATCGCGGGGCCGTCACGCACGCACGGCCGCCGCCGTGCCGTGATCGACCGCTCCGCCCCGGGCGTCGTACCTGCCTGTCTCGCCCCCTGATCAGCGTCGGCCCCCACCGACGCTGTGCATCAGCGTACGGCTGGGGTCCGGCATCGGAAGCCGATTAGCAAAACTGCTTGACCCGCGTGTTTATGGTGAGCTTTATGTTCAGTATTGGGGCAGTGAACGACGTGGAACGACGCGATGTTGTCCATGCCCGACTGATCCACCGGCGTCATCAGGCCGCGCGCTAGCGGGAGGCGGCCCGAAGAGCCTGGTCGGCGCGGCCCGCGCACCGGCACGCTCAGGCCACCCGGCGCGCGCCGTCGGCCGGCACCGCCGCGAAGACGGCCGGTTCGCGGTGCCCGGCCGCGGCGAAGGAGTCCCTGACGGCCCGGGTGACCGCCGCCGCGTCACCCGCCTCGGCCAGCACCACCGCCGAGCCGCCGAACCCCGCGCCGGTCATCCGGGCGCCCAGCGCACCCGCCTCGTTCGCGACTGCGACGGCCAGGTCCAGCTCGGGGCACGAGACGGCGAAGTCGTCGCGGAGGGACGCGTGCCCGGCGGTGAGGACCGGCCCGACGGCCCGCGGCCGGCCCGCCTCCAGGTGTCCGACGACCTCCCGCACGCGCGCGTTCTCGGTGACGACGTGGCGTACGAGCGCCCGTACGCCCGGATCCGGGAGGCGGCCGAGCGCGGAGTCCAGTTCCTCGTGGGGGATGTCGCGCAGTGCGCGCACGCCCAGCGCGCGGGCCCCCGCCTCGCAACCGGCGCGCCGGGCCGCGTACGCGCCGTCCGCCAGGGAGTGCTTCACCCGGGTTTCCACGACGAGCAGCCGGAGGCCCGCGCCCTCGGGGTCGAAGGGGATGTGGCGGCTGGTGAGGTCGCGGGTGTCGAGGTGGAGGGCGTGGCCCGCGAGGCAGCAGGCGGACGCGGTCTGGTCCATGATCCCGCAGGGGACGCCGACGAAGGCGTTCTCGGCGAGGCGGCAGATCCGGGCGAGCTCCGGGCGGGGCAGGTCCAGACCGTACAGGGCGTCGAGGGCGAGGGCGACGGCGCACTCCACGGCGGCCGAGGACGACAGGCCGGCGCCGGGCGGGACGTCGCTGTCGAGGTGGAGGTCCGCTCCCCCGGCCGTGTGTCCGCTCTCCCGCAGGGCCCAGAGGACGCCGGCGGGGTAGGCGGGCCGGCCCTTGGTGTGCCCGGGTGTGAGATCGACGCCGGACAGCTCCGTGGGGCCGGCCGGGTCGTCGCCGAAGTGGAGGCGGAGCCGGCCGTCGGCGCGCGGTGCCGCGGCGACGCGTACGGCGTGCGGCAGTGCGAAGGGCAGCACGAACCCCTCGTTGACGTCGGTGTACTCGCCGATGAGGTTCACCCGCCCGGGCGCCGCCCAGACGCCGTCGGGGGCGTGTCCGTAGGCGCGGGTGAAGGCGGCCGCCGTGGCGTCGGCGGTCATTCGGCGGCCCGGTGGCGGGCGAATTCCCAGGCGTCGGCGATGATGCCGGCCAGGCCCGGGCGGCTCGGCCGCCAGCCCAGGGTCTCCTCGGCCCGGCCGGCGGAGGCGACCAGGACGGCCGGGTCGCCGTCCCTGCGTCCGGCGGTGGTCTGCGGCACGGGGTGGCCGGTGACCTTGCGGGCGGTCTCGATGACCTCGTGGACGGAGAAGCCGTTGCCGTTGCCGAGGTTGCAGATCAGGTGTTCGCCGTCGCGGGCGGCGGACAGGGCGCGCAGGTGGGCCTCGGCGAGGTCGGCGACGTGGATGTAGTCGCGGACGCAGGTGCCGTCGGGGGTGGGGTAGTCGTCGCCGTAGACGGAGATCGCCGCGCGCTCGCCGAGGGCGACCTGGAGGACGAGGGGGATCAGATGGGTCTCCGGGACGTGCCGCTCGCCGTAACGGCCGTAGGCGCCCGCGACGTTGAAGTAGCGCAGCGAGACGGCGGCGAGGCCGTGGGCCGCGCATTCACCGCTGATCATGTGGTCGACGGCGAGTTTGGTGGCGCCGTAGGGGCTGGTGGGGCGGGTGGGGGCGTCCTCGGTGATCGGGACGGTGGCGCGTTCGCCGTAGGTGGCGGCGGTGGAGGAGAAGACGAGGGTGCGGACGCCGGCGTCGCGCATGGCGGCGAGGAGGTCGGCGGTGCCGCCGACGTTGTTGCGCCAGTAGGGCTCGGGGTCGGTGACGGACTGGCCGACCTGGGAGAAGGCGGCGAAGTGCAGGACGGCGTCGTAGGAGCTGTCCAGCCAGCGTTCGGCGTCCTGGACGCGGCCCTCGATGAACCGGGCGCCGTCGGGGACGGCGGCGCGGTGGCCGGTGGAGAGGTCGTCGAGCACGGTCACGGTGTGCCCGGCGGCCAGCAGGTGGGCGGCGACGACGCTGCCGATGTAGCCGGCGCCGCCCGTGACCAGGTACGTACCGCTGGTGCTGCTGCTCATTCGCTCGCTACCTCTCGCAGTCGCCGGGCCGCGGCCTCCGGCGGCACGTCGTTGATGAAGACATTCATGCCGGATTCGGAACCGGCGAGGAACTTCAGCTTGCCGGGAGCCCGTCGAATGGTGAAGACCTCCAGGTGAAGGCCGAATTCACTCCTGTGGGGGTGGTGGGTGGGGGCCTGGTGCCAGGCGGAGACGTACGGGGTGGGCGGCTCACCGGGGCCGAAGATCCGGTCGAGGCGGCGCAGGAGCTCCAGGTAGAGGCCGGGGAATTCGGCGCGGGCGGCGTCGTCGAGGGCGAGGAGGTCGGGGACGCGGCGCCGGGGGTGGAGGTGGACCTCGTAGGGCCAGTGGGCGGCGTGGGGCACGTGGGCGGTCCAGTGCGCGCCGTCGAGGACGGTGCGGGATCCGTCGGCGCGTTCGGCGGCGAGGGTGTCGTCGAAGAGGTTGCGGCCGGTGCGGCGCCGGTGGGCGGCGGCGTTGGCGAGGACGCGTTCGGTGCGGGGGGTGACGAAGGGGTAGGCGTAGATCTGGCCGTGGGGGTGGCCGAGGGTGACGCCGATCTCCTGGCCGCGGTTCTCGAAGCAGAAGACCTGGCGGACGGCGGGGAGTGCGGAGAGTTCGGCGGTGCGGTCGGTCCAGGCGGCGAGGACGAGGGCGGCGTGCTCGGGGTCGAGGTCGGCGAAGGAGGCGTCGTGGTCGGGGGTGAAGCAGACGACCTCGCAGCGGCCGGAGTCGCCGGCGAACGAGGGGAAGCGGTTCTCGAAGACGACGACGTCGTAGTCGGAGGCGGGGATCTCGGTGGGGCGGCCGTCGCGGGTGGGGCACAGGGGGCAGTCGCCGGCCGGTGGGTGGTACGTGCGGGCCTGGCGGTGCGAGGCGATGGCGACGCTGTCGCCGAGCAGGGGGTCGTGGCGGATCTCGGAGGTGGTGGTGACGGGGGCGAGGGGGCGCCGGTCGACGGTGTCGCGCACGGTGTCGTCGCGGAGGTCGTAGTAGAGCAGCTCGCGCCCGTCCGCGAGCCGGGCCGCCGTCCTCTTCACGCCGAACTCCGTTCGTAGCCGGGCCGTTTGATCGTCGCGTCTCTTGTCTACCTCTCCCCTCGCACACACCTTCACACACAACCGAACACAAGGAATCATGAGCGAACAGCGGTCGACAGTGGACACGTGAACCCCCGAGTGAGGTGATCCATGCACCGGCTGGCCGAAGAGCTGCGCCTGCCCGTCAACGGTCTCGATTACACGATCCTCGCGCTCTACTTCCTCGTCGTCCTGGGCATCGGCTGGGCGGCGCGCCGCTCGGTCCGCACCAGCCTGGACTTCTTCCTCTCGGGCCGGTCGCTGCCGGCCTGGGTCACCGGGCTGGCGTTCGTCGCGGCCAACCTCGGCGCCACCGAGATCCTGGGCATGGCGGCCAACGGCGCGCAGTACGGCGCGTACACCGTGCACTGGTACTGGATCGGCGCGATACCGGCCATGGTGTTCCTGGGGCTGGTGATGATGCCCTTCTACTACGGCTCGAAGGTGCGCTCCGTCCCGGAGTTCCTGCTGCACCGCTTCGGGCCGGCCTCGCATCTGCTGTCGTCGGTCATCTTCGCCGTGTCGTCGGTGCTGATCGCGGGCGTCAACCTCTATGCGATGGCGATCGTGCTGGAGGCGCTGCTGGGCTGGCCGCAGTGGGTGGCGGTGGTCGTCGCGGGGGTCTTCGTCCTCGCGTACATCACCCTGGGCGGCCTGTCCTCGGCGATCTACAACGAGGTGCTCCAGTTCTTCGTGATCCTCGCCGCGCTGATCCCCCTGACGGTCGTGGGCCTGCGGCGGGTCGGCGGCTGGGACGGCCTGTCCTCGTCGCTGTCGGCCGCTCATGGTGAGGATTTCCTGCGGCCCTGGGGCGGTACGGGCATCGGCGAGGCCAACGCCCTGGGCGCCAACTGGCTGACCATCACCCTGGGGCTGGGCTTCGTGATGAGTTTCGGCTATTGGACGACCAACTTCGCCGAGGTGCAGCGCGCCCTGTCGGCGAGGGACCTCGGCGCCGCCCGCCGCACCCCGCTGATCGCCGCGTTCCCCAAGCTCCTCATTCCGCTGGTGGTGGTCGTGCCCGGGCTGATCGCGCTGGTGCTGGAGCCGGGGCTGGGCCGGGCGGGCAGCGGGCTGAGCTACAACGACGCGATCCCGGTGCTGATGCGGGACCTGCTGCCGAGCGGTGTGCTGGGGCTGGCGGTGACCGGGCTGCTGGCGGCGTTCATGGCGGGGATGGCGGCGAACGTGTCGTCCTTCAACACCGTCTTCACCTACGACATCTGGGGCGCGTACGTGCGCCGGGACCGCCCGGACGCGTACTACCTGGCGACCGGCCGGTGGGTGACGGCGGCCGGTGTGCTGGCGGGCATGGGAACGGCGTTCGTCGCGGCCTCGTTCGGCAACATCATGAACTACCTCCAGACGCTGTTCTCGTTCTTCAACGTCCCGCTCTTCTGCGTCTTCGTCATCGGCATGTTCTGGAAGCGTGCGACGGCCGCGGCGGGCTTCTGGGGGCTGCTGTCGGGCACGGTCGCGGCGATGGTCAACTACTTCTGGCTGTACCGGCAGGGTGTGCTCGCGATCCCGTCCGACCAGGGCGCCAACTTCGTCTCGTCCATCGTGGCGTTCGCCGTGGGGGCCGTGGTGATGCTGGTGGTCTCGCCGCTGACCCGGCCGCGGCCGGCGGAGCGGCTGGCGGGGCTGGTGTACGGCACGCGGGCGCCCGGTGCGCAGGAGCCGCCCGCGCCCGGCGACGACGCGTGGTACCGCAGGCCGGCGCTGCTGGGCTGGGGCACGGTCGTGCTCGCCGCCGCCTGCTACGTCCCGTTCTCCCTCTGAGGTACCGGAAAGGAACGCGCCATGAGCGACGAACCGCGGGAGCACGGCGCCGCCCGGCTCTTCGACATCCGGCTGATCATCGGCGGTCTGTTCACGGTGTACGGGCTCGTCGTCGCCGGCGCCGGGGTGCTGGCCTCCGACGCCGACCTCCGCAAGGCCCAGGGCATCAACATCAACCTGTGGACGGGTCTGGGGATGCTCGCCCTGGGCGCGTTCTTCCTGCTGTGGCTCAGGCTCCGCCCGGCGGTCCCGCCGCCGCCCGGGGACTAGCCGCGGCGGCGGCCTGGGCGCCGGCCCGGTCGAGGAGGCCCGTGCGGGCCGCGAGGGCGGCCGCCTCCAGCCGGGAGCCCACGCCCAGCTTCATCAGGACGCGCTGGACGTGCGTCCGGGCGGTGCTGGGCGCTATTCCCATGCCCGCCGCGATCAGCCGGGTGTCCTCGCCCTCGGCGACCCGGACCAGCACCTCGACCTCGCGCGGGGTGAGCAGCTGGAGCAGCCGGGCGCCCTCGTCGTCCGGCTGGGCGGCCGGGTTGAGGAGCTCGGTGAAGGCGCCTTGCAGCAGCTGCGGGTCGACGGCGGCCTCGCCGGCGCGGGCCTTCATCATGGCGCGCTCGACGCCCTCGATGCGTTCGTTGTGCCGTACGTAGCCGGAGGCGCCGGCGGCGAAGGCGGCGGCGATGCCCAGTGGGCTCGGCACGGGGCCGAGCACGACGACGGCGACCTGCGGGCGCTCCCGCTTGATCCGTACGACCGGGTCGAAGGCGCCCGGTTCGGCGGGTGTCGCGGTGCCCAGCAGGCACACCTCGGGTGCGCGGCTCACCACCAGGTCGGCCGCTCCCGCGCTCGGCGCGGCGGCGGCCAGCACGCGGTGCCCGCGCAGCTTCAGTGCCGAGGCGAGCGCCTCGGCCAGCAGTCGGTGGTCGTCGACCACCATGAGCCGCACGCCCATGCGCTTGCCCCCTGTCGCCCCGCGTACGTCTCTTCCCCGGCCCTCTTGCCCCCGGAAGCTACACGCTTGTTCGACGTCGCGCGCCCCTTACCGGTGAGAAGTCCCCCGGAATGCCGAAATCCCTGCCAATCACGTGTACTTCGAGACTGAAACGGATCGTTCAGGCACGGAGGCGTGGAAGGCAGGGATACGGACGTCATTGTGCCGCATCGTGCGGCAACCGGTCGGAAACCGCTACCGCGGCGACGCGAGGACCGGCGCGGGCGCCGGTCCTCGCGTCAACCGCGGGCGTCAGCGGGGGTCAGCTTCCGCCGTAGATCTGGAGCGTGTACTGCTTGCCCAGACCGGCGGTGGTGACCTTGCGGACGTAGTTGGTGCCCAGGAAGAGGTGACCCTGGGCCCAGACGCCCTGCTGGTAGTCGGGCGAGAGCTCGCGCTCGGCCTGCGCCGTGTCGTCGGCGTTCTTCAGCAGCACATCGGCCTTGTACGTCTTGGGGTCGATGCGCAGCACCTGGCCGCCCCAGCGGAAGGTGGGGTTCTGGTAGGCGATGGGGTAGCCGTCCTTGTCCACGCCGAGCGGCACGAGCTCGGCGCCGGGGGTGCCGTCCGTCTTGCCCTTGGTCTGGCCGGTGTTCAGGTCGAAGGCGACGATCTCGTTGACGCGGCCGCCGTCGCCGCCGGTGGGGTGCGCCTCGGTCGGCAGGTAGAGCGTGTCCTTGGTGATGGACATCTTGGTGCAGCCCTCGACCTCGGTGGAGGGGCACTTGGGCTCGTACTTGCCGTTGCCCGCGGAGATCTTGGTGCGGAGCTTGCCCTCCTTGCCGCTGTCGTCGACGACGAGGAAGTCGGAGGCGCCGTTGCCGGTGGTGGAACCGGCGGAGACGGCGATGACCAGCGGGTCGGTGGAGGCGATGTGCGGGTAGTTCAGCCCGGACGGCACCTTGTACGTGGACTTCACGGCGCCCGAGCCGGGGTCGACGGTCTGCACGGTGACCTGGGGCCGCTCGTAGTCGCCGCAGCGGCGGACGGCGACGAGCTTGGCGCCGCCGGCGTAACCGGCGTCCTTGCAGTTGGAGCTGGACTCCTTGGGCTTCCACAGCTCCTTGCCGTCGGCGAGGGACCAGGCGGCGCCGCCGGTGGTGCCGCCCGCGGCGACGGTGCCGCCGCCGATGGTGACCTCGTAGAAGGAGACGTCGCGGTCACCGGCCTGGGCGGACTTCTGCCAGAGCTTGGTGCCCTTGTTCACGTCGAAGGCGACGACCTGGGTGCAGGGGCCGCCGTACTTCTTCTCCTCGCTGGGCTTGCCGTCGCTGACGAGGACCACGGCCTTGCCGTCCTCGGTGGCCTTGGGGTTGGACCAGCAGATGGCGCCGTCGAGCGGGAGCTCCCACTTCTTGCCGCCGCTCAGGCCGTAGCCGACGATCTTGTAGGCGTCGGCCTTGGCGACGGCCTGGTCGGTGACCCACATGCCCTTGGCGCTGACGAGGTCGTCGACCTTCTCCTGCTCGACCTCGAAGAGCAGCTTGCCGTCGACGGTCTTGGGCTTGGTGCCCTTGCCGCCGCCCTGCTCGCCGTTCTGCTTGCCGCCGGTGCCGCCCTGGCTGGTGCCCGCGGAGGAGACGTTCGGATCGTCGTCGTCGCCGCCCGAGGTGGCGAACCAGATGCCGCCGCCGACGACCAGCACGAGCGCGACCGCGGCGCTGATGATGACCGCCATGCGCTTCTTGGCGCCGCCGCCCGCGGGGGCGCCGGGGGCGCCCGGGTACTGGCCGGCGGGCGGATAGGCGCCGAACTGGGGCTGGGTGGGCGCGCCGTAGCCCTGCGGGCCCTGACCGGGCTGGCCGGGCTGACCGGGTCCGCCCGGGTAGCCGTAGCCGCCGGGCTGCGGGGCCTGGCCGACGC
>NZ_JAGGOL010000137.1 GCF_018614525.1 Streptomyces sp. ISL-11
GGCCGTCGAACGGCCCGGGGCGCGGGACCGGCCCGGAGGTGCCGGGCATGCCCACACCCGGGGACGGGCCGACGCCGAGGCCCGGACCACGGTCGACGGCCGTGACCGCGCCCGGAGCCAAGCCGAAGCCCGAGACCGGCACGGAGACTCCGGCCGTACCCGTAACCGGTTCGGCGGCCGGGCCCGACGCGGAGTCGGCGCCCGGAGCCAAGCCGAAGCCCGAACCCGGCGGTACGGGCCCGACGACCGTGGCCGGTTCGGCGCCCGGGCCCAACGCGAAGTCGACGCCCGGAGCCAAGCCGAAGCCCGAACCCGGAGGTACGGGCCCGACGACCGTGGCCGGTTCGGCGCCCGGGCCCGGCACGAAGTCGACGCCCGGGGCCGCGCCCGGAGCCAAACCGAAGCCCGAGACCGGCACGGAGACTCCGGCCGTACCCGTACCCGTACCCGTGGCCGGTTCGGCGGCCGGGCCCGGCGCGAAGTCGGCGGCCGGGCCGCCGCCCGGGGCCGCGGTGGAGCCGGAGACCGGTCCGGAGTCGGCGGCCGGGCCCCCGGCCGGGGGCCTGCCGACGCCCGCGGCGGAGCCCACGGCCGCCCCCGCAGGGACCCCCGTGGCCCCCTGCGAGCCGTTGTCCGGTGACGAGCGGGCGCGGCTGTTGTACGGGGCGCACCACGATCCGCACGCGCTGCTGGGCGCTCACCTGGCACCCGGCGGCGTGGCGTTCCGGGCACTGCGCCCGTTCGCCCGTTCGGTGGCGGTCACCGCCGAGGGGCTGCGGGCGGAGCTGTACGACGAGGGTGACGGGCTCTTCGCGGGGGTGCTTCCGCTGCCGGAGATCCCCGGCTACCGCCTGGTGGTGACCTACGACGACGCCGAGCTGGAGATCGAGGACCCGTACCGCTTCCTGCCGGCCGTCGGCGAGCTGGACCTGCACCTGATCCGCGAGGGCCGCCACGAGGAGCTGTGGCGCGCGCTGGGTGCCGAGCCGATGACGCACGCGGGCGTGGCGGGCACCCGGTTCACGGTGTGGGCGCCGAACGCCCAGGGCGTGCGCGTGGCCGGTGACTTCAACTACTGGGACGGCACCGGCCAGCCGATGCGCTCGCTGGGCGGGGCTGGGGTGTGGGAGCTGTTCCTGCCGGGCGTCGGCGAGGGCGCGCTGTACAAGTTCCAGATCACCCGCCCCGACGGCTCGCACACGATGCGCGCCGACCCGATGGCCCGGCGCACCGAGGTGCCGCCCGCCAACGCGTCCATCGTGCACGCCTCGCACCACCGCTGGCGGGACGACAAGTGGATGGCGCGCCGCGCGGAGCGGCCCGTGCACGAGGCGCCGTTCTCCGTGTACGAGCTGCACCTCTCCTCCTGGCGCCCGGGGCTGACCTACCGGCAGCTCGCCGAGCAGCTGCCCGCCTATGTCACGGACCTCGGCTTCACGCACGTCGAGCTGATGCCGGTCGCCGAGCACCCCTTCGGCGGCTCGTGGGGCTATCAGGTCACCGGCTTCTACGCCCCGACCGCCCGCATGGGCACCCCCGACGACTTCAAGTACTTGGTCGACGCGCTGCACCGGGCCGGGATCGGCGTGCTGATGGACTGGGTGCCGGCGCATTTCCCCCGGGACGACTGGGCGCTGGCGGAGTTCGACGGCCGCCCGCTGTACGAGCACGGGGACCCGGCGCGGGCGGCGCACCCGGACTGGGGGACGCTGGAGTTCGACTACGGCCGCACGGAGGTCCGTAACTTCCTGGTGGCGAACGCCGTGTACTGGTGCCAGGAGTTCCACATCGACGGCCTGCGCGTGGACGCCGTGGCCTCGATGCTCTACCTCGACTACTCCCGCGAGGAGGGCCAGTGGACGCCCAACGTCCACGGCGGCCGGGAGAACCTGGACGCGGTGGCGTTCCTCCAGGAGATGAACGCCACGGTCTACCGCCGCTGCCCCGGCGTCGTCACCATCGCGGAGGAGTCGACCGCCTGGGACGGTGTCACGCGCGCCACGCACCACGTGGGCCCCGGCGGCTTCGGCGGCCTCGGCTTCGGGCTGAAGTGGAACATGGGCTGGATGC
The DNA here is from genome assembly GCF_018614525.1 of Streptomyces sp. ISL-11. Lineage (GTDB taxonomy): Bacteria > Actinomycetota > Actinomycetes > Streptomycetales > Streptomycetaceae > Streptomyces. Next base: position 2,071 of record NZ_JAGGOL010000137.1, read on the forward strand.
ACGACTCGCTGGTCTACGTCTCCAAGGAGCCGGTCCACCGCAAGTACCACCACGGTGAGATGACCTTCTCCATGATCTACGCGTACAGCGAGAACTACGTGCTGCCGATCTCCCACGACGAGGTGGTGCACGGCAAGCGGTCGCTGGTCTCCAAGATGCCGGGCGACTGGTGGCAGCAGCGTGCCAATCACCGCGCGTACCTGGGGTTCATGTGGGCCCATCCCGGCAAACAGCTGCTGTTCATGGGGCAGGAGTTCGCCCAGGGCGCCGAGTGGTCGGAGGGGCACGGCCCCGACTGGTGGCTGCTGGACCCCTCGTACTCCGCGGAGGCCGACCACCGGGGCGTACGGGACCTCGTGCGCGACCTGAACCAGGTGTACCGGGTGACGCCGGCGCTGTGGCAGCGCGACACCGTGCCCGAGGGCTTCGAGTGGGTCGACGGAGGCGCGAGCGAGGACAACGTCTTCGCGTTCCTGCGCTATGACGCGGACGGCTCGCCGCTGCTGGCGGTCAGCCACTTCTCGCCCGTGGTCCGCCACGGCTACCCGCTGGGCGTGCCCGCCCGGCACACGGCCTGGCAGGAAGTGCTCAACACCGACGCCGAGCGCTACGGCGGCAGCGGTGTGACCAACCCGGATCCCCTCAAGGCGGAGGCCGTCCGCCACCACGGCCGCCCGGCGAGCGTCACGGTGACGCTGCCGCCGCTGTCGACGGTGTGGTTCCGTCCGGCGTAGCGCCGCCTGGTTCCCGGCGGGTGCCGGGCCCGGACACGGAAGTGCCCCGTACCTCGGCGGAGGTACGGGGCACCGGATCCGGGGCGGAGGTCAGACGCGTTCGTCCGCCTTCTTCTTGTCCGCCTTCTTCCCGCCGGCCGCGACCGGGGCCGCGGCGGCCTGCGGGCCGCGGCGCGGCAGGAGGAGGGTCACCACGACCGTGCCGACGCCGAGGATGACGGCGCCGATCACACTGGTGTGGGCGACGGAGTCGGCGAACGCCTTGTGCACGGCCTCGACGATGCTCTGCGCCTGCTGGGCACCGAGCTGTGCGGCCTTCTCCGCGCCGATCTTCGGCGCGGCACCGGCCGCGACCTGCTTGCCGGCCTCCTGGGCGACGTACAGGCCGGCGCCGACGGAGTCCTGCGCGGCGGAGAGGGCCTTCTCCGGCAGCTTCGGGCCGCCGCCGGCGGCCACCTTGGCGGCGGCGTCGGCGAGGTTGGAGGAGTAGGTCTTGGCCAGCACGGTGCCGAGGATGGCGATGCCGAGCGAGCCGCCCATCTCGATCGAGGTGCTGTTGACCGCGCCGCCGACGCCGAGCTGGTCCTCGGGGAAGGAGCCCATGATGGCGTTGGTGCAGGGCGACAGGGACAGGCCGATGGCCAGGCCCAGGACCATCAGCGGCACGACGAAGTCGTTGTAGGTCGAGTCCGCGTCGACGCGGGTGAGCAGCGCGATGGCGACCGTACCGACGGTCATGCCGAGGGCCACCGTGATCTTCATGCCGAACTTCGGCGTGAGGAAGGCGGTGAGCGCGCCGCCGACGAACACGGCACCGGCCAGCGGCAGCATCCGCACACCCGTGTCGAGCGGCGAGTAGCCGAGCACGAACTGCAGGTGCTGGGTGAGGTAGTAGAACGCGCCGAAGACGGCGAGGAAGAACAGCGCGACGGCCAGCGTGGAGCCGGCGAAGGCGCGCTGCGCGAAGCGGCGGACGTCCAGGACCGGGCGCGGGTGGCGCAGCTCCCACAGGACGAAGCAGACCAGGCCGACGCCGGCGAGCACGGCGGCGCCGATGGCCTTGGCGCCCCAGCCGAAGTGCGGGCCCTCGATGATCATGTAGATCAGCGAGCCGACCCAGATGACGGACAGCAGGCCACCGATGTAGTCGATCTTGTCGACGCCGGTCGCCTTGGACGGCGGTACGAGCAGCAGGGCGCCGATGATGCCGAGGACGGCGATCGGCACGTTGATGAGGAACGTCGAGGCCCAGCCGTGGTCCTCCAGCAGCGCGCCGGCGACCAGCGGGCCGACGGCGATGGCCAGGCCGGCCGTGGCGGTCCAGATGGTGATGGCCTTGGCGCGCTCCTCGCGCGGGAAGGTCGCGGCGAGCAGCGACAGGGTCGCCGGCATGATCATGGCCGCGCCCACGCCCATGGCGGCGCGTGCGGCGATGACGCCGGTGGAGCTGTCGACGAGCGAGCCGGCCACGGAGGACGCGCCGAACACGACGAGGCCGAGGACGAGCGCGCCGCGGCGGCTGTACTTGTCACCGACGGCGCCGAGGATCAGCATCAGCGCGGCGTACGGCACGGTGTAGCCGTCGATCACCCATTGCAGGTCCGAACTGCCGAGGCCGAGGTCCTTGACCATGTCCGGGGCCGCCACCGTCAGCGACGTGTTGGCCATGACGATGATCAGCAGGCTCAGGCACAGGACACCCAGTGCCGCCCAGCGCCTCTTGTACGGACCGTCCATCTCGTCGACCGGAGTCGACATCGCGAGGCCCATCGGCCCCCCTTTCGGAATCTTGCACACTACTGTGCAATTACACACCGCTGTGCAATTTACGCGTCTGCCCAGCCGTGTGCAAAATGAACCCAGCGGACCGCCGCGATTTCGCCGGTGGTGTCCGGGGGACGCCCGATCGAGAAGAGACCCAATGGCCGGCAGAGCGGACGCCAATCGCCGCCGCATCATGGACATCGCGCTGGTCGAACTGCTGCGCGACGCCGACGCGAGCATGGATCAGATCGCCCGCGCGGCGGGCGTCGTACGGCGCACGGTCTACGGGCACTTCCCCAGCCGCGAGGCCCTGATCGGCGCTCTCGTCGACGACGCCGCCGAGGCCGTGGGCGCTGCGCACGCCGCCGCCCTGCGCGACGTCGCCGACCCGGCCGAGGCGCTCGCCCGCTCCATCCTGGCCGTCTGGGAGATCGCCGACGGCTACCGCCTGCTGGTCTCCCTCGCCCAGCGCAGCGTCACCGTCGAGGGCATCCGCAAGCGCCTGGAGCCGGTCCGCCTGGCCGGCGCGGCCGTCCTGCGGCGCGGCCTGGAGGAGGGCCGCTTCGTCTCACCCCTGCCGGCCGACGCCCTCGCGTACGTCCGCGAACAGGTTCTCTTCGGGCTGATGCAAGCCGTCAACGACGGCGCCCTGGCCCCCGAGAAGGCGGGCCGCTCGGCAGCCGTGACCACCCTGACGGCGGCGGGACTCCCGGTGAAGGAGGCGACGGATCTGGTGGCGCGCCTGCCGTAGGGGCCCTCGGGAAGCGGCCCCCGTCAGACGTCCTCCCGCATCAGCCGCAGGTAGACGGCCGAGAACAGGGCGCCCACCAGCAGCAGGAGCAGCGCGACCGCCGTGCCGTAGCCGATCAGGGACTTCAGGAACGCCTGGTCGTACATGAACACCGGCAGGGTCTGGCTGCGGTCGCCGGGGCCGCCTCGGGTCATGGCCCAGATGAGGCCGAAAACCGACAGCGTCTGCAGGGTGTTCAGCATCAGGTTGGTGGCGATGGACCGGCGGATCATGGGCAGGGTGATGTGCCAGAAGCGGCGGACGCCGCTCGCGCCGTCGACCTCCGCCGCCTCCGTGACGTCCCGGGGGATCTCGGACAGCGCGGCGGAGTAGACGAGCATGGAGAAGGCCGTACCGCGCCAGACGTTGGCGAAGGAGACGGCCAGGATGGGCAGGGTGAACAGCCAGTTCTGGGCGGGCAGGTGGAGCCAGTCCAGGACGGCGTTCAGCGTGCCGCGCCGGTTGAAGAAGGTGTAGAGCAGGAAGCCGGCCACGATCTCCGGCACGACCCACGCCGCCACCACGACCGCGCCCGTCAGCGCCCGTACCGGCCGGGAGGCGCGCCGCATCAGCGCCGCCAGCGCGAAGCCCAGGGTGTTCTGGCCGACGATCGAGGACAGGACGGTGAAGACGAGCGTGAGGACCACCGCGTTGCGGAAGCCGTCGTCGGCGAAGGCCCGGCGGAAGTTGGCGAGGCCGACGAACGACGCGGACGCCTGGCCCGTCAGCTGGGTGTCGGTGAAGGCGAGGTAGACGCAGTACGCGATCGGGCCCGCGAGGAAGAGCAGCAGCAGCGTGGTGGCCGGGGCGATCGGCAGCCAGCGCGCCGCGCGCCGGACGGCGGCGGGCACCTCACCGCCCCCCGGCGGTCACGCCGTCGCCGCCCGCGATCGACCGCAGCCGCTCGTCGTAGCGCCGGGCGGCCTCCGCCACGGACGCGTCGCCGGTCGTCACCGACTCCATCGCGTCCCGGATCGCGCCCGAGACCTGCGGATAGACCGGCAGGGTGGGCCGGTAGTGGGTGTTCCTGACCCGCGCGGTGAAGAACTCGATGCCCGGGACCGACGCGCGGTACTTCTCCGTGGCCGCCACGTCGTCCCGTACCGCGATCTGCCCGTCGCGGACGGTCCACTCGGTCGCGTTGTCCGTCGTCTGGAGCGTCTCGATGAGCTGCCAGGCCAGGTCCGGTGTGCCGGACCTGGCACCGATCGCCCACGTCCAGCCGCCCGAGAGGCTCACCTCGCCCGGCGCCTCGCCGTGCTGCGTCGGGAAGGGCGCCTGGCCCAGCACGCGCGACCACCGCGGCCAGGGGGTGCTGCCGGACGGCTGCCAGTACTTGCCGAGCCAGTTGCCGTCGAGGTCGATGGCGAGCTTGCCCCGCGGCAGCCATTCGGTGGTGACGCGGGTGTACACATTGGCGTCGAGGGCGTCGGTGGGCTCGGGGCCGAGCTTCTCGCCGTACACCGTCCGGATGAATTCCAGGGAGTCCTTGAAGCCCTGGCCCCCGGCCACCCACTTCTTCGCCGCCGGGTCGTAGAGGGGATCCTCGCCGGTGCCGTACAGCAGCATCTCGAAGCCCTGCATGGTGGCCGTCTCGCCGGGCCCCTTGCCCGTGTAGATGTTGAGCGGGATGACGCCGGGCACCTTCCGTTTGACCGTACGGGCCGCCTCCAGCACGTCCTGCCAGGTCCGCGGCCGCCAGTCGGCGGGCAGTCCGGCCTTCGCGAAGATCTCCTTGTTGAACCACAGGCCCCGGGTGTCCGTGCCGTCCGGTACGCCGTAGGTTCTGCCGTCCTCCGCCCTGGCCGCCGCCTTCGCGGTCGGAATGAACCGGTCCCAGTCCTTCCAGCCCGCCAGTTTGTCGTCCAGCGGTCTCAAGTACCCGGCCTTGATGTCCGAGTTGATCAGGAAGGTGTCCTCACGGACGACGTCCGGCGCGGTCTTCGGCGACCGCATCATCTGCTGGACCTTGGCGTAGTAGTCCGCCTGCGACGCCTGGACGGGGATCAGCCGCAGCTTCTTGCCCTCGTGCTCGCGCTCGAACCGCTTCTTGATCCCGGCCAGGTACTCGTCCATGATCCGGACCTTGTTGTCGGTACTGCGCTGGTAGACGACCTTCACGGTGTCCGGGTCGCGCCCCGCCCCTCCGCCGCAGGCGGTGAGCGGAACGGCGGCGGCGAACGTGGCGGCGGCGAGGAGCAGAGGAGCGACGGTACGCACGGCGACCTCCTACGAGCCGGGACGGCAACTGAAACGTTCCCGCGCGGGAGGAGCGGCACGCCACCGCGCCCCGTAGCCCGTCCGGGGCACCACATCCAGCCCGCCCGGCGATCGAGGGCCGGGGGTGCGGGGGCGGAGCCGCCGGTTGCGGGAAGGGGCGGGCCGGGGAGAAAGCCCCTACGGCACCAGCCACCGGTACCGCAGCTCCGGCCGCCCCACCTGCCCGTACCGCGGCGCCCGTCCCGCCCGCCCCGTCGTCACCAAATGCTCCAGATACCGCCGCGCGGTGATCCGCGAGATCCCCAGGCACGCCGCCGCGGCGGCCGAGGAGATGCCCTCCTGCCCCGCCTCCCGCAACGCCCCCGTGATCGTCTGAAGCGTCGCCGGGCTCAGCCCCTTCGGCAACGCCGCAGGCCACGGCGCCCGCAGCGCGCCGAGCGCGCGGTCCACCTCCTCCTGGCCGCTCGCCTCACCCGCCACCGCGCGGAACTCCGCGTAGCGGGCGAGCCGGTCGCGCAGGGTGGCGAAGGTGAACGGCTTCAGGACGTACTGCACGACGCCCAGCGAGACCCCTTCGCGGACGACCGCCAGGTCGCGCGCCGAGGTCACCGCGATGACGTCCGCCGTGTGGCCGGCGGAGCGCAGGGAGCGGACGAGCGGCAGCCCGTGCCCGTCGGGGAGGTACAGGTCGAGCAGCAGCAGATCGACGGCCGTCCGCTGGAGGAACTGCGCGGCGTCGCCCCGGGTGTGCACCACCCCGGCGACCGTGAAGCCGGGCACGCGCCGTACGTAGAGGGCATGCGCGTCGGCGGCGACGGGGTCGTCCTCCACGACGAGTACGCGGATCGGCCGGGGGTCCGGCTGCGGTGTGCTCATGCGTGCGCCCCCACTGGTTCGGCGCCCACCCGCAGCGGCAGCCGGACGGTGAACTCCGCGCCGCCGCCCGGGGCTCCGGCGACCGCGACCGTACCGCCGTTGCGCCGCGCGGCCTGCCGTACGAGCGCGAGCCCGAGGCCCCGGCCGTGCGGCGCGGTGCCCGGCGACTTGGTGGACCAGCCGCGCCGGAACACCTCGTCGACGGCCTCGGGCGCGACCCCGCCGCCGTTGTCGGTGACGCGCAGCAGCAGTTCGCCGTCGTCGGCCCGTACGGTGACGGTGACGTGGGGGCGGTGCTCCGGGCCGTGCGGTGTGCGCAGGGCCTCCTCGGCGGCGGCGTCGACGCCGTTGTCGATCAGGTTGCCCAGGATGGTCACGAGGTCGCGGGCCGGCAGGCCGGGCGGCAGCAGGCCGTCGTCGACACGGGTGTCGGGGTCGAGGACGAGCTCGACGCCGTGTTCGTTGGCCTGGGCGGCCTTGCCGAGGAGGAGCGCGGCGAGGACGGGTTCGGCGACGGCGGTGACGACCTGGTCGGTGAGGGCCTGGGCGAGTTCGAGTTCGGCCGTGACGAATTCGACGGCCTCGTCGGCGCGGCCGAGCTCGATGAGGGAGACGACGGCGTGCAGCCGGTTCGCCGCCTCGTGCGCCTGCGAGCGCAGCGCCTCCGCGAAGCCGCGCACGGAGTCCAGTTCTCCGGACAGGGCCTGGAGTTCGGTGTGGTCGCGCAGGGTGACGACCGTCCCGCGGCGCTCTCCGCCCGACACCGGCGAGGTGTTGACGACCACGATCCGGTCGGCGGTCAGGTGCACCTCGTCCACGCGCGGCCCGGCCGCCGTCAGGGCCTCCGTGAGGGCGGGCGGCAGCCCGAGCCCGTCGACGGGCCGTCCGACCACCTCGCCGCTCAGGCCCAGCAGTTCGCGCCCGGCGTCGTTGACGAGCGCGATGCGCCGCTGCCCGTCGAGCATCAGCAGCCCCTCGCGCACGGCGTGCAGGGTGGCTTCGTGGTAGTCGTGCATGCGGCTGAGCTCGGCGGCGTTCATGCCGTGCGTGTGGCGGCGCAGGCCGGCGTTGAGGAGGTACGTGCCGGCCCCGCCGAGGGCCAGCGCGGCCAGCGCGACGCCGAGCAGCCAGCCGAGCTGCCGTTGGATCTGCGCGCTGATCGCCTCGACCGTGATGCCGGCGCTGACCAGCGCGGTGACCCGGCCGCCGTCCGTCACCGGCACGACGACCCGCACCGAGGGCCCCAGCGTGCCGGTGTACGTCTCGGAGAAGGCGCGGCCGCGCAGCGCGGGCCCGGTGTGACCGAGGAACGGCTCACCGATGCGGGCCGGGTCGGGGTGGGTCCAGCGGATGCCGTCCGGATTCATGATCGTGACGAAATCGACGCCGGTGTCGCGGCGCACCCGCTCGGCGTACGGCTGGAGCGCCGCCGCCGGGTCCGTCGAGCGGACGGCGTCCCGTACGCCCGGCGAGGCGGCGACGGCGGCCGCGGCCGCGGTGACCCGGCCGCGCGCGGCGTCCTCGGCCTGGCCGCGGTCGGCGGCGTACGCGAAGGCGGCACAGCCCGCCACCACGGCGGCGACCAGGACGGTCTGCATCGCGAAGAGGCGGCCGGCCAGGCTGTGGGGGCGGCGGATGCGGGGTCTGCGCATGGCGGACAGTCTGACCCGGGCCCGGCCATGAACGTAATGCACGTAAGGGTGACCGCGGTCACAGACCCGTGCATAGTCTCCGGAGCCCCACTCGTCGGGAGAGGGGGCTGCACAGAGCCGCGACGACGAAGAGAGACCCCCGTGACATCCGTGACAGCGCAGTCACCGCCGGGCAAGGACGGCCGGCCGGCTGGCCGGCGGGACCGTACGCACTACCTCTACCTCGCGGTCATCGCGGCCGTGCTCGTCGGCATCGCGGTCGGCTTCGCCGCGCCGGGGGTGGCGGTGGAGCTGAAGCCGCTCGGCACCGGTTTCGTGAACCTGATCAAGATGATGATCTCGCCGATCATCTTCTGCACGATCGTGCTGGGCGTGGGCTCCGTGCGGAAGGCGGCCAAGGTCGGCGCGGTCGGCGGCCTGGCGCTCGGCTACTTCATGGTGATGTCGACGGTGGCCCTGGCCATCGGCCTGGTCGTGGGCAACGTCCTCGAACCCGGCAGCGGCCTGCACCTGACGGAGTCGGTGCGGCACGCGGGCGAGGCGCAGGCCAAGGGCGCGCACGAGTCGACGGCCGAGTTCCTGCTCGGCATCATCCCGACCACCATGGTCTCGGCCTTCACCGGCGGCGAGGTCCTCCAGACCCTGCTGGTGGCCCTGCTCGCGGGCTTCGCCCTGCAGGCGATGGGCCCGGCCGGCGAGCCGGTGCTGCGCGGCATCGGCCACCTCCAGCGGCTGGTCTTCCGCATCCTGTCCATGATCATGTGGGCGGCGCCGGTGGGCGCGTTCGGCGCGATGGCGGCGGTGGTCGGCGCGACGGGCGTGGACGCGCTCAAGTCGCTCGCCGTCATCATGGTCGGCTTCTACATCACGTGTCTGCTGTTCGTGGTCGTCGTGCTCGGCACGCTGCTGCGGCTGGTCGCGGGCGTGAACATCTTCGCGCTGCTGAAGTACCTGGCCCGGGAGTTCCTGCTGATCCTGTCCACCTCCTCCTCCGAGTCGGCGCTGCCGCGCCTGATCGCGAAGATGGAGCACCTGGGCGTCAGCAAGCCGGTCGTCGGCATCACCGTGCCGACCGGCTACTCCTTCAACCTCGACGGCACGGCCATCTACCTGACGATGTCCTCGCTCTTCGTAGCCGAGGCGATGGGCGACCCGCTGTCGCTGGGCCAGCAGATCTCGCTCCTGCTCTTCATGATCGTCGCCTCGAAGGGGGCGGCGGGCGTGACCGGTGCGGGCCTGGCGACCCTCGCCGGCGGCCTCCAGTCCCACCGCCCGGAACTGGTCGACGGCGTCGGCCTGATCGTCGGCATCGACCGCTTCATGAGCGAGGCCCGCGCCCTGACGAACTTCGCGGGCAACGCGGTGGCCACGGTCCTGGTCGGCACGTGGACGAAGGAGATCGACAAGTCCCGGGTGGGCGAGGTCCTGGCGGGCCGCCTTCCCTTCGACGAGACGACCCTGGTGGACGACCACGCGCCGGTGCCGGAGCAGCGGGAGCCGGCGGCGGTGTGACGGCGGGGCCCTGCCGCCGGGCGGCGGGGCCCCGTTTTCCGGATGGCTCGGACCGCCCGGCGGGGCGCCGCTTCCGCGGGGGGGGGTGCTCCGGATGAACGGCCGGGGCCGGGAGGCGCCGCCCCGGATCGGCCCGCGCGGGCTGGGTACTCATCCCACAGCAGCACGTAGCCCCCCGGAGGTGCCATGCCCCCGCTCCCCGCCCGTCTGCCCCGCCGTACCCGTCACCGTCTCGCCGCCGACGCCGCGTTGCTCGGTGTCGCCGTCTCCTTCGCGCTGCCGCTCCTCTGGCTGTTGCTGGCGTCCTTCGACTCCGAGGCGGGGCTGCGGGTGAAGGTGCCCGCCTCCGTGACGGGGGAGAACTTCTCGGCGGTGCTGACGGACGAGATCACGTTCACGCCGATGCTCAACAGCCTGCTGCTCTGCGGCGGGGCGACCGCGCTCACCGTGACCTGCGCGGCCCTCGCCGCGTATCCGCTGTCGCGGTTCCGGTCCCGGTTCAACCGGCCGTACCTGCTCACGATCCTGTTCTCCACCTGCCTGCCGATCACCGCCGTGATGGTGCCGGTCTACGGGCTGTTCGTACGGATCGATCTGATCGACACGGTCTACGGCACGGCGCTGTTCATGGCGACGGCCCAGCTGCCCTTCGCCATCTGGCTGATGAAGAACTTCATGGACGGCGTCCCGAAGACCCTGGAGGAGGCGGCCTGGACCGACGGCGCGGGGTGGTTCCAGACGCTGGCGCGCGTCGTGCTGCCGCTGATGGGGCCCGGCGTCGCGGTCGTGGCGATCTACTGCTTCGTCCTGATGTGGGGTAATTTCTTCGTGCCGTTCCTGCTGCTGCTCTCGCCCGAGCAACTGCCCGCATCCGTCACGGTGTTCACGTTCTTCGGCAATTACGGGCAGGTGGCGTACGGGCAGCTGGCGGCCTTCTCGATCCTGTACTCGACGCCCGTCGTCCTGCTGTACACGCTCATCTCGCGCCGGCTCGGCGGCGGCTTCGCGCTCGGCGGCGCGGTCAAGGGATGACGAGGGACGAGTGGCGCTGCCCAGGGATGAACCGGGAGGAAAAACGCGAAGAGGGGAAGACCCCGCCGCCTGTCCGCTGAGACGGCGGGGCACCCCCTCCGATGGAACCGGCCCTGGATGTCCCCCGTGGATCCAGGGCCGTGGCCGAGCGGCCGGGGCTGTCCCGAAACAGCTGCGGGACGAGCCCTCGCCTTGACTGCGGCCAAGCAGAACGGTACTAACGGGGCCACCTGTCGGCTACTCGCCAAACGCGGCTCCAGGCCGGAGAACGCGGGCACCCGAGGAAAGCCTCATGACCGAACCCGGCGTCGGCCCCAACGCTCCCGGCAACATGCGCACCCTCGTCCTCAGCAATGATCTCGACGAGACCCGGGAGATCATCAGTACCGCCTACAGCCCGTACGAGCTCAGCGTGCTCGGCGACCCCAAGGACTTCTCCGCCTGGTACGCGGAGGGCAGCTTCCCAGGGGTGACGGTGTCGGGGCTGCAGTACGGGGCCGAGACCCTGGTGGCGCCCCAGCCGCTGGACTCCTACCTGCTGGTCTGTCAGCTCGTGCGGGGGCGGGTGAAGGTGCTCTCCCCCGGGCGGGAGGAGCGCGTCGTCGGGCCCGGCGAGACGTACGTCCTCGATCCGTACCGCCGGTTCAAGGTGCACTGGGCGCCCGGCGCCCGGATGACCACGGTCCGGCTCACACGCGAGACGATCGAGCAGGCCGCGGCCGACGCGCTCGGCGTGGAGGGGCCGTTACGGGCGCGGTTCTCGCTCGCCGGCGCGCTCTCGCCCGGGGCCGCGCGGAGCTGGGCCGGCATCTCGGCGGCGGTGCACCGCGAGATCCTCGGCGAGGGCATCGCGCGCACCAGCCCGCTCGTGGCGTCGCAGCTGACGCAGACCACGGCGGCGATGCTGATGGAGACGCATCAGCTGATCACCGACGGGGTGGACGCGCAGCGGCCGGGCGTGGTCGCGCATCCGGCGGTGCGCCGGGCGATGGCGCTCGCGGAAGAGAAGGCCGACCAGCCACTGACACTGGCCGACCTCGCGACGGCCGGCCGGGTCAGCGCCCGCGCCCTGCAGGAGGCGTTCCGCCGGCACCTGGGCACGACGCCGCTGGGGTACCTGCGCGAGGTCCGCCTCGGCAGGGCACACCAGGAACTCCTGACCTCCCGCGGGCGCCCCGACGCGACGGTGGCGCAGATCGCCTACCGCTGGGGCTTCGGCAACCTGGGCCGCTTCGCGGCGGAATACCGGCGCGCCCACGGGCACGCACCGTCGCGGACGCTACGGGGGTGACGTCCGGCCGCGGGCCCCGTTCGTAGGTACGCGCTGAGGCGACCGCGGACGAGCGGCTTCACAGGCCGCCGGCCGTGAGCGGGCGCCGAGACGTACGGACGGGGCGTCCACACCGGGTCGCCCCCACGGGCCCCGGGTCGCCCTTCATGCCCCACGCCCGTAACGCACCCACGCCACCGGCCGGTACAACCCCTGTGCCCATGCCGCCGCCCCGCAGGGCACCGCCCCACACCGCCGAGCCCCCCGCAGGGGCCCATGCGCCCTCAGGATGACGGCGTCCCTCTCAAGGACTACGCGCCGACGCCCCCGTCGGCCTTTTGGCCGGTGCCGGGTTCAGGTCGTGCGGCTGAGGTCCCGCGCGCTGGTGGCGCCCAGAATTGGAGGAGTTGATTCCGGCCATTGCGCCCCGTCCCCGGGCGCGTACGGCCCGCCCACTCCCTCGAACCCCTCCGGAGGAGACCTCGTGTCCCACGCGACGGCTTTCCCTGCTTCCCCGTCCGACCGCACCCTCCACGGCCTCGTCGCCGCCCGTGCCTCCGGCCTCAGCAAGGTCTACGGGCAGGGTGAGACCCGGGTGGCCGCCCTGGACTCGGTCTCCGTGGAGTTCCGCCGGGCGGAGTTCACCGCGATCATGGGGCCGTCCGGCTCCGGCAAGTCCACGCTGATGCACTGCATGGCCGGGCTGGACAGCGTCTCCTCCGGCTCCACCCGGATCGGTGACGTCGAGCTGGCCTCGCTCGGCGACCGGCAGCTGACCCGGCTGCGCCGGGACAGGATCGGGTTCGTCTTCCAGGCGTTCAACCTGCTGCCGACGCTCACCGCGCTGGAGAACATCACGCTGCCGATGGACATCGCGGGACGGAAGCCCGACAAGCAGTGGCTGGACATGGTCGTCGACACCCTCGGCCTCTCCGGCCGGCTCGCGCACCGCCCGAGCCAGCTCTCCGGCGGCCAGCAGCAGCGCGTCGCCGTGGCCCGCGCCCTCGCCGCCCGGCCCGAGATCATCTTCGCGGACGAGCCGACCGGCAACCTCGACTCCCGTTCCGGCGCCGAACTCCTCGGTTTCCTCAGCGAGTCCGTACGGGCCCTGGGACAGACGATCGTCATGGTCACCCACGACCCCGTCGCCGCCTCCTACGCCGACCGCGTCGTCTTCCTCGCCGACGGCCGCGTCGTCGACGAGCTGCGCGAGCCCACCGCCGACGCGGTCCTGGACCGCATGAAGCGTTTCGACGCGAAGGGCCGCACGAGCTGAGGAACGGACGGCCCCCGTTCCCCGCGCCCGCGCGGTGCCGCCGGCCGCCCGCACACGGCGAGCGCCGGGACGAGTCCGCCGCCCGTACGCGCCGGCCACCCGCGCGCCCGCGCCCGTAGCGACCGATCGCCCGCCCACGGCGATGCACGGCCCTGTCGCCACCGCCACCCGACGTCCCTTCGCCCCTCACCCCTCACAGGGCCGAGGGAAACCACCAGGACCCGCCATGTTCCGTACCGCCCTGCGCAATCTCCTCGCGCACAAAGCCAGGCTGATGATGACCGCCCTCGCGGTCCTCCTCGGCACCGCCTTCGTCTCCGGCACGCTCGTCTTCAGCGACTCCGTCGGCAGCGCCTACCGCGACAAGACGGCCAGGAGCCTGGACGACGTCGCCGTCTCCGTGACGGAGATCGGCCGTTCCAACACCGCGCCGGGCGAGGACCACCGGGTCCTCGACGAGCGGATGGTCGCCACCGTCCGCGCGCTGCCCGGCGTGACGTCCGTGCGTCCCTCGGTCAGTGGTGTCGCCACGGTCGCCGACAGGGACAACGACCCGGCGGGAAGCGAGTGGGGCAGCACCGCCGCCAACTACGTCGTCGGCAAGGACGGCAAGGACAGCCGGTACCCGCTGCTGAAGGGCCGGGGTCCGGCCGCCGCCGGCGAGATCGCCCTGGACGTGAAGACCGCCGGGAAGACGGGCGTCAAGGTCGGCGGCACCGTCCGGCTGGCCGTCGACGGCCCGGTGATGACGAAGAAGCTCGTCGGCATCGTCGAGACCGACGACCCGCGCGTGAGCGCGGGCGGCAGCCTGGCGCTGTTCGACACCCCGACGGCTCAGAAGCTCTTCGGCAAGCCGGGCCAGTTCGGCGAGCTCGTCGTCTCGGCCACCCCGGGCACCGACCAGAACGAGCTGACCCGCAAGGTCCGGGACGTCCTGCCGAAGGACGGCTTCAAGGCGCAGAGCGGCAAGCAGCTGGCGGCCGAGCAGTCCAAGCTCATCGACGAGCAGACCAGCTCGATCCGGAACACCTTCCTGGTCTTCGCGGGCATCTCGCTCTTCGTCGGCATCTTCATCATCGCCAACACCTTCACCATGCTCATCGCCCAGCGCAGCCGTGAGATCGCGCTGCTGCGCGCGGTCGGCGCCTCCCGCCGCCAGGTGGTGCGCTCGGTGATGATCGAGGCCGGGCTGCTGGGCCTGGTCGCCTCCGCCGTCGGCTTCGTGCTGGGTCTCGGCATCGCCACGGGCCTGTGGTCGGTGCTGAACTCCACCGGTGCCCCGCTGCCCGAGGGCCCGCTGGTCGTCGAGCCGACCGCCGCGCTGTCCGCCCTCGCCGTCGGTGTCGTCGTGACCGTGCTGGCCGCGTGGCTGCCCTCCCGCAAGGCCGCGAAGATCGCCCCCGTCGAGGCACTGTCGGCCGTGGACCAGGCGCCGGCCACCCGCGGCCTCGTCGTCCGCAACTCCATCGGCGGGGCCCTGACCGCGCTGGGCGTCGCCGTCATGCTGTACGTGTCGACCCTCCGCGACAGCGGTGGTCTGACGGCCGCCATGACGGGCTCGGCCCTGACCCTCGCGGGCGTCATCGTGCTGGCCCCGCTGCTCTCCCGCCCGTTCGTGAACCTCTTCGGCAGGCTCGCCGTCCGCGTCTTCGGCGTCAGCGGCAGGCTCGCCACCCGGAACGCGCTGCGCAACCCGCGCCGCACGGCCGCCACCGCTTCCGCGCTGATGATCGGCCTGACCCTGATCACGGGTCTGACGGTGGCCGCGGTCTCCGCGAACCAGGGCGTGGACAAGATGGGCGCCCAGGATCTGACGGCCGACTACAAGGTCTCGTCGAACAGCTACCTCGGCCTCTCCCCCGACGTCGCCAAGA
Source organism: Streptomyces sp. ISL-11 (assembly GCF_018614525.1). Lineage (GTDB taxonomy): Bacteria > Actinomycetota > Actinomycetes > Streptomycetales > Streptomycetaceae > Streptomyces. Next base: position 17,071 of record NZ_JAGGOL010000137.1, read on the forward strand.
AGCTCGCCGAGCAGCCGGGCGTCGCCGCCTCGGTGCCGGTCCGGATGACCGGCTTCCAGTCGAAGGGCGAACCGGCGGGGCTCCGGGCGACGGACCTCTCCAAGCTCTCCCAGGTCACCGCCCTGAAGATCACCGGCGGCTCGCTCACCGAGGTGCGCGGCACCGGCAGCGTCGCGGTGGCCGAGGGCTACGCGAAGCAGAACGGCCTGACGGTCGGCTCCGCCCTGCCCATGGAGTTCTACGACGGCAAGAAGGCCACCCCGCGCGTCGTCGCCGTCTACGCCGACAACGACGTCCTCGCCGACGTCCTCGCCACCCCGGCCCTCGTGGACCCGCACCTGGAGAAGGTCCGCGACGACGAGGTGCTGATCAAGGCCGCCCCCGGCCGGGCGAGCGGCCTGCCCGGCAAGATCAAGGAGACCCTGGGCGGCAACCCGATCATCAAGGTCCGGAGCCAGGACGACCTTCGCCGCTCCGAGGCGGGCAGCATCGACGACATCCTCTACCTGATGTACGGGCTGCTGGGCATGGCCGTCGTCATCGCGGTCATCGGTGTCGTTAACACCCTCGCCATGTCGGTCTTCGAGCGGACCCGCGAGATCGGGATGCTGCGCGCGATCGGCCTGGCCCGCACCGGGATCAAGCAGATGGTGCGGCTGGAGTCCGTGATGATCTCGTTGTTCGGCGCGGTGCTCGGCGTCGGCGTGGGCATCTTCCTCGCCTGGTCCGGCGGCCACCTGCTGCGGTCCTCGTTCCCGCAGTACGAGATGGTCGTGCCGTGGGCCCGGATCGGCCTGTTCCTGCTGCTGGCCCTCGTCGTGGGCGTCCTGGCCGCGGTCTGGCCGGCCCGCAGGGCGGCGAAGCTGAACACGCTGGAGTCGATCGGGGCACAGTGACGCCTGCGGCGGGCCGGCCCTCTTCACGGAGGAGCCGGCCCGTCGGTACGAGAACGCCGGACGGACTGGAGATCCAGCCCGTCCGGCGTTCTCGTACAAGGGGGTTCAAGGGGCTCGCCCCTTGAAGGGCCGCCCTCAGAAGACCGACTCGGCCTCGTCCATCCGGTTCTCCGGCACCCGCTTGAGCTCGGTGACCGCGTCGGCGAGCGGCACCATCTTGACGTCCGTGCCGCGCAGCGCGGTCATCCGGCCGAAGTCGCCCCGGTGGGCGGCCTCCACCGCGTGCCAGCCGAAGCGGGTGGCCAGGACACGGTCGTACGCGGTGGGCGTGCCGCCGCGCTGGACGTGGCCGAGGATGACCGGGCGGGCCTCCTTGCCGAGGCGCCGCTCCAGCTCGGTGGCGAGCTTGGTGCCGATGCCGGCGAACCGCTCGTGACCGAACTGGTCTATGGCGCCCTTCTTGTAGTCCATCGAACCCTCGGCCGGGTGTGCACCCTCGGCGACACAGATCACGGCGAACTTCTTGCCACGGGAGAAGCGCTCCTCGACCATCGACACCAGGTCGGCGACGTCGAAGGGGCGCTCCGGCAGGCAGATGCCGTGGGCGCCGCCGGCCATGCCGGACTCCAGGGCGATCCAGCCGGCGTGGCGGCCCATGACCTCGACGACCATGACGCGCTGGTGCGACTCGGCGGTGGTCTTCAGCCGGTCGATGGCCTCGGTGGCGACGCCGACGGCGGTGTCGAAACCGAAGGTGCGGTCCGTGGAGGAGATGTCGTTGTCGATGGTCTTCGGCACACCGACGACCGGCATGCCGGCGTCGGAGAGCATCCGGGCGGCGGTCAGCGTGCCCTCGCCGCCGATGGGAATGAGGACGTCGATGCCGTACTCGCGGGAGAAGTCCTGGGCGCTGTCGCACGCCTCGCGCAGCCGGGCGCGCTCCAGACGGGCGGAGCCGAGGATCGTGCCGCCGCGGGCCAGGATGCCGCTCACGGCGTCGAGGTCGAGCTTGCGGAAGCGGCCGTCGAGCAGGCCCTTGAAGCCGTCCTCGAAACCGATCACCTCGTCGTTGTGGCCGACGACCGCGCGGTGCACCACCGAACGGATGACAGCGTTGAGGCCGGGGCAGTCGCCGCCTGCGGTGAGGACTCCGATGCGCATCTGGCTGTGTCTCCTGCTCGCTACTGGTACATGTGAGCCGAACCGATTGTTTCACGGGACGGGGGGTAGTTCCGCACCCCCATGGAACAGCAGCCGCACGGCAGCCGCACAGCGGCCACCCTCCGGCTGACGAGCGCCTTAGCCACAGGCGCAGGTATTGTCAAGAGGGCAAGGCCACCATAACGGGTAATTTTTGCCCCGTATGGGCGGTCGTGTGAACACCGCGGAAACGGTCGCCGCACCACCGCACGGGCACCGCACGGGCCACCGCACGAACCGACCGCACGGACCGACCGCATGAACGACCGCACGAACAACCGCATGAACACGGCGATGGAACAAGGAGAGCACGCGTGACGCGCAGCGTGTACGTGACCGGGACCGACCGGGGCGACGGCCGCCAGGTCATCGAGCTGGGAGTCATGGAACTCCTCACTCGCCACGTGGACCGGGTGGGTGTCTTCCGCCCGCTGGTGCACGGCGACGGCCCGGACCGTCTCTTCGACCTCCTGCGCTCGCGCTACCGGCTGAGCCAGTCGCCGGAGACGGTCTACGGCCTCAGCTACGGCGAGGCGTCCGCCCTCCAGGCCGAGCGGGGCACGGACGAGCTGGTGTCGACGCTCGTCGAGCGGTTCCTGGCCGTCGCCCGCGAGCACGAGTACGTGCTGGTCCTCGGCACCGACTACGCCGCCACCAACCTCCCCGACGAGCTCGCCCTCAACGCGCGCCTGGCGAACGAGTTCGGCGCCTTCGTCATCCCCGTCGTCGGCGGCCAGGAGCAGGCGGCCGAGGCCGTCCGCTCCGAGGCCCGCAACGCCTACCGCGCCTACGAGGCGCTGGGCTGCGACGTCGTCGCCCTCGTCGTCAACCGCGTGGCACCGGCCGACCGTACGGCCGTCGCCGAGCGGCTCGGCGCGAGCCTGCCCGTCCCCTGCTACGCGCTCCCCGAGGACGCCTCGCTCTCCGCGCCGACCATCGCGCAGATCGTCCGCCAGCTGGGCGCCGAGGTGCTCCTCGGTGACGACGCCGGCCTCAACCGCGACGTCCGCGACTTCGTCTTCGGCGGCGCGATGCTGCCGGCGTTCCTGCCCGCCCTGACCGAAGGCTGCCTGGTGGTGACCCCGGGCGACCGCACGGACCTGATCATCGGTGCGCTGGCCGCGCACAGCGCGGGCGCGCCGCCCATCGCGGGTGTGCTGCTGACCCTGGACGAGCGGCCGGGCCCGGACATCCTGGCGCTCGCGGGCCGGCTGGCCCCGGGCACGCCGGTGATCTCGGTGCCGGGCGGTTCCTTCCCGACCGCCGCCGAGCTCTTCGCGGTCGAGGGCAAGCTCAACGCCGCCTCGCCGCGCAAGTCCGAGACGGCCCTCGGCCTCTTCGAACGCCACGTGGACACCGCCGAGCTGACGAACCGCATCTCCGTGGCCCGCTCCAGCCGCGTCACGCCGATGATGTTCGAGCACGAGCTGATCGAACGCTCCCGCTCCGGCCGCCGCCGCGTGGTGCTCCCCGAGGGCACCGAGGAGCGCGTGCTGCGCGCGGCGGACGTGCTGCTGCGCCGCGACGTCTGCGATCTCACCCTGCTGGGCGACGAGGACGCGATCCACAAGCGCGCCGGCGAGCTGGGCATCGACCTGGCCGCGGCGCAGCTCATCGACCCGCAGACCGCGCCGCTGCGCGAGCGCTTCGCCGAGCTGTACGCGAAGGCGCGCGCCCACAAGGGCATGACCGTCGAGCTGGCGCACGACGTCGTCGCCGACGTCTCCTACTTCGGCACCCTGATGGTCCAGGAGGGCTTGGCCGACGGCATGGTCTCCGGCGCGGTGCACTCCACCGCCGCCACGATCCGCCCGGCCTTCGAGATCATCAAGACGGCGCCCGGCGCGCAGATCGTCTCCTCGGTCTTCTTCATGTGCCTGGCCGACCGGGTCCTCGTCTACGGCGACTGCGCGGTCAACCCGGACCCGAACGCCGAGCAGCTCGCGGACATCGCCATCCAGTCCGCGGCGACCGCCGCCCAGTTCGGTGTGGAGCCGCGCATCGCGATGCTGTCGTACTCCACCGGCACCTCCGGCTCCGGCGCGGACGTCGACAAGGTGCGCAAGGCCACCGAGCTCGTCCGCGAGCGCCGCCCGGACCTGCTGGTCGAGGGTCCGATCCAGTACGACGCCGCCGTGGACGCCGCCGTCGCGGCGACCAAGCTCCCCGGCTCCGAGGTCGCGGGCAAGGCCACCGTGCTGGTCTTCCCGGACCTCAACACCGGCAACAACACCTACAAGGCCGTGCAGCGCTCGGCCGGAGCGGTCGCAGTCGGCCCGGTCCTGCAGGGCCTGCGCAAGCCCGTCAACGACCTCTCGCGCGGCGCGCTGGTCCAGGACATCGTGAACACCGTCGCCATCACCGCCATCCAGGCGCAGGGCGAGCAGCGCCCCTGACGCCCGTACGGCCGTACGGGAACCACCCGGTCCCGTACGGCCGTCTCCCGTTGCCCCACGAGAACCGCACCCGACCCGGAAAGCCCTTCATGACTGCCAACCCCACCCGCGTCCTCGTCCTCAACTCCGGCTCGTCCTCGGTCAAGTACCAGCTGCTCGACATGGCCGACGGCGCCCGGCTGGCCGTCGGCCTGGTCGAGCGGATCGGTGAGGAGACCTCCCGTCTGGCCCACACCCCGCTCGCGACGGGCGGTGACAAGCGCGAGAAGGAGGCGCCCATCGCCGACCACGAGGCCGCGCTGAAGGCCGTGGCCGGCGAGCTGGCCGCGGACGGGCTGGGCCTGGACTCCCCGGAGCTGGCCGCGATCGGGCACCGGGTCGTGCACGGCGGGCTGAGGTTCACCGAGCCGACCGTGATCACGGACGAGGTGATCGCCGAGATCGAGCGGCTGGTCCCCGTCGCGCCGCTGCACAACCCCGCCAACATCACCGGCATCAGGACCGCCCAGGCCCTGCGCCCGGACCTGCCGCAGGTGGCGGTCTTCGACACCGCCTTCCACACGACGATGCCCGAGTCGGCCGCGCGCTACGCGATCGACGTCGAGACGGCCGACGCGCACCGGATCCGCCGCTACGGCTTCCACGGCACCTCGCACGCCTACGTCTCCCGCGAGACCGCGAAGCTGCTCGGCAAGGACCCCTCCGAGGTCAACGTCATCGTCCTGCACCTGGGCAACGGCGCCTCGGCCTCGGCCGTGCGCGGCGGCCGCTGCGTGGACACCTCGATGGGCCTGACCCCGCTGGAGGGCCTGGTCATGGGCACCCGTTCGGGTGACCTCGATCCGGCGGTCATCTTCCACCTGGCCCGCGTCGCCGGCCTGTCCGTCGACGAGATCGACTCGCTCCTCAACAAGAAGAGCGGTCTGATCGGTCTGTGCGGCGACAACGACATGCGCGAGATCCGCCGGCGCATCGACGCGGGCGACGAGCGGGCCGCCCTGGCCTTCGACATCTACGTGCACCGGCTGAAGAAGTACATCGGCGCCTACTACGCCGTCCTCGGCAGGGTCGACGCGATCGCCTTCACCGCCGGTGTGGGCGAGAACGCCGCCCCGGTGCGGGAGGCGGCCGTCGCGGGCCTGGAGGGGCTGGGCCTGGCCGTGGACGCCGGTCGCAACGCCGTACGGGCCGACGAGCCGCGGCTGATCTCCCCCGACTCCGCCCGGGTCGCGGTCGCCGTGGTGCCCACCGACGAGGAGCTGGAGATCGCCACCCAGACGTACGCCCTGGTCAGCGCTTGATCACCGATCGCCCCGGTCCTTTCCCACAGCGCGAATATTCCGCTCCGAAACAAACCCGATAGGATCTGCCCCATGCGCCGTTCCAAAATCGTCTGCACCCTGGGCCCCGCCGTCGACTCCTTCGAGCAGCTGAAGACGCTGATCGAGGCCGGTATGAACGTGGCCCGCTTCAACATGAGCCACGGGACCCACTCGGAGCACGAGGAGCGGTACCACCGCCTCCGCAAGGCGGTCGAGGAGACCGGCCGCGCGGTCGGTGTCCTCGCCGACCTCCAGGGCCCGAAGATCCGCCTGGAGACCTTCGCGGACGGCCCCGTGGAGCTGGTGCGCGGTGACGAGTTCACCATCACCACCGAGGACGTCCCCGGCGACCGGACGATCTGCGGCACGACCTACAAGGGCCTGCCGGGCGACGTCTCCAAGGGCGACCAGATCCTCATCAACGACGGCAACGTCGAGCTGCGGGTCACCGAGGTCGACGGTCCGCGGGTGCGGACGATCGTCATCGAGGGCGGTGTCATCTCCGACCACAAGGGCATCAACCTGCCCGGCGCGGCGGTGAACGTCCCGGCGCTGTCCGAGAAGGACATCGAGGACCTGAAGTTCGCCCTCGCGATGGGCTGCGACATGGTCGCCCTGTCGTTCGTGCGCGACGCCTCCGACGTCCTCGACGTCCACCGCGTCATGGACGAGGTCGGCCGCCGGGTGCCGGTCATCGCCAAGGTCGAGAAGCCGCAGGCCGTCGCCAACATGCTGGACGTCGTCATGGCGTTCGACGGTGTGATGGTGGCCCGCGGCGACCTGGCGGTGGAGTACCCGCTGGAGAAGGTCCCGATGGTGCAGAAGCGCCTCATCGAGCTGTGCCGCCGCAACGCCAAGCCGGTGATCGTGGCGACCCAGATGATGGAGTCGATGATCACCAACTCCCGGCCGACCCGCGCCGAGGCGTCCGACGTCGCCAACGCGATCCTGGACGGCGCGGACGCGGTCATGCTGTCGGCCGAGTCCAGCGTCGGCGCGTACCCGATCGAGACCGTCAAGACGATGTCCCGCATCGTCGAGGCGGCCGAGGAGGAGCTCCTCTCCAAGGGCCTCCAGCCGCTGGTCCCGGGCAAGAAGCCGCGCACGCAGGGCGGCTCCGTCGCCCGCGCCGCCTGCGAGATCGCCGACTTCCTCGGCGCGAAGTCGCTGGTCGCCTTCACCAAGTCCGGTGACACGGCCCGCCGCCTGTCCCGCTACCGCACGGCCCAGCCGATCCTGGCCTTCACCACGGACGTCTCGACCCGCAACCAGCTCACCCTGAGCTGGGGCGTCGAGACCTACGTGGTCCCGCACGTCGACAACACCGACGCGATGGTCGACCTGGTCGACGCCGAGCTGCTCAAGCTCAAGCGCTACGGCCAGGGCGACACCATGATCATCACGGCGGGCTCCCCGCCCGGTGTCCCCGGCACCACGAATATGGTGCTGGTGCACCATCTGGGCGGCGAGGGCCGCTAGGCGGGCTGTGCCCGCGGGCCGTCTTTGCCGCCTGCGGCGGCGGGCGCCCTGCGGGCGCGTCCTCAAACTCCCCCAGCTACCGCTGGGAGGTGCCCCCAACGGGCTTGATGTGCGGCTGAGCTCAGCCCCCTTCAGCCCGTCCGGCGCTTGAGGACACCACCGCGCAGCGGTGGTGCGCACCACACGACCCGCAGCCGCCCGCTCACATGATCCGCCGGACACGGCAACGGCTGTGGCCGCCACCCTCCAAGGAGGGTGGCGGCCACAGCCGTTCCGTCATGCCCGCGCGGCCTACGGGTAAGTGCCGTCCGTGATGTACAGGTGGAGGTTCGGGACGTGCAGGGTGCCGCCGAACTGGCCCGCCTGACGGATCTTCACGTCCGTGAAGAAGATCGGAATGGGCAGTTTGAGACCGGGGATCATCGGCGGCGGGCTGGTCGCGGTGTAGTTCGCCGGGAGCAGCCCGAGGAGCTTGCCCTTCAGTTCCTCGGTGTACATGGTCACCTGGCCGCCCGTGATCGTCGAGGTCGTCCCCCGGCCGGCGACGTGGTTCTGCTTGTCCTTGCCGTTGACGATCTGGTGCAGGTCCCCGATGCCCACCGAGTCCGCGGTGAACTTCAGGACGGACTTCTCCTGCCCGTTCACCGTCGTGATCCGCTTGATGCCCTGGTAGGTCAGGCCACCGAGCGTGAGCTTGTCGGACTCCAGGAACCAGGGCTGGTTCGGGAAGGCGTGCTTCTCGTTCTCGTCGACGACCTTGGGAGCGGGGCAGGGCGGCGGGTTGTCGGGGTCCAGGGAGGGGGACGCGGACGCCGACGGGGACGCGGAGGGGGATGCCGAGCCGCTCGGGGTGGGACTCGGACTGGCACTCGCGCCGGGTGTGGCGCCCGCCGAGGGCGTCGCGGCCTTGCCCGTGCTCTTGTCCGTTCCCGTGCCCGTGCTCTTGTCCGGCGCGGGTGACGCCGGCTTCCTGGACGCCGAGGCGGACGGGGACTGGCTGGGCGAAGCGCTCGGCGGAGCGGACTTCTGCCCCGCCTTGGCCCCGCCGGTCAGGATGTCGCCGAGCTTGTCCCCGAGCCCCAGGGGGTCGAGGGGGTTGACGGACTTCGTCGCGGAGGGCGAGGGGGACGGAGCGGACGGGACGGGCAGCTTGCCGACGCCGCCGGGCGGCTTCGCGGTGTCCGGGGTGGACTTCTCCGCACCCCCCGGCTCCTTGGAGTCGCCCTTCTCCTGCGAGCCGCCGTCCTTGCCCTCGACGTCCTTGGGGCCCTTGTCCCCCTTTTCCTCGGCGCCCTTGTCCTGCGCGCCGTCCTTCTCCGCGTCGCCTTTCTCCGCGTCGCCCTTCGCGCCCTTGCTCGCGTCGGCGTCGGGCTCCGCGCTCTGGTCCGGCACCGTGGCACAGGCACCCTCGAACGGGCCCTTCGCCGTCGGCTTGGCCATGGCCAGCTGGGGCGTGAGCCCCATGCCCATCAGCACGGCGGTCGGCATCGCCGCGATGGCGACCGCCTTCCCGGCGGGCATGTGCAGCCGGGCCAGCAGCGGCTTGCGCGGCGCGGCGTGCCGCGGGCCGGTTCTCGCACGACTGCCGTCGTACGCCTCGTCAGTCGGCACGGTGCCTCCCGTTCGTCTCCTTCGTCAGGGACAGCGGGGGCCGCTCGCCCTGAGGGCCCTCGTCACCTTCCCCGGACTCCTCGCCGGCCACGACCGCCGCGACCGGCTTCCCCGGCGCCCAGGACACGCCGAGCGCGCCGCCGATCAGGGCGAGCAGGAAACCGACCAGGAACGCCCCGAAGTTGGACACCACCAGCGAGACCAGCGCGAGCAGGATCGCCGCCACACCGGCGAAGATCCGCGACTGCTGCTGGAACCAGAGCGTCAGGCCGAGGACGACCAGCAGCACTCCTATGATCAGCGAGCCGGCGCCGGCGGTGGTCGCCAGCCGGATGTGCAGATCGCCCAACGTCATGGTCTGGTACGGGATGTACATGATCGGGATGCCCGCCAGCAGGGTCCACAACCCTCCCCAGAACGGGCGTCGCCCGCGCCAGTCCCGGAAGGAACGGCGGGCGCGGCCGAATGAACTGATCTGCTGGGGTCGCGTGTCGACGCTCATGTCGTACAGCTCCTCGGAACTGGCGATTCGGTGGTACGTACGCCCGGCGGAGCGCCCCCGGCCTTCCGGGGCGCGGCGCGGTACGGGCACGGGAACGCGAGGTCACGCCCCGTACCCGCACGTCGGACTCAGTTGTCCTTGCAGTCGGCGTCGCCCATGCTGACGCCCATCTTGAGTCCGGGCAGCGTGAACGAACCCGCGGACGTCGCCCAGGCGCGCTGGCTGACGTCGGTGAACACCACCGACTCGGCCTGCTGGGCGAACGAACCGGGCACGTAACCGCCCCGCTCACCGCGCTCACCGCCCGGCTTCACCGGCCCGGGGCCCTGGGTGGTCGAGTCGACCGCCACACCGATGTCGACATTCGTGAAGACCGCGTCGGCGGTCATGTCGTCGGCGTCGATGTACAGCTTCGTCGCCTTGACCTTGTCCTTTCCGCCGCCGGCCTTCAGCTTCATCGAGACCTTGCCGAACGGCGTCGGGATGGTGACCGCCTGGCAGAGCTTGGTGATCTCCGCGTTGTTGATGCCGACCACGGCGACGGGCTTGTTCCCGGCCTTGGTGACGTCATTGGCCCCGTACTGGACGAATCCCGTACCTTCCAGGCGCTTCGCCGCGACCTCGAACTGCTGCCCCGAAACGCTGAACGACGCCGCCAGCGCACCTTGCGCCACCGCGACACCGATCGCGGCCGTCGCCGCGACACTCGGCACCATGACGACGGCGAACCGCCGCCATCTGGTCCCTCCACGAGTCTCTGACTCCATGACCTGCCTCCTTCTCGGACGTACATCTCCGACGGGGGCGCCCGCTGCGCGGACCCCGGACGGGGATGGGAGACGTGCTACGCCCTCGGGAAGAAGAGCACCGCGCGACCGTGGCGCGGAACGCACCCGGACAACACCGGCGATCACCCCCGAGCGACAACCACTGGCCACGCCTTCGCGCAACCGCTGGGACAGGCCCCGTCGTCGACCGCCGGAGACCCCCCTGTCCCTGAGCCGGCCCGACAGGGCCGACCCGCCCGGTGGGGACCCACTCCCTGGACGCCGACCGGCTGCCGGGCTGGAGAGTGGACCGAGCTTGGCCGATCGTGGTGCATTCACGGCCGGGACACAAGAGGTTCATTACTAGCGAGTAACGAGCCGATAACCAAGGGGTGATAGGTGCGTATCGACCGGCGGCACGACATAGCCACACCGTGTCCGGAGGGAACTGGAGATAAACGAAAAACCCGGGCGAAAGCCCGGGTTTTTCTTACTCGGAGTAACCGTGGCCGCGTTTACCAAGTTTTGGCAAAACGCGGCGACTGTGCAACCAGCGCACAGGAGGGACGGGCCGACCCGTCAGAACAGCGCACGCGAGAGCGCGGTGCGCGCCGCGGTCACCCGCGGGTCGTCCGCCCCGATCACCTCGAACAGCTCCAGCAGTCGCACCCGCGCGGCGTCCCGGTCCTCGCCCGCCGTCCGCTTGACCGCGTCGAGCAGTCTGCCGAAGGCGTCCTCGACGTGCCCGCCGACCAGGTCGAGGTCGGCCGCGGAGATCTGCGCCGCCACGTCGGCGGGGTTCTCGGCGGCGGCCTTGCGGACCTGCTGCGGGTCCATGTCCTGGACGCGGCGCAGGAGTTCGGCCTGGGCCAGGCCCAGCTTCGCCTCGTCGTTGCCCGGGTCGTCGGCCAGTACGTTCTTGTACGCCTGGACGGCGCCGCCCAGGTCCCCGGCGTCCAGCGCCTCGTGGGCCCGGCCGAGGGCGCTGTCGTGCGGGCTCGGCGGCGCCTCCCGCGGAGCGGCCTGCGCGTCGGCCGCCGCGGCCGGGTCCACCGGCGCGCCCACGATGCCGAAGCGCTGCTCCGCCACCGCGATCAGCTGGTCCAGCACCTCCCGGACCTGCGCCTCGGGCGCGGCCCCCTGGAAGAGCGGCAGGGCCTGCCCGGCCACCACCGCGAAGACCGCGGGGATGGACTGCACGCCGAACTGCTGGAACAGCATCTGGTTCGCCTCGACGTCGATCTTGGCGAGGACGAATCGTCCGGCGTACTCCGCCGCCAGCCGCTCCAGCATCGGGCCGAGCTGCTTGCACGGCTCGCACCAGTCGGCCCAGAAGTCGATGACGACGGGCACCTCGGCGGAGCGCTGGAGAACCTCCGGCTCGAAGCCGGCCTCGTCGACGTCGAAGACGAGACGCTGCGCACCGACGGGCGGCGTACCGCCCTCGCGGGCGGCCTGGGCCCGCGCCTGCTCCGCCTTCTGCTTGGCTTCCCCGGCCGCCTTCACCGCGGCGAGGTCGACCACTCCACTCATGGACATGTTCCGTGGCTGCATGGCCCTATCCTCCCCCCTCCGCGCGGCGATCGGAAAAGTGCGCCTTTAATACACCCATAGCTTGTGAGTCCGGCGCCGGTCCCCACCTGGCGCCTGTGGTTGTCGCTCTTTCGCTACGAGTCGTAGCGTAACTGGAAGCCGTGCCGCTCTGTGGGTGACGGAGCAAGCTTTCGCGTGATCTGCCTCATACCGGTGGAGCTACCCGGCGGTAAGGTCACGGGCATGACTTCCGCCCATCCCACCGGGCGCCCCGGGACCGGCGCCCCGGGACGTACGGGCCGGCCGCGCAGCACCGAGGCCGACCGCGCGATCCTCGACGCCACCCGGGCGGCGCTGGTCGAACTGGGCTGGGGAAAGCTGACGATGGGCGACGTGGCGGCCCGCGCCGGGGTCGCCAAGACGACCCTCTACCGCCGCTGGGCCGGCAAGAACGAGCTGGTCACGGACGCGGTGGCGGCACTCTTCGACGAGCATCTCGACCTCCCCGACCTCGGCAGCCTCCAGGCGGACATCGAGGGCGTGGTGCTGCGGTTCGCGGCCCTCCTGGAGCGGCCCGAGACGAAGACGGCGCTGATGGCCGTCGTCGCCGAGTCCACACGGGACGACGCGCTGCGCGCACGGATCCGTTCCGCGATCGTGGACCGGCAGAAGCGGCTGGTGCTCCTCGGCCGCGGACGCGCGCAGGCGCGCGGCGAGCTCCCGCGCGAGACCGACCCGGCAGCCGCCGCCCGCAACGCCGACCTGATCTTCGATGTGATCGCCGGTGCGGTGGTCCACCGCACCCTGGTCAGCGCCGAGCCCGTCGACCAGGAGTGGGCCCGCGACTTCACGGCCCTGCTGGTGGGGGGCCTGGGCGCGACGGTCTGAGGTCGGCCTCCGTCACCCGTCGGTGTCGCCCAGCGACTCCAGCAGCCGCCGCAGGTCCCTCGCGACGCGGTCGCGCTGGGCGGGGGTGAGACCGGAGAGCAGCCGGTCCTGGGTGGCCACGTTGTCGACGAGGGCCTTGCCGACGAGGTCGCGGCCGGCGTCGGTGAGGGCGACCCGGACGCTGCGCCCGTCGTCCTCACTGCGGGTGCGGGTGATCAGCCCCCGCTCCTCCAGGCGCTCCAGTCGCTGGGAGACGGCGCCCGAGGTGACCATCGACGACCGCATCAGTTCGGCGGGTGTCAGATGGTGGGGCGCGGGGCTGCGGCGCAGGGTGGCGAGGACGTCGAAGGCCGCGGCGTCGAGGCCGTGGCCGCTGTAGGCGGTGCGCAGTTCGCCTTCGACGATCCGCGCGAGGCGCTTGATACGGCCGATGACGGCCATGGGTGAGGCGTCGAGGTCCGGGGCCTGCTCCGCCCACTGCGCCAGGATCTTGTCCACGTGATCACTCATGCCCCTCAGTCTACGACGTTGTCTTAGTGGAGAGATATTTACCTTAGCGATGAACTACCCACTTGCCTTAGCGCTAAGAGATCACGTAGGTTGTGGCCATGACCGAGAACATGACCGGGGAGCACACCCCGCTGACGGTGGCGCAGGCCATCCGCGCACGTCGCAGCATCCGCCACTACCTGCCCGACCCGCTGCCGGCCGAGCAGCTGACCGAACTGCTGGACCTGACGCTGGAGGCGCCCTCCAGCTGGAACGTCCAGGCGCGCTACGTCGTGGCCGTCACCGATCAGGAGGGACGCGACGGCCTCGTACGGGCCACCGGCGGCCAGCCGCACCCCGGTGAGGCCCCGGTGACCCTGGTCTTCGTGGCCGCCAGCCGGGCATGGCGCGGGGACCTGGGCGACGTCTACGAGCGGGCGCGCCGCAACGACGCGTGGAACCAGGCGTTCATCGACGGCTTCTCGCAGGCGAGCCTGGACTTCCACGAGGATCTCGAACGGCGGGGACTGTTGCGGGAGTACGCGGTCAAGGACGCGATGATCGCCGCCACCTACGCGATGGTGACCGCCGCCTCCATGGGCCTGGCCAGCTCGCCGATGAACGGCTGGGACGAGGAGGAGGTCAAGCGGGTCATCGGCATCGGCGACCGCGACGATCTCCACATAGCCCTGCTGCTGCCCGTCGGCAAACCCGCCGAGGAACGCCGGCACCCCGGCCGCCGCCCGCTCGGGCAGCACGCTTTCGACGGCCGCTTCGGCCGCGGCCTGCCCGGCGCACCGGTGTCCGACCCCGCGTACGCGGCCGTATCCACGCCCGAACCGGCAGTGGCCCGATGAGAGCGAACCAGGTCCTGGCCGACTCCGCCCTCACCGCCCTCGCGCCCGCCGTCTGGGGCTCCACCTACCTCGTCACCACCGAGCTCCTGCCCCCGGACCGGCCCCTGCTGGCCGCCACGGCACGGGCCCTTCCGGCCGGCCTCGTCCTGCTGGCGGTCGGCCGCAGGCTCCCGCGCGGCATCTGGTGGTGGCGCGCCCTGGTCCTCGGCGTTCTGAACATCGGCGCCTTCTTCTACCTGCTGTTCGTGGCCGCCTATCACCTGCCGGGCGGGGTCGCGGCGCTGGTGGGGTCCGTCCAGCCCATGCTCGTGCTCGTCCTGTCGGTGCCCCTGCTGAAGGCGAGAATCAAGGCGGTCCAGGCGGCCACCTGCGCCCTGGGCGCGGCCGGCATCGGTCTGCTGGTGCTGGGGCCGCGGGCGGGGCTGGACGCGGTGGGGATCGGCGCGGGGCTCCTGGGCGCGGCGAGCATGGCGACCGGGATCGTGCTCGCCAAGCGCTGGGGGCGGCCGGCCGGCGTGGGGGTGCTGACCTTCACGGGCTGGCAGCTGACGGTCGGCGGGCTCGTCCTCGCGCCGGTCATGCTGATCGGCGAGGGCCTGCCCGCCACGGTCACCGGCGCGAATCTCGCCGGGTTCGCCTATCTGAGTGTCGTCGGGGCGCTGTTCGCCTACGCGATCTGGTTCCGGGGCCTGGAGCGGCTGCCCGCCCTCTCGGTGTCGTTCCTGAGCTTCACCTCACCGCTGGCGGCGACGGTCCTCGGCTACGTCGTCCTGGGCCAGACCCTGTCGGCCGTGCAGATCGCCGGCGCCCTGGCGGTCGTCGCGGCGGTCGTCCTCGCCCAGCCCCGGCGCCGCTGAGGCGGCGACGCCGGGGACCGGTGGCCCGTAGGAGTCAGAAGCCGGCCGGCTCCGTGTACGTGCCCCACTCCTCGCGCAGGACGTCGCAGATCTCGCCCAGCGTGGCCTCGGCGCGGACCGCCTCCAGCATGGGCTCGATCATGTTCGAGCCGTCGCGGGCGGCGGCCAGCATCGCCGAGAGGGCGGTGGTGACCCGCGCGTCGTCGCGCCCCGCCTTGCGGCCCACCAGCTCGCGGACCTGCTCGCGCTCCACCTCGTGGCTGACCCGCAGGATCTCCAGGTCGCCGGTGACCGAGCCGTGGTGGCAGTTGACGCCGACGACCCGCTTGTCGCCCTTCTCCAGCGCCTGCTGATAGCGGAAGGCGCTCTCGGCGATCTCGCCGGTGAACCAGCCGTCCTCGATGCCGCGCAGGATGCCGGAGGTGATCGGTCCGATCGGGTGCCGGCCGTCCGGCACGGACCGCGTGCCCCGTTCCCGTATCTGGTCGAAGATCTTCTCGGCCTCGGCCTCGATGCGGTCGGTGAGCTGCTCGACGTACCAGGAACCGCCCAGCGGGTCCGCGACGTTGGCGACGCCGGTCTCCTCCATCAGCACCTGCTGCGTCCGCAGGGCGATCTCGGCGGCCTGTTCGCTCGGGAGGGCGAGGGTCTCGTCCAGGGCGTTGGTGTGCAGGGAGTTCGTCCCGCCCAGGACGGCGGCCAGGGCCTCCACCGCCGTGCGGACGACGTTGTTGTACGGCTGCTGGGCGGTCAGCGAGACGCCCGCCGTCTGCGTGTGGAAGCGCAGCCACTGCGCCTTGTCGGACCGGGCGCCGTAGACGTCCTTCATCCAGCGGGCCCAGATCCGGCGGGCCGCGCGGAACTTGGCGATCTCCTCGAAGAAGTCGACGTGCGCGTCGAAGAAGAAGGACAGCCCCGAGGCGAACGTGTCCACGTCCAGGCCGCGGCTCAGGCCCAGCTCGACGTAGCCGAAGCCGTCGGCGAGGGTGTACGCGAGCTCCTGCGCGGCCGTCGCGCCGGCCTCGCGGATGTGATAGCCGGAGACGGAGAGCGGCTTGTAGGCGGGGATGGAGCGGGCGCAGTGCTCCATCAGGTCGCCGATCAGGCGCAGGTGGGGCTCGGGCGGGAAGAGCCACTCCTTCTGCGCGATGTACTCCTTGAAGATGTCCGTCTGGAGCGTGCCGTTGAGTATCGCCGGGTCGACGCCCTGCCGCTCGGCGGCGACCAGGTACATGCAGAAGACGGGCACGGCGGGACCGCTGATCGTCATCGACGTCGTCACGTCGCCGAGCGGGATGTCCTTGAAGAGGATCTCCATGTCGGCGGCGGAGTCGATGGCGACACCGCAGTGGCCGACCTCGCCGAGGGAGCGCGGGTCGTCGCTGTCGCGGCCCATGAGGGTGGGCATGTCGAAGGCGACGGAGAGGCCGCCGCCGCCGGCGGCGAGGATCATCTTGTAGCGCTCGTTGGTCTGCTCGGCGTTGCCGAAGCCGGCGAACTGACGGATGGTCCAGGTCCGGCCGCGGTAGCCCGTCGCGTACAGACCCCGGGTGAAGGGGTACTCCCCCGGCCAGCCGATCCGCTCGAAGCCCTCGTACACATCGCCGGGCCGGGGCCCGTAGACGGGCTCGACCTCGTCGCCCGAGAGCGTCGTGAAGTCCGCCTCGCGCTTGCGCGCCGCGTCGTAGCGGGCCTGCCAGCGGCCGCGCCCCGCCTCGATCGCTGCTGCGTCCATGGTGTCGTCCGCCTCTCCGCGCCCCCGGCGCGAGCTCTTTCGATGATCGGCGGCTGGTGCCGCGCGGGCCGCCTCACGCGAATTTACTAGGACGTCCTAGTAAATGGTCGCGCAAGAGCGCCCCGAACACAAGGGGTGTCCGGGGCGGTGTCGCTGCCGCGAGCGGCCGGGGCTCAGGCGGTGGCGCCGGAGGGCTCGTCGATGATCAGGGGCTCCAGCTCCTTGACGGCGTTGCGCTCCACGAAGAACGCCGCCGTCGGGATCGTGCCCGCGACCAGCACCCAGGCCAGCTTGCCGAACGGCCACTTCGCCTTGGAACCCATGTCGAAGGCGAAGACCAGGTAGAGCACGAAGAGCCAGCCGTGCGCGATGGCGATGATCCGGACGGCGCCCGAGACGTCCATGTCCAGCAGGTACTTGGCGATCATGCCGAGTGTCAGCAGGACCAGCAGTACGCCGGTGATGTACGCCAGCACGCGGTAACGGGTCAGGACAGCTCTCTTCATGCGTACGAGCGTAACCGCACGTTCCGGGGCGATCCACGCCGCCCCTCCGCGGGTCACTCCTCCGGGGAGCCGTCCTCGTCCCGCCCGTCCTCGAAGTCCTTCGCCGCCACCCGCAGCGGCCGCAGCAGCTCGAAGATCGACCCGCACTCCTCGGCGTCGTAGACCCCGAGCCCGAAGTCCATCGCCATCAGGTCGCGCGTGGCCGCGTCGACGACCTCGCGCCCCTTGTCGGTGATCGAGGCGAGCGTGCCCCGCCCGTCCTTGGGATTGGGGCGCTTGTCGACGAAGCCCGCCGTCACCAGCCGGTCGACCGTGTTGGTGACGGACGTGGGATGCACCATCAGCCGCTCGCCGATCTTGGACATCGGCAGCTCACCGGCCTTGCTGAAGGTCAGCAGCACCAGCGCCTCGTACCGGGCGAACGTCAGCCCGTACGGCTTGACGACCGCGTCGACCTGCCCGAGCAGGATCTGGTGGGCCCGCATGATCGAGGTGATCGCCGCCATGGACGGCACGGATCCCCAGCGCCGCTTCCAGAGCTCGTCGGCGCGGGCGATGGGATCGAAGGGAAGGCTGAGCGGCTTGGGCACGGTACGAGCCTACCGCCCGGCCATATCGTGATTCCGGCCGTCTCGGACTCCGGACAGCCGGGCGTCAACGCCGCTCCGCCTACGTGTTCTTCGCCTCGCGCACCAGCTCCGCCGCGGCCCGCAGGCTCAGGCCCCGCTCCGCCTGCCGCACCGCCTTGATGGCGCGGACCTCCTGCCGCACCGGGTCCACTCCCGCCGCCGCGAGGACGCCGCGCACCCACTCGGCGCGGGCTTCCGCCTCCGGCCGGGCCGCGCACCCGGCGATGAGCGCGGCCGCCCGCTCCAGGCCCGGCCGCTCCTCGTCGCTCGCGCCGGCCAGCGCCTCGCGCACCGCGTCGGCGACCGCCTCGGTGTCCCGCAGCACGAGGACCTCGTGCGCGATCCCGGTGCTCCTGCCGCCACCGTTCAAGAATTCCAGCATCAGCCGGCCCCTCCCTGTCCACAAACGCTTTCGATCACGCCGAGCGTATGACAAGCCGCACCGCCAGCCCCACGCCCACCGTGCCGACGACGCCCACGCCCGCGACCACCGTGTGCGCCGGCGCGAACTCCGCCACCGCGCCGGCCAGCGCCATGCCCAGCCCCTGGATCGTCATCGTCCCGGCCGTCTGGAGCGTCATCGCCCGGCCCCGCAGCTCCTCCGGCACCGCCGCGATGAACCACTGGTCGAGCCCCAGGGTGTACGCGACGCCCAGCCCGGCCGAGGCGAGCACGAGCACGGCCCAGCCGACGGAGGGCGTCAGGGCGTACGCGAGGAAGGGCAGCAGCAGCGCGGCCGCCAGCGGCAGGGTGACCCGCTCCCTGCCGCGCGCGCTCAGCAGCGACCCCGCGAGCACCTCGCCCACGATCGACCCCACCGGCATCCCGGCCATCAACAACCCCATGCCGACCGGGCCGGCGCCGATCTCGTCGGCGTACGGGGCCGCGAGCGCCTCCGGGGCCACCAGGAAGAACGGCGGCATCCACGACAGCAGGAGCAGCGCCCGTATCCGGCGGTGGACGAGGAGCAGGCGCACGCCCGACAGCGAGGACGTCAGCAGGGCCGCGCCGTCGCCCGTACGGCCCGTCCGCTGCCGCGTGCCCAGGCGCAGCAGCAGCGCCGAGGCGAGGAAGCCGGCGGCGGTGGTGGTGAGCGCGGTACGCGGCGCGACGGCCGTGAGCAGCAGCCCGCCCGCCGCGAAGCCGGCGAGCTGCGCGCCCTGGGCGACGATCCGGATCAAGGAGCGGCCCAGGACGAACAGTTCGCCCTCACCGAGGATGTCGCCCATCGTCGCCGCCCTCGTGCCGGCCAGGACGGGCCCGATCGCGGCGCTGAGGCACCGCAGGGCGAGCAGGCCGGCGACGGGCGTCGCGGGCAGCGCCATCGCGACGGCGCTCGCGGCGCACAGCAGGTTGCACACGACGAGCACCCGGCGCGCGGGGTAACGGTCGGCGACCCCGGACAGCAGGGTGCCGCCCGCCACGTACGGCAGGAAGCCGAGGGCGAAGGTCAGCGCGCTCATCAGCGGCGAGCCGGTCATGCGGTACACGAGGACGGACAGGGCGATCTCCCCGACCACGAGGCCGAGGAGGGACAGCAGGTGGGCGGCGAAGACGGCACGGAACTCGCGCACGGCGAAGACGGCCGCATAGCCGGCCGGGAGGGTCGTGGACATGATCAAAAGCGTGCCGGGTGGCGGGGACGGGCTCTAAACGATGTCCCGTAAGGGG
>NZ_JAGGOL010000138.1 GCF_018614525.1 Streptomyces sp. ISL-11
ACCGCCTAAGTCACCGGCATTGCGTCTAGGCGTCGGCCGGGCGGCGCGGCTCGCGCCACATTCCCCACAGCGTCGGCCCCTCCCCCGGCAGCCGCAGTTCCTCGCGCACGGTGAAGCCGAAGTGCTCGTAGAAGGGGAGGTTGGACGGTTTGGAGGACTCCAGATAGGCGGGCAGACCCGCCGCGTCGGCCTTGGCCAGCCCCGAGCGCAGCAGGGCGGCTCCGTGCCCCTGGCCCTGGGCGGCCGGGTCGGCGCCGATCAGTGCCAGGGACCAGTGCGGTTCCTGGGGTGTGTGCCGGGCGGCCGTCTCCACGGCGTCCCCGAACAGCCGGGCCCGGTCGCCGAGGATGTTCTGGAGCTCCTGGATGGTCTCCGCGTCGGGCACGGCCTTGGCCCGCGCCTCCGGGGGCACCCAGAACGCGGCCGCCGCCTCGGTGCGCTCGCACACGCCGTGGTGGACGTACTGCCGGGCGAAGATCGTGGTGAAATAGCGGCCCAGCGACGCCTCGCGCGAGGCGTCGTCGGGGAAGACCAGCGCATCATCGGGTCGTCGTCGAAGGCGCGGGTCAGGATGCGGCTGATCAGTGACACGTCGTCGATCGTTGTCGCCTTCGGCGGGTTCGATATCGGCATACGGGTCATTCTGCACCCGATGATCTTCGGTGGCGGGGCGGGGTCCCGGTTCGTTCGCGGAGGCAATGAGACCGCCCGGCACGGAAGTCCAAGCGGTCTCGGGGACCGACGGGGGCCGACGGAACCCTCAGTGGTCGACGGTGACCACGATCTTGCCCACCTGCGCGCCCGCCTCCATATAGCGGTGCGCTTCGACGATGTCGTCCAAGCCGAAGAGGCGGTCCACGGTGGGCCGGAAGGCGCCGTTGCGCAGGCCGGAGGAGATGAACGCCACGGCCCGGCGCAGCCGTTCCGGATCGGTGGTCGTCTCGTGGACCGTGTACGTGCGCATGTTCAGCGCGGGCATGCCGAGCTCGAAGCCCGGGTAGGGGGTCACCTCGCCGCTCACCGCTCCGTACATGAAGAGCGTGCCTCCGCCGGCGACCACCTTGGCCAGGTCCACCACACCGGGACCGGCGACAGCGTCGAAGACGAACTCGGCGCCGCGCCCTCCGGTCAGGCCCCGTACGCGCTCGACGACGTCCTCCTCGTCGGTGACGATCACCTCGGCCGCCCCCGCCTTGAGCAGTGCGTCCTTCTTGGCGCCGGTGCGGGTGGTGGCGATGGGGACCGCCCCGACGCGGTGGGCGATCTGGATCGCGGCCAGGCCCACGCTGCTGGAGGCGGCGGTCAGCACGACCGTGTCCCCGGCGCGCATGCCGCCCACCTCCACCAGCGCCCCGTAGGCCGTCAGGTACGGCATCCACACCGCGGCCCCCTCGACCGCGTCGAGCCCGTCGGGCCGGTGCAGCACCGCGGCGGCGGGGACGATCGCGCGCTCGGCGTAGACGCTGTAGTCGTTCATCGAGAACGCGGGCACCACGCTGACCGGCCGGCCGGCCTCGAAGCCCTTCACGTGCGCGCCGACGGCCTCGACCGCTCCAGCGGCCTCGGCGCCGAGACGGGCGGGGAACTCCTTGGCCGGTTCGATGTAGTGGCCGCTTCGGAACAGCACCTCGGCACGGTTGAGGCCGATCGCATCGACACGGATCAACAACTCACCGGGACCGGGTTCGCCGATCTCCACGTCCTCCAGCCGCAGCACGTCCGGCCCGCCGTATTCGTGGAACCGCACCGTCTTGGCCATCGCACATCCCCCTTCTGATCGGTGACGGCGGCGCGGAATACGCGCCGCCGCGCCCCACTCAAGCCGGAAAGTACGGTGCCTGTCAAACTTTGATAGCCGTCATACTTTGACGTGTGTCGTACGATGTTCGCGGAGGTCACCACGCGATGGCAGTAGCTCGACGAAGCGGGCGGGAGCGCATCCCGTCCCACCCGGACATCCGGACGATCACTCTTCAGCAGGTGCTGGAGGCCCTGGTCGACCCGGTGCGCCGCCGGATCGTCGGCGAGCTGTACGCCGCCCGCCAGGATCTCGCCTGCGGCACGATCGACCTGCCGGTCAGCAAATCCACCGCCACCCACCACTTCCACGTGCTGCGCGAGGCCGGCCTGATCCGCCAGTACTACGTCGGCACCTCCCGCATGAACGCGCTGCGCCGCGACGAGATCGACGAAGCCTTCCCGGAACTCCTCGGCGCACTGGTGGCCCGGCGCGACGGGGAATGAACCGCCCCCGCCCACGAGCACGGGCCGTCAGACCCGTTCGATGATCGTCACGTTGGCCTGGCCGCCGCCCTCGCACATCGTCTGGAGGCCGTAGCGGCCGCCGGTGCGTTCGAGTTCGTGGAGGAGGGTGGTGAGGAGCTTCGCGCCCGTGGCGCCCAGGGGGTGGCCGAGGGCGAGGGCGCCGCCGTTGACGTTGACCTTTTCGGGGTCTGCGCCGGATTCCTTCTGCCAGGCCAGGACGACGGGGGCGAACGCCTCGTTGATCTCGACCAGGTCGATGTCGTCGATGGTCAGACCGGCCCGCTTCAGGGCGTGGGCGGTGGCGGGGATGGGGGCGGTGAGCATGCGGATGGGGTCGTCGGCGCGGACGGAGAGGTGGTGGACGCGGGCGCGGGGGGTGAGTCCGTGGTCGCGCAGGGCGCGTTCGCTCGCGAGGAGCAGGGCCGCCGCCCCGTCGGAGATCTGCGAGGAGAGCGCCGCCGTGATCCGGCCGCCCTCCCGGACGGGCGCGAGCGCGGCCATCCTCTCCGACGAGGTGTCCCGGCGCGGGCCCTCGTCGGCCGTGACCTGCCCGTAGGGGACGAGCTCGCGGGCGAAACGGCCCTCGTCGGCGGCGCGGACGGCCCGCCGGTGGGAGCGGAGCGCGAACTCCTCCATGGCCGGGCGGGAGAGGTCCCACTGCTCGGCGATCAGCTCGGCGCCGTGGAACTGGCTGACCGGCCGGTCGCCGTAGCGGGCCCGCCAGCCCGCCGAGCCCGCGAACGGGCCCTCGGTGAGTCCGAGCGGCTCGGTGGCCTGCCGGGTGGCGTAGGCGATGGGGATCTGCGACATGTTCTGGACACCGCCGGCCACGACGAGGTCCTGGGTGCCGGAGAGGACGCCCTGGGCGGCGAAGTGGACGGCCTGCTGACCGGAGCCGCACTGCCGGTCGACGGTGACGCCGGGCACCTCCTCGGGCAGGCCGGCGGCCAGCCAGCTGGTCCGGGCGATGTCGCCGGCCTGCGGCCCGACCGTGTCGAGACAGCCGAACACGACGTCCTCGACGGCGGCCGGGTCCACGCCCGTACGCTCCATCAGGGCGCGCAGCACGTGGGCGCCGAGGTCGGCGGGATGGACGGTGGCGAGCCCGCCGCCGCGCCGGCCGACGGGGGTGCGGACCGCTTCGACGATGTATGCCTCGGCCATGGGTGCTGCTCCTCCGGTTCAGGTCCGCACGGCGATGCCGTCCAGGACCATGGACAGGTACTGGCGGGCGATCTCCTCCGGGCTGTGCGCTCCGTCCGGCCGGTACCAGGACGCGGCGACCCACACGGTGTCGCGCAGGAAGCGATAGGCGAGCCGGATGTCGAGGTCGGCGCGGAAGTCCCGTTCGGCGACGCCGCGTTCGAGGGTGCCCAGCCAGACCGTCTCGAACTTCCGCTGGGACGCGGCGAGGTAGGCGAACCGCGGCCGGCCGGCGAGGTGCCGGGCCTCCTTCTGGTAGATGGCGACGGCGGGGCGGTGCCGGCCGATCTCCCGGAAGGACTCGGTGACCAGGGCCTCGACGGTCTCGCGGGCGCCGAGACCGGCGGCGAGCACGGCGTCGTAGCCGGCCCAGAGCTCGTCGAGGAAGGTGGAGAGGATCTCGTCGAGCATCGACTCCTTGGAGTCGAAGTGGTAGTAGAGGCTGCCGGCGAGGAGCCCGGCCTCGTCGGCGATGCGGCGGACGGTGGTGGCGTTGTAGCCCTGCTCGGCGAAGACCTCGGCGGCGGTCGCGAGGAGCTCGCGGCGCCGGTCGGGGGCCGGGTTCTCGCCGGGCTTGCCGGTGCTGGGCTGGGGGCGCGTGTTGCTGTTCGTCGGCACACTCTCATTGTCGGTCACGCGCGCTGGCTGCTGACGGAGACCGTCTCCCCGGTCATGTAGGAGGAGTAGCCGCTGGCGAGGAAGACGATGACGTTGGCGATCTCCCAGGGTTCGGCGTGCCGTCCGAACGCCTCGCGGGCGGTGAGCTCGGCGAGCAGCTCGGGCGTGGTGACCTTGGCCAGGTGCGGGTGCAGGGCCAGGCTCGGGGCGACGGCGTTGACGCGGACCCCGTATTCGGCGGCCTCCGCCGCGGCGCAGCGGGTGAGGGCCATGACGCCCGCCTTGGCGGCGGCGTAGTGGGCCTGGCCGCGCTGGGCGCGCCAGCCCAGGACGGAGGCGTTGTTGACGAGGGCCCCGCCCCGGCCGCAGTCCCGCAGGCGGCGCAGCGCGGCGCGGGTGCAGCGGAAGGTGCCGGTCAGGGTGGTGTCGACGACGGTGTCCCACTGCTCGTCGGTCATCTCGGTCAGGTCGGCGGTGCCGCCGAGCCCGGCGTTGTTGACGACGATATCGAGGGCGCCGTGCCGCTCCTCGGCGAGCCCGAACAGGGCGCTCACCTGCGTCTCGTCGGTGACGTCGCAGGTCAGTCCGGCGACCTGGCGGCTGCCGAACTCGTCGCTGAGCGCGGCCACGCACACGCGCAGGCGGCGCGCGTGGCTGTCACCGAGGACGACACGGGCGCCCTCTTCGAGGAACCGCCGGGCGGTGGCGCCGCCGATGCCGGTGCCGGCCGCGGCGGTGATCACGGCGGTGCGCCCGGTCAGCAGGTCGTGGCCGGGGAGGTAGGGCGGTGGGGCGGTACGGAGAGCGGTGCGGGATTCCTCGACGCTGCTCATGGCCGTACGTTAACCTACCAAACACTTGTTAGGGAAGGTTGGCCGCCGCCATGACCCCTGCCTCGACTTCCGCCGCTCCCGCCGCCCCGACCGTGCGCTACGAGCGCGCCGGCCCGGTCGCCACGGTCACCATGAACCGGCCGGAGTACCGCAACGCCCAGAACTCCGCGATGACCTACGCCCTGGACGACGCGTTCGCGCGCGCCGCGGCCGACGACGAGGTGGCGGTGATCGTCCTCGCCGGTGCGGGCGAGCACTTCTCCGCCGGGCACGACATCGGCACCCCGCAGCGCGACGCCCATCTCCCTCACCCGCGCCGGGCGGGGCTGTGGTGGGACCACTGCGGCAAGGCGGGCGCGGAGGGCCGCTTCGCGCGCGAGGCGGAGGTGTATCTGGGCATGTGCCGCCGCTGGCGCGAGCTGCCCAAGCCGGTGCTCGCGTCCGTCCAGGGCGCCTGTGTGGCGGGCGGGTTGATGCTGGCCTGGGTGTGCGATCTGATCGTGGCGAGCGAGGACGCGTTCTTCGCCGACCCGGTCGTACGGATGGGCATCCCCGGTGTGGAGTACTTCGCCCACCCGTGGGTGATGCCGCCGCGCGTCGCGAAGGAGTTCCTCTACACCGGTGACCGCATGAGCGCGCGGCGCGCGTACGAGCTCGGGATGGTCAACCGCGTGGTGCCGCGCGCCGAACTGGCCCTCCGTACGGGCGAACTCGCCGCCCGCGTCGCCGGGATGCCCCGGATGGGACTCGCCCTGGCCAAGCGGGCCGTCAACCAGGCCGAGGACCTCCAGGGCCTGCACAGCGGCCTGGACGCCGCGTTCGCCCTCCACCACCTGGCGCACGCGCACAACGCGGAGACCTCGGCGGACCCGCTCGGCGGCATGGACGTCCGGACGATGCGGGAGCACGGCGCGCGGAAGGGGAACGACGCCTGATGGACCTCGATCTCACCGCGGAGGAGACCGCCTTCCGCGCCGAGGCCCGCGCCTGGCTGGCCGCGCACGTACCCCGTGTCCCCCTGCGCTCGATGGAGACCGCCGAAGGGTTCGCCGAGCACCGCGCGTGGGAGCGGACGCTGTTCGCGGACCGCTGGTCGGCGGTGTCCTGGCCCGTCGCGTACGGGGGCCGGGGGCGCTCGCTCCTGGAGTGGCTGGTCTTCGAGGAGGAGTACTACGCCGCCGGCGCGCCCGCCCGGGTCGCCCAGAACGGCATCGGCCTGCTCGCCCCCACCCTGTTCGCCCACGGCACCGAGGAGCAGCGCGCCCGCCTGCTGCCGGCGATGGCGAGTGGTGAGACGGTGTGGGCGCAGGCGTGGTCCGAACCGGAGGCCGGCTCGGACCTGGCGTCCTTGCGGTCGGTGGCGGTGCCCACCGGCGGCGGGTGGCTGCTGCGCGGGCAGAAGACGTGGTCCTCGCGGGCGGCCTTCGCCGACCGGGCCTTCGGGCTGTTCCGCAGCCACGCGGACCCGGCGCGTCCGCCGCATAACGGCCTGACCTACGCGATGTTCCCGCTGGACGCGCACGGGGTGACCGTCCGGCCGATCGGCCGGCTCGACGGCCGGCCGGCCTTCGCGGAGCTCTTCCTCGACGACGTGTTCGTCCCGGACGCGGACGTGGTCGGCGAGCCGGGCGAGGGCTGGCGCGTCGCCATGAGCACCGCGGGCGACGAGCGCGGGCTGACCCTGCGCAGCCCCGGCCGCTACCTGGCCGCCGCCCGGCGGCTGGTCGCCCTGTGGCGGGAGAGGGCGGACCCGGCCGACACGGCGCTGCGCGACCGGGTCGCGGACGTGGCCGTACGGGCCCGCGCGTACCAGCTGTACACCTACGCAGGCGCGGCGCGGCTGGCCGCCGGCGCGCCGACCGGCGCGGAGTCCAGCCTGAACAAGATCTTCTGGTCGGAGCTGGACCTGGCCCTGCACGAGACGGCCCTCGACCTCCTGGGCCCGTACGGCGAACTGGCGGACACCGCCGAGGACGCGCCGGCGGGCGGGCGCTGGTCGGACGGCTACGTCTTCGCCCTGGCGGGACCGCTCTACGCGGGCACCAACGAGATCCAGCGCGATGTCGTCGCCGAGCGCCTGCTCGGCCTGCCGAAGGGACGGCGCGCGTGAGGTTCCTCCTGGACGCCGAGCAGCTCGCGTTCGGCCGCACCCTCGACCGCATGCTCGGCGCGGCCGGGACGCCGTCGGCCGTACGGGCGTGGGCGCGCGGCGAGCACGGGCCGGGGCTCGCGCTGTGGGGGCGGCTCGCGGAGGCGGGGGTCTTCGGGACGGCCGTGCCGCAGGCGTACGGCGGGGTGGGGACGCTGCCCGTGGAACTGGCCGTGGCCTGCGTGGAGCTGGGCCGCCACGCCGTGCCGGGGCCGGTGGCGGAGACGGCCGCGGTGGGTGCGCTCCTCTCGCGGCTGGCCGCCGGCGGGGAGAGCGGGCCGGCCGAGGAGTGGCTGCCCCGGGTGTGCGCCGGGCAGGCGCGGGTCACGCTCGTCCTGCCGGACTCCGGGCCGTACGCGCTGGACGCGGAGGTGTGCGACGGCGTGTTCGTGGTGACAGCCGACGGTGGGGATCGCGTCACGTCCGCGGCCGGGACGGCCGCGGACCGGTTGCTCATGGCCACCGCCCACGGGCCCGTCCAGCCCTCCCTCGACCCGGCGCGGCGGCTCGCCCGGCCCCTCGGCGGCGCGGAGCTGCCGGTGCCGGGTCCCGCCGTGCGGGCCGCCGCCGCGCACGCCGCCGACTGGGCGGCGTTCGCCGTCGCCGCGCAGGCGCTCGGCGTGGGGCTCGCGCTGCTGGACCGCACGGTCGCGTACGTGCGGCAGCGCACCCAGTTCGGCACGGTCGTCGGCGCGTTCCAGGCGGTCAAGCACCGGCTCGCGGACACCCTGCTGGGGCTGGAGTTCGCCCGTCCACTGCTCCACGGCGCTGCCGTCGCCCTCGCGGCCGACGCGCCGAGCGCCCCGGCGGAGGTCGCCGCGGCGAAGGCGGCGGCCTGTGAGGCGGCGTACGCGGCGGCTCGTACGGCGTTGCAGCTGCACGGGGCGATCGGCTACACGGCGGAGTACGACCTGTCGCTGTGGATCGGCAAGGCGCGGGCGCTGCGGTCGGCGTGGGGTGGGCCGGGTGACTGCCGGTCGCGCGCCCTGGATTTATTTCGCTAGTAAAATACTTGCTAACGTGTTCGCATGCTCACTCTCCACCCCGCCCGCCCGCTGCCCCTGCGCGGCACGGTCAGGCTGAACCGGGCCGGCGACATCTGGCACAAGCCCGCCTTCAGCGCGGCCGCGGCGATGGCGCTCCCCGACGCCGCGCTGCTGGCCGCCGGACGCCTCGACCTCGCTCTGTACACCTCGGCCGGAGCCCTGTGCGCGCTCTACGGCCACGCCCTCCCGTACGCCGCCCGGCGCCGGGCACTGGCCGGTGTGGTGCTCGGCATGGCGGCCGGCGTCGGCGTCGCGCTGACGGCCGCGTCCCTGACCCGTTCGGCCGCGCTG
This sequence comes from Streptomyces sp. ISL-11, assembly GCF_018614525.1. Lineage (GTDB taxonomy): Bacteria > Actinomycetota > Actinomycetes > Streptomycetales > Streptomycetaceae > Streptomyces. The sequence continues at coordinate 8,406 of NZ_JAGGOL010000138.1, forward strand.
CTGGTGCTCGTCGCCGCCCTGCTGGCGGCGGTCCAGAAGGTGCTCTGCGACGCCTTCCGGGCCGGCCCGCCGGGCAACGTCGTCCTCACCTTCGTCTCCTCCACCGCCTGCTTCGTCCCGCAACGGCTCGGCGACGTGCCGATGCACCTGGGCCTGCTCCTGGCGTGCGGCGCGGCGGCCTGGCTGATCTGCATGGCCCCCGCGCTCGCGCGGCCGCACGGGCCGCAGCGCGTGGCCGCCGCC
>NZ_JAGGOL010000013.1 GCF_018614525.1 Streptomyces sp. ISL-11
CTCAGCCCGGACCGGGCCCACGCGGGCGGCCTGGCCGCGCTGCGGGCCGCCGGCGGGCGCATCGCCTCGGCGGAGGCCGGCGACCGGACCGTACGCGGCGCCGCCCTGGTCGTCGACGGCATCGTCGGCATCGGCGGCAAGGGCGGCCTGCGCCCGGACGCGGAGGCGCTGGTGAAGGCCGCGAGGTCCGGGCGGGCCCTGATCGTCTCCGTGGACCTGCCCAGCGGCGTCGACGCGAACAGCGGCGAGGTGCGGGGGACGGCGGTGCGGGCGGACGCGACGGTCACCTTCGGCGCGTACAAACCCGGCCTGCTCATCGACCCGGCGCGCGAGCACACGGGCGCGCTGCGCCTGATCGACATCGGGCTGGAGCCCTTCCTGCCGCGCCGCCCCGACGCGGAGGCGCTCCAGCACGCGGACGTCGGCGCGCTGCTGCCGCGGCCGCAGGCGGAGAGCGACAAGTACCGGCGCGGTGTGGTGGGCGTGGTGGCCGGTTCGGCCCGCTACCCCGGCGCGGCGCTCCTGGCCGTGGCGGGCGCCCTGCACGGCGGCGCGGGCGCGGTCCGCTACGCCGGCCCCGCGGCGGACGCGGTCGTCTCCCGCTTCCCCGAGACCCTGGTCACCACGGGCCCGCCGGCGAAGGCCGGGCGGGTACAGGCGTGGGTCGTGGGCCCGGGCGTCGGCGACGACGCGGCGGCCCGGCGGGCCCTGGACGACGTCCTGGCCTCCGACGTACCGGTCCTGGTCGACGCGGACGGCCTGCGCCTGCTGACGGCCGAGACGCTACGGGCCCGCGACGCCGAGACCGTCCTGACCCCGCACGCCGGCGAGGCCGCCGCACTGCTGGGTGCCTCCCGCGCCCACGTGGAGGCGACCCGCCTGACATCGGCGCGCGAACTGGCGGAACGGTACGGCGTGACGGCCCTGCTGAAGGGCTCCACGACGGTCGTCGCCTCCGGCCACCGCGCGGTGCGCGTCAACCCGACGGGAACACCGTGGCTGGCGACGGCGGGCAGCGGCGACGTCCTGTCGGGCCTGACGGGCTCACTGCTGGCAGCGGGCCTGACGGGCCGCGACGCGGCATCGGTGGGCGCGTACCTGCACGGCCTGGCGGCCCGGTCCCTGGGAGCGGCACCCCTGACGGCGATGGGGGTGGCGGATGCGCTGCGGGGGGTCTGGGGGGAGGTGGGGGCCAGGTGATCGGCGTCCGACGGAGGGAAACCACAGCGGGCGCGGGTGTGGGCCCGTCATGCTGTCGACGGGACGAGCGGAGGAGGGCCGACGCGATGACCGACACCGACGACCGTGCCGAACAGGCGGAGCGGGTAAGCCTGCTGCTGCGTGAGTGGAACGGCTACGACCCCACGCCGGAGGAGGAGGCGCGTCTGGATGCCGAGCTGGACCGACGCCTGGCCGAAGCAACGCGCTGAGCCTCAGCCTGCCTTGCCCTGCTCGTAGGCGGCGACCTTCATCCGGGCGAGGTCGAGGAGCTCGCTGTCCATCGCCGTGAGCTCGGCTTCCCCTGTCGTGCGGCCGTCCGCCCATTCGGCGTTGGCGAACACGACCGACCGTACGGTCATGACGCGCCGGAGCACCCCGGCCCCGCCCGGCCGCAGCGGGGGAAGGTCCGAGCCGGGCGGCGGGTCCAGGGAGACGACCTGGTACCGGACCGGCGACATCGTCGCCATACCCATCACCGTGGCCGCGTCCTCGACCTTCCGGAAGCTCATGACGGTGACACTGATCCTGGCCTTCTTCGCGGAGTCCACGTAGAGCGCCGCCGTGGAACGCAGGCAGCCCCGCGACTGGTCGAGCAGCGCGGCGAGCTCCTCGCTGACGACGCGCGAGCAGTCCGTCGTGGTGGCCGTGTCCACCCGGCGGTACTCCTGGCCGGAGCGGCCCTTCACCACAGCGTCGGGGAACGCTCGTTCTCCTGTAATCACCGGGCGGGCGAGCAGCGAGGGGAGCGCGGCCGGGGCGTCCGGCGGGAGGGAGGCGGTGATGGCGGGGGCCGCGTCGCTCGGGTGGGCGGCGGCGGGGGCCGCGTCCTTGGCGTCCTTGGCCTGGTCCCTGTCGTGGGCCTTGCCGCCGATCGGCAGGAGGACGAGCACGGCGGTCACGGCGGCGGCCAGGGCGGGGACGGCTATGGCTGTGCGCAGGTAGTTCTTGCGGTTGGCCGACGGCTGAACCTGACGGGGCTCCGGCGCGGCAGCGGGCTGCGGAGTGTTGTCGCGGACGAACCGCTCCCAGACGTCGTCGGGGACGGCAGGGCGTTCGGGCTGCTCAGGCATGGTGCGGACCTTCGGGACGGCGCGGCCGTGGAAGGTCGTCCCTTTGTGCCGCTCTCGATCAGAGAGGGGAATTATGCATCCGGGGGGCGGATGGTCAGGTGGGTGCCCTCGGGGAGCGCTTCGCCGTGCAGGACCGGGCCGGCGTGGACGACATCGATTCTGATCGGCCCGAGGGGGCGCAAGTGCGCCAGGTCCAGAGGTTCCGTCAGCTCGGTATGGCCGGCGAAAAGGAACTCCCGGAGGCCGGGATAGACCTTCGGCACGTACGGCAGTCCGTCGAGATTCGCCGGCCTGCTCAGCATCAGCCGCTCCACCCGGGGCATCGGCCGCGCGAATTTCAGCGCCGCGAGGTTCTCCATGCGGGTGGCCAGTTCTCTGAGCCGGGGAACGGTCTCCAGGGCGAGGTCCCGGAAATCGAAGCCGAGGCAGTTGAGATAGACGCTTTCGAGGCACGGGTGATGGTTCATCCTCGGAAGCCAACGGGCGTTCAGATCGCCGCCCAGGTTCAGATGGGTGATCCCCTGCGGCAACGGCACCTCCCACGGCCGGTCGACCGAGGTGATGAGCAGCGCCTTCAGTGCGGGCGTGTCCAGATCCGCCAGATCACCCGCCTCGAACGCGCCCTGAATCCGCACCCGCGGCCGCCCGCCCATCTCCTTGAGCGCGGTGACGTGCTCCCGTGACTTCAGTACGAAGTCCAGCGTCCCCTCCCCCACGTCCTCGTAGGCAAGCCGGCCGATCACCGCCTCCGCGTACCGCTTCGTATCGAACCGGTCCCACGCCCACGCCAGCTGCGCCCGCACCCGCAGGGAGGGATGGGCGACGTACCGCGACAGCAGCGGGATCGCCTTCTCGTCCGCCACCGTCGTCGCCGCGACGACCACCGCGTGCGCCACCTCCTCCGGCAGCCCCTCCGGGCCCGGGAGCAGGTCCAGGACCACGTGGCCCGCCGCCGCCAGCTCCTTCGCCGCTTCGAGGTCGCGCGGCGGTACGAGTTCGCCCGCGGCCTTCTCGACCCGGGTGCGTACCTCCCAGTCGACCTCCGTGGCGTGTTCGAGGCAGGCCGCGGCCAGCAGGTGCAGGCGGGCCCGGTGGGTCTCCTCCCGGTCGCCGCGCGCCAGCAGCAGGCGCAGCAGTTCCGCGCGGGCCCGCGGCGGGGCGTGGCCGACCGCCATGCGCAGGACGTCGTCCCACTGGTCGTCATGGGCGTGGGCGACCAGGACGTCGAAGTCCCAGTCCTCCACGGCGGCCTGTGCGCCCAGGTAGTCCTGGAAGGTGCGGTGGATGAAATCGAGGGTCTCGCTGGTCGGCCGGCGCAGCAGGCCGCTGCGCAGGACGAGGTGGCGGAGGATCTCCTCCGCGCTGCCGCGCGCCGCGACGGACGGCATGGCGGGCAGGGCCCGTTCGAGGATCTCGACGGCCTTGTGCCACTCGATCACGGAGCGGCCGTTGCGGATCAGCCAGTAGGCGATCTTCTGCAACAACGCGATCTGCTGGGCCTGTTCGAGCTCCGGCCCGTCCTGGCCCATGACGATCTCGCGCTCGCGGTCACGTCGTACGAGCAGCAGTTCGAGCGCGGCGCGGTAGAGCTCCATCCGCCCGTGCGGCAGGTAGCCGTGCCGGGAGCGGTTGAGGGCGCAGATCAGCGCGCACATCAGCGGGTTGGTGGCCAGCATGCCGAGGTCGCGCTTGGTGACGACGGCGGTGGTGAGGGAGTCGCGGAAGGCGCGCAGCCGCTCGTTCTCGCGCTGCCCGGCCGCCGTGTGCCAGCGGTCGATGAAGGCCGTGACGTCACCGCGGCTCATGGGGAGCAGTTCCAGCTCGGTGAAGTCGGAGTCGGCCAGCCAGCCCTCCCGTACGGCGGAGGGGCGGGTGGTGATGACGTACCGGGCCTCCGGATAGGCGGCGAGCAGGTCCTTGACCCAGGTCAGGGTCCGGCGCCGGTCGGCCTCGGGAACCTCGTCCACACCGTCGATCAGCAGCAGCGCCGTGCCCTCGGTCAGCCTGCGGGTGGCCCAGCCCTGGGCGGCGGGCAGGCCGGAGAGCGGGCCCGCGGCGGCGGCCAGGAATTCCTCCGGCTGCGGGAGCTCACCCCGCCGGATGAGCGTCCGCAACGGCAGCGTCAGCGGCATGCAGCCGCTCAGGTGGCCGAGGCCGGGCGGCAGGTCGCCGCGCGCGGTGATCGTGGCGAGCCATTGCAGCAGCGTGGTCTTGCCCGAGCCGGCCGCCCCGCGCAGCAGGACGCGGCGCTGCCCGGCGAGTGCCTCCTCCGCGCGCTTCGGTGACGCCACGGAGCCGCCGGACCCCTCGCCGGAAGGGAGCCCGAAGGTGTCCGCGGACATCCGCCGCGCGGCCTCCGCGCCGGTCAGCTCCAGGCTGAGGTAGGCGGCGTCGAGCGGCCAGGTCTCGCCCTCGCCGTCGGAGAGCGTCAGGCCGATGATCGTCAGTTCGCCGGACTTCTCGACGATGTAGTCGCGCAGCCTGCGCTCGAACGCCTCGATCTCCAGCTGCCGGGGCGAGGCGAGCGACCGGGACTCCGGTTTGTGGCCCGCCAGCAGGCAGTCGCTGAGGAAGGTGAAGTCCGACCAGAGCGTCGCCGAGGGCGTCACCGTGAGCCGCCCGTGCCGCCACCCGTTCGGGTCGGCACAGACCACGCCCGCGAGGAGACCGTCCACGAAGACGGCCGCACCGGACATGCCCGCCCACGGCGAGCCCCCGCCGGAAGGCGGTGCGGGCGCGCCGCAGTCGCTGTCGAGGACGTGCCGGCCGCTGAGCAGATTGCTGCCCGGCTTGAGGGAGCCCGTCACCTGCTCGGTGTCGAGCTCGCCGGCGGCGTCGCGCTGGACGTGCGGGTAGCCGATGGCCTGCGCGCCGGGCCAGACCCGCAGGTCGTACGCGCGGCCCCAGACCACCGGCTCGAAGGCGGCCGCCGTCTCCTCGTCGACGAGGTCCCGCTCGGCGACGAGCAGCGCCGCGTCGCACCGCCGGTTGTCGTCCCGCGCCCACACCACCCGGCAGCGCACCTGCCCGACGCCACCTGGCACGATCACCCGGGGGGTGTCGCAGTCGCCGATCACGTGCGCGGCGGTCAGAACGAGATTCGGTGCGAGGAGGTAGCCGCTTCCCTGACTCCGCCCGAATACGGCCGCAATGCGTTCCTTAGCCGGGTGCACGACCCGCCCCCTTCGCCTCTTTCCGCCCTGCTGTGGCGCGTAATTGACGATACGACAGATGGGACGGGGCGTCCGGAGGATGGGCCGCTCGGCGCACCGCTCCACCAGCTCGTCGACGACGGGCCGCGCCGTCGGCGAGCCGGGGTCGATCCCCGCCGCCCTCGCCGCGGTGGTCACCCTGGGCGTCGATCGCCCGGTGACGCGAGGGGCGGAGCACGCCACAGGCCGCCGCCACCGCGTTTCTTTCGGATCATCCGATTCGTTGATCCGGGCGTGTCATTGAGCGATGCCCCATGGGGAGGATCGACAGCCGGGTGGTGGCGATGCCCCATGGCGCGGCCGGCGACCGTCACCCGCGCTCGGTTCATCAGCTCCCTCCCTGCCCTGTCTGCGCCCCGAGGGCGCGTGAACGGAGAGCCCCCGTGCGAATGACTGACATCCAGCGTTGCGAGGTCCGGCCCGGCCGTCTCGTGGAATGGACGCTGCATCCGGCGACCGTCGAGGCGGCGACCGGTCTGCCGGAGGATCCCCGGCCGCCCGCGTACGTACAGGAGGCCCACATCCGAACGGCTCGTTCGGTACGCGAGGACGGTCTGTCCGTACCGACCTGGACCGGCACGGCGTTCGACATCCCGGGGCAGGTCGATCTCGATGCCCTCCAGGGCGCGCTGCACGCCTGGACGCTCCGGCACGAGACGCTGCGCAGCGGCTTCCGCTGGGTCGGCGACGAGATGCGGCGCTTCACGCTGGACGCCGACGCCGTCGCGCTGCACCGCGAGGACGTGGGCGAATTCTCCGACGCGGCGGTGCTCACCCGGTACTTGCAGGACCGCTTCGACGTCGCGGCGGACGCGCTCACCTGGCCGAACTTCGTCTTCAGCGCGGTCGTCAGGGCGGACGGCGCGAGTGTCTACATGGTCTTCGACCACAGCAATGTCGACGCGTACTCGCTCTACCGCATCGCCGCCGAGATCCACGGACTCTACGCGTCCGCCCTCGAAGGCCGTGCCGTGGAGGCGCCGCCGGTCGCCAGCTACGTCGACTTCTGTGCGATCGAGCGCACGAACGCCGATCAGATCGACGACACGCACGCGATCGTCGGGCGCTGGCGGGAGTTCGTCACCCGCTGCGACGGAAAGCTGCCGAACTTCCCCGTCGATCTGGGCCTCGACCCCGAAGCGCCGCTGCCCACGCAGAAGTTCATGCGGGAGATGCTCGTGGACGACACGGACGCGGCAGCCTTCGAGGCGCACTGCCGCCCGTACGGCGGGAGCCTGATCGGCGTCCTCGCGGCCACCGCCCTCATCGTCCGCGAGATCGGCGGGCAGCGGGTGTACCGCACCGTCGTGCCGTTCCACACCCGGGTGAAGTCCCAGTGGTCGGACTCGGTGGGCTGGTACGTGGGCGGCGCGCCGATCGAGATCCCGGTGGACCGGGCGACGGACTTCGACAGTGCGCTGGAACTGGTCCGTGCCGCCGTGCGGAAGAACAAGCCGCTGTCACGGATGCCCATCGCCCGGGTCCTGCGCCTGCTGGGCTCCGACTTCCGGCCCACGTCCCCGGACCTGTACTCGATCGTCTCGTTCATCGACGCGCGAGACGTCCCCGGATCGGAGCGGTGGCAGGACCTGAAGGCGTACGCGCTGATCCGGGTCTCCTACGGCGACCAGGTGTGCGCGTGGGTCACCCGGCTCCCCGACGGCCTGCAGTTCGCCGCCCGCTATCCGGACACCGAGGCCGCGTACAAGAACATGCGGCTGTACGTCGAGCATCTGCGGGAACTCATCGTCTCGGTGACGCGCGGCGCGGCCGTGCGCGCGTAGTCACGGACGTTTCCGAAAGGTCTCTCCTGCTGTCGCGCCCGTCACCCGTGCGGCCGGTGCCCCCGTGCGGAAGGCACCGACCGCTGATCGACTGGGTGGACACCGATGCCCACCGCGGACGGAGCTGCTATGGCGATCATCGTCGAGCTGAACATGACCGGAGCCACTCAGGCCCAGTACGAGCAGGTCGCGAACAAGGTGAGCAACGGGCGTGGCCTGGTCAAGAACCGCTCGGACTGGCCAGTGCCTGGTGTCATCGCACACGTTGCCGGACAGGGAGAGAACGGCTGGTTCGTCGTGGATGTCTGGGAGTCCGAGGAAGCATGGCAGCGATTCGCGGAAATCATGCTCCCGTACGCCCAAGAGGCCGGAATTCCGGAGTTCACGCCCAGGGTGTACCCGGCCTTCAATGTCGTGACCGAGTAGCGAGCGAACGACTCGGCCGGCGCGGGTGGGTCATCGAACGTCAGGCATGCCGACCCACTCCGCTCTGCAGCAGATCCACGATGGCGACCGTGCCCGGAAGTCCGGCCGCGCCTCTTCCGCTGTCTGCGGCCGGGAAGGGCGCTGTTCCGCCCTCCCGCAGCTCGAACCAGATCTGCTTGCCGACCAGGTCCAGGCCGTCCCACACCCACGTCACGCCCGACGCGTGCGCGATGCGGCGTACGAGCGACAGGCCGCGGCCGTCCCCCTCCCCCGCTCCGGCTCTGCGGGGCCACGGCGGGCGGGTCGGGTCGTCGTCGCGTACGGCGACGGTCACGCTCCCCGGCAGGACGGTCAGCTCGACGGTGAGCTCCGGCACCCGCGCCTGCCGCACGACGTTGGCCACGGCGTCGGACACACAGATCCGGGCCTCCTCGATCAGCACGCGGCGGTTCGCGGCGGCGAGTGCGGCGGTGACGAAGTCGCGGGCGAGCCGGGCCGTGGTGGGCGCTGTCGGGGCGACCAGGCGGTAGGTCTCGGGACGGGGCGGCGCGACGGTCGCGCAGCTGATCGCGGTCATCGGCCCGCCGCCCGTGCCCCGCGAGCGATCAGGTTGATCCCGTGCGCCCCTGCGACGAGGCGGTACGGGCTCGGCTCCGCCGGAGGCGGTGTCGCGGCCTCCGGCCCCGCGTCCCAGCGGCGGAAAAGAGCTCTCGCCCGGACGGTCAGGCGGCGGATAGGGTCTCGCATGTCGGCGCTCCTCTGAAGCGTTGGCCACGCCCCCGGGCCGTTCACGCGGTCGCGGGGGTCCTCACTGACCATCACAGGGTGCCGACACCTCAAGGCCGGAACTATCAGACGTCGCTGATACCCGTGGCCCGAGGTGCACCGGGCGTCATATCCGCAGCCAGGACCCGAAGTTGGCAAACGAATCCGGCATCCGGCGCCGCGCCGACTCCAGCCCCGCATACGTCTCCCGTACCGTCGGGTGGTAGCGCGTCTGCTGCGGTGCCAGCTTGCGTGCCTTCCGCAAACTCTGGAACGCGGCGTCCGTGCGGCCGGTCCACATCTGGGCGCGGGCCACCTCGGAGCAGTGATGCGCCAGCCGCGACGGGGGCCAGCTCTCGGGGATCGGCGTCTCGTCCGCGACCCTCAGGGCCTCCGGATACCGGTCCAGCTCGGCGAGGACGCTCACGCGGTGGACGCCGACGTTGGTCGGCCCGAACGAGAGCCAGTGCACCTTCTCCGCCGGTCCCGTCCGCTCCGCCAGCCGCCGCGCCTCGTCGAGGTGGCCCTCGGCGGTGTCCTCGTCCTTGTCACGGCCCGCCAGCACTGCGGCACCCAGGTGGAGCTGCCCGGTGACCACGTCGCGCACCCGGCCCGCGTCCGCCTGCTCCAGAGTGGACATCCCCAGCCGTACGAGCCGCTCGCCCGTCCGGTAGTCACCGGCGCGCAGATAGGCCAGGGCCCGCAGGTACTGCCGCATTCCCGCCAGCAGCGGGTCCGAGGCGCGCTGGGCTGCCCAGTCCAGCCGGTCCAGCGCGACCGTGCAGAGGTCGAAGAAGCCGAGCTTGGTCGTCACGTCGTAGGCGGTGCGATACGTGCTGGCCAGCAGGCGCCAGTGGCGTCCGTCGGCGGCGAGGTGGGCAGCCGTCGTCGCCTCGTGGATCAGACCGGGCAGACCGGCGGCGACCTGCTTGATGTTCGTCGCGCGCACCAGGGCGCACAGCCTCTCGGCGTGCGCCTCCAACTCGTCGACCGGGCGCGGCACCACGTCCGGGTCGGGGCCCAGGTCGTAGATGTTCAGCGCCTCGCGGATCGGCTGGATCAGCCCGTCCAGTTGGTCATGGCGCAGCTCGTCGAGGTACGGCTGCCCGGTCAACTCGGTAACGGGCACGGAGAGCGCACGCGCCAGCGCTCCGATCACCGACGGGCTCGCCGGCAGAATGCCCTGCTCCATCTTCGTCAGCGTGCTGTACGAGACATGCGACAGGTCGGCCAATTCGCGCTGTGTCAGCCGGCGCGCCTTGCGCGCGTGCGCGACCCGCGCGCCGGTGTGTTCGCCGAAATACGGGGGCATACTGTGCTCCGTTCTGACTCGACACCAGAACGGTACCCCTGCCCTCTGACAGGGGAACGACGAACGGTCCCCGTGGAGTTGGGGGCCGTTCTCCTGTCGGCCAGGACCGGAGCAGGTCACCCCGCGGGCCTCTCCGCGATCACCACCGCCGACACCGTGATCCGCGATCCGCGATCCGTGATCCGTGATCCGTGATCCGTGATCCGTGATCCGTGATCATTCAGAGGAGCCACGCGCACCGGCGCCACTCCTAAGCCCCGTCAGCGGCGAGGGAGGTCACCGGTGAGGTAGTGCTGGACCACGGGTCCGACGCAGGCGACGAGGTGTTCGGTGTCGGCTCTGACCAAGGGGGCGATGCCCAGGATGTGGCGGGCGCTGGCCAGTCCGAGGAGGTGGCTGGCCACCAGGGAGACGCGCAGGTGGGGCTGGTCGTGGCCGGAGGCGGCGACGATGGGCCCGATCATCTCCGCGGTGAAGAAGTCACCGAGGGCGTCGGAGGCCTCGCTGTCGCTGAAGACCGAGCGGATCATGGCCGCGAGTGGGGCGCGGAATACGGGGTCCTGCCACAGGCCCAGGAACAGGCGCACCAGATGTTCGCCCAGGTCGGCGGAGTCGGTGCGCACCAAGGCGGCGATCTTGTCGCGTACGTGCAGCGGCAGTCGCAGGGTGGCGGCGAACAGGTTGCGCTTGCTGCCGAAGTGATGAATCACCAGGGCCGGGTTGACCCCCGCTTCGGCGGCGATGGCGCGCACGGTGGTGGAGGCGTAGGTGCCCTGGGCGAACTGCCGTCGGGCGGCCTCAAGGATGCGGTCGCGGGCGGGGCTCTGCCCGGTACGGCTTCCCGCCGGCCGGCCCGGGCGTCGCGGTTGCGGGGCTGGGGGGATGGGATCGCTCACCCGTCGAGCCTATCGAAATTAAACACGCGTTGCATTTCGATGACCGCCGTTCCTACGCTGATCCCGCCCCGTCGCCGCCCTGGTGGGGGGCGTGGCGGAGCGGCGCCCGTGCGCGGGCGCCCCGGACAAGGCGGTGGGCCCGATGTGGGCAATGATCCTCAAAGAGTTCCTGGAGCTGCGGCGCGACAGGCGGACGATGGCGATGATCATCGTGCTGCCGCTGGCGCTGCTGGTGGTCTTCGGGTACGCGGCGAACTTCCGGGGCGACGACGTGCCCACTCGCGTCTACGGACCTCGGGCGAAGACGGTGGCCGCGCAGTTGAAGGCGCCGTTCGACGTGGCAAAGGTCGATCCGAAGGGCACGCGGGACCAGGCACGTGACGCGCTGCGTGCGCAGGACGCGGGGGCGGTGGTGCTCACCGACGCCACGGGCAGGACGTCGACGGTGCTGATCGACGGGTCGGACCAGTTCGCCGCCCAGGCCGCCGCCTCCGCGTCCCTGGCCTCCGGGGGCGCGCTCGAGCCGGAGGTGCTGTTCAACCCTGAGCTGAAGACGTCGTGGGTGATGGTGCCCGCCCTGGTCGGGATGATCATGGCGTTCATCGGGACGATCATCACCGCGATCGGGCTGGTCCGCGAACGCCAGGCCGGGACGCTGGAGCAGCTGGCGGTGATGCCGTTCAAGGCGTCCGACGTGATCGTGGGCAAGATCGCCCCGTACTTCGTGCTCGCGGCCGTGGACATGCTGCTGGTGACGGTGCTGGGCTGCCTGCTGTTCGGGGTGCCGTTCGCCGGGAACGTGGCCGTGCTGGCGCTGGGGGCCGTGCTGTTCCTGTTCACCGTGCTGGGGATCGGCGTGCTGATCTCCTCGGTGTCCCAGAACCAGGGTCAGGCCATGCAGATGGCGCTGCTGACGCTGATGCCGCAGATCCTGCTGTCCGGGATGATCTTCCCGCTGGCCTCGATGGCGGCCGGGGTGCGGTGGATCGGCTACCTGTTCCCGCTGACGTACTTCAACATGATCTCCAAGGGTGTCATGCTCCGTGACGCACCCCTGAGCTCTCTGACCCTGCCGCTCGGCGTCCTGGCCGGCATGTCGGTCCTGGTGTTCTCCGCCGCCGTGCTGCGCTTCCGCCGCGATCTGGCCCCCACCGCCCCCAAGACCCCCGGCCGCAAGGCCGTCCCCACCGGGAGCGCCCGATGAACACCGCTCCCACCAGCACTCCCGCCTCCGATGGGCAGGGCTGGGGCGCTTTCGGCGTCACCGTCGCCTACGGCGCCACCACCGCCCTGGACCACGTCACCTTGGCCACGGTCCCCGGGCAGGTCGCCGCCGTCGTCGGTGGAGACGGCGCAGGCAAGACCACCTTGCTGCGGGCCCTCGTCGGCCGGGTCCGCCCTGCCACCGGAAACGTCAGCGCGCCCGCCCCCGTCGACTGCGGTTTCATGCCCACCGGCGCCTCCGGCGTCTGGCAGGACCTCACCGTCGCCGAGAACCTCTCCTTCGTCGCCGCCGCCCACCACCTGACCGGCCCGGACCTCGTCCAGCGCCGCGACCGGCTTCTCACCGCGGCGGGACTGGACCGGGCCACCGACCGGCTCGCCGGCGCCCTGTCCGGCGGCATGCGGCAGAAACTCGCCTTCTGCCTGGCCATCCTCCACCGCCCCCGCCTGCTCGTCCTGGACGAGCCCAGCACCGGCGTCGACCCCGTCTCCCGCGTCGACCTATGGCGGCTGATCTCCCGGGCCGCCGCCGACGGCGCCGCCGTCGTCATGGCCACCACCTATCTCGACGAAGCCGAACGCGCCTCCACCTGCCTGGTCCTGGACCGCGGCCGCGCCCTCGCCTCCGGCACCCCCGCCGACGTCCTCGCCCACGCCCCCGGCACCCTGACCACCGGCGACGGCCCCGCCGGCCCACGCGAGCTGTCCTGGCGGCGCGGCCGGGCCACCCGCTCCTGGCACCCCGGCCCCGCCCGGCCCGGCGAGGAGCCGATCCGCGCGGACATGGAGGACACCGTCATCACCCTCACCCTCGCCGCCCAGCAGCAGGAGTCCTGACATGAGTGACGTTCTCATCAGCGCCGACCGTGTCACCAAGCGCTACGGCGCCTTCTCGGCCGTCGACACCGTCTCCATGGCTGTGCGCCCGGGAGAGATCGTCGGCCTGCTCGGCGCCAACGGCGCCGGCAAGACCACCCTCATCCGCATCCTCCTGGGCCTGACCGTCCCCACCGAAGGCGCTGTCGCAGCTTTCGGCCGCACCCCCGACCGCACCACCCGCGGCCGCCTCGGCTACGTCCCCCAGGGGCTGGGGCTGTGGCAGACCCTCACCGTCGCGGAGAACATCTCCTTCGCCTCCGCCGCCTTCGAGGCCGGGCCTCCCGTCCTCGAACCCGCTCTGGCGGCGGTCGAGCACCGCTTCGTCGGCGAGATCGGCCTCGGCCTGCAACGCCGGCTCGCCTTCACCATCGCCCTCGCCCACCACCCCGAACTCCTCGTCCTGGACGAACCCACCTCCGGCGTCGACCCCCTCTCCCGAGCCCGCCTGTGGGACGCCGTCCACGACCAGGCCGAGCACGGTACCGGCGTCCTGGTCACCACCCACTACATGCAAGAAGCCCAACAGTGCGACCGGCTCGTCCTCATGTCCCACGGACACGCCGTCGCCGCCGGAACCGAAGCCGACATCATCGGCGGCACCACCGCCTGCGAAGTCGAAACCCCCCACTGGGCCGACGCCTTCGCCGCCCTCGACGCCGCCGGACTCCCCGTCACCCTCAACGGCCGCCGCGTCCGACTCGCCGACACCCCGCCCGACACCGTCCGCACCGCCCTGACCACCGCCGGCATCACCGCCGAGGTCCACGAAGTCCCCGCCACCCTCGAAGAGAAGATGACCGTCATCGACCGCCGGCCCACACCCGGCTGAGCCACACCGCCAACAGGCCAGGACAGCGGGAGCGTTGGCTACAGCAGATGGACGACACCACCCGGTGGATGATCGATCACGTCGAGATGTACGCCGGCAGCCGGCTGCGGCCTCGGCGCCGAGCCCATCGCGCCGTAGACCCATCGGATGCGATGCCGTCCCGAAGACCCAGGACGCGTCGGTTCCCGGCCTCCCGCCTCCCGGGCCCGCGCGGCCCCTCACGACAGGGCCGCACTTCCCGCCCCGTCACTACTTCTCCGCGATCACCACCGCGGACGCGACCCCCGCGTCATGGCTCAGCGAGATGTGCCACGACGTCACCCCCAGCGCCTCCGCGCGAGCGGCCACCGTGCCGGTGACCACCAGCCGCGGCTGGCCGCTGTCCTCCGTCGTGACCTCCGCGTCCGTCCACAGCAAGCCGGCCGGTGCCCCCAGGGCCTTGGCGAGAGCCTCCTTCGCGGCGAAGCGGGCCGCCAGGGACGCGATCCCGCGCCGCTCGCCGTTCGGCAAATACAGCTCGCGCGAGACGAACAAGCGGTCCGCCATGCCCGGCGTCCGCCGAAGCGCCGCGTCGAAACGGTCGATCTCGGCCACGTCGATACCCACTCCGACGATCATTCGACGGTCACCGACTTGGCGAGGTTGCGCGGCTGGTCGACCTCGTTGCCGCGGGCGGTCGCCAGCTCGCAGGCGAAGACCTGCAACGGCACGGTGGCCACCAGGGGTTGCAGGAGCACCGGGGTCGCCGGGATCTCGATGAGGTGGTCGGCGTACGGGCGTACCGCCTCGTCGCCGCGCTCGGCGATCACGATGGTGCGCGCGCCCCGGGCCCGGATCTCCTGGATGTTGGAGACGATCTTGTCGTGGAGCACGGACCGGCCGCGCGGGGACGGCACGACCACCACGACCGGCAGGTCCTGCTCGATCAGCGCGATCGGCCCGTGCTTGAGCTCGCCGGCGGCGAAGCCCTCGGCGTGCATGTAGGCGAGCTCCTTGAGCTTGAGGGCGCCCTCCAGGGCCACCGGGTAGCCCACGTGCCGGCCCAGGAAGAGCACGGTGTTCTTGTCGGCGAGGGACCGGGCCAGCTCGCGCACCGGCTCCATGGTTTCCAGCACCTCCTCCACCTGCGTGGCGATCTCGGACAGCTCGTGGATGACCGAGACGACCTCGTCGCCCCACTTGGTGCCGCGCACCTGGCCGAGGTAGAGGGCGACCAGGTAGCAGGCCACGAGCTGGGTCAGGAACGCCTTGGTCGAGGCGACGGCGACCTCCGGGCCGGCGTGCGTGTAGAGCACGGCGTCGGACTCGCGGGGGATCGTCGAGCCGTTCGTATTGCAGATGGCCAGGACCTTCGCGCCCTGCTCGCGCGCGTGCCGCAGTGCCATCAGCGTGTCCATGGTCTCGCCGGACTGACTGATGGCGATCACCAGCGTGCGCTGGTCGAGGATCGGGTCGCGGTAGCGGAACTCGCTGGCCAGCTCGGTCTCGCAGGGGATGCGGGTCCAGTGCTCGATCGCGTACTTGGCGATCATGCCGGCGTGGTACGCCGTGCCGCAGGCCACGATGACGACCTTGTCGACCTCGCGGAGCACGGAGGCGGGGATCCGCACCTCGTCCAGGGAGAGCGCGCCCGCCACGTCGATGCGGCCCAGGAGCGTGTCCGCGACGGCCTTCGGCTGCTCGGCGATCTCCTTGAGCATGAAGTAGTCGTAGCCGCCCTTCTCCGCCGCCGACGCGTCCCAGTCGACGTGGTACGCCCGTACCTCCGCGGGCGCGCCGTCGAAGTCCGTGACGGTCACGCCGTCGCGGCGCAGCTCGACGACCTGGTCCTGGCCGAGCTCGATGGCGTCGCGGGTGTGGGCGATGAACGCGGCGACGTCGGAGGCGAGGAAGGACTCGCCGTCCCCGACGCCGACGACGAGCGGGGAGTTGCGGCGGGCGCCGACGACGACGTCGGGCTCGTCGGCGTGGACGGCGACCAGCGTGAACGCGCCCTCCAGGCGGCGGCACACCTGGCGCATGGACTCGGCGAGGTCGCCGCAGGAGGAGAAGGACTCGGCCAGCAGGTGGGCGACGACCTCGGTGTCGGTCTCCGAGCCGAGGAGGTGGCCGCGTTCCGCCAGCTCCGCGCGCAGCAGCGCGAAGTTCTCGATGATGCCGTTGTGGACCACCGCGACGCGGCCGGCGTTGTCGAGGTGGGGGTGGGCGTTGGCGTCCGTCGGACCGCCGTGGGTGGCCCAGCGGGTGTGGCCGATGCCCGTGGGGCCGGACGGCAGCGGCCGGTCGGAGAGCTCTTTCTCCAGGTTGGCGAGCTTGCCCGCCTTCCTGGCGGCGGCCAGACCGCCGTCGGCCAGCACCGCGACCCCGGCCGAGTCATAGCCGCGGTACTCCAGGCGCCGGAGCCCTGCCAATACGACGTCGAGGGCGCACTGCCCTCCCACATAGCCAACGATTCCGCACATGCGCAGCAGCGTACGGCTCGGGCCCGTGCGAAGGTGCCACCAATGGCGCAACGCCCCCGACCGGATTCGCCGGCCGCGCCGAACGCCTAGCGGCCGCGTTCGATGCGGTCGATCGCCTCCTGGACGAGTTCGAGGTACTCGACCTCCTCGCAGCGCGGCTTGCTGCCGAGCTCGTAGCGGTCCAGGCAGTCGTCGAGGTCCTGGCCGAGGTCCTCGTCGGGCAGCTCGGCGCTCAGCTCGCCGCACACCTGCGCGGCGAAGTCCGGTGGCACGGCGGTACGGCCGCGGACCCGGCCGCGGACGGCGCCGACGCGGTCGGCGGGCCCGGCGGGGCCCGTGCGGCGATCACGGGGGTCATGACAGACGAGCCTGCGTACGGCGGCCCGTACGGAGTGGATGACCAACACGGCGGTCCCTAGCGTGGTGCGGTGGTCTGGAGGCAGGGACGGTAGTACTGACCGGCCAGTAGGTACAGAGTCACCGCCGAACTTCACCGTCCGGAGCCGCGAGGGCCACACTCTGGAACCGCACGAGTCACACAAACCCCATGAGAACACCCTCATCCGGCACCCGGAAGTGAGCCGCGCACGCCACCCGCGCACAATGGGCCCGTGCCGACCACCTCAGAGCAGCCGCAGCACCGCCGCCGCGCAGACTCCTCCCCCTTCGTGGATCTCACCCGCGCGGAGTGGAGCGCCCTGCGGGAGAACACCCCGCTGCCACTGACGGCCGAGGAGGTCGAGCGTCTGCGCGGGCTCGGCGACGTGATCGACCTGGACGAGGTACGGGACGTCTATCTGCCGCTCTCCCGCCTGCTCAACCTCTACGTCGGCGCGACCAGCCGGCTGCGCGGCACCCTGAACACCTTCCTCGGCGAGGCCGGCGACCGCGGCCACGGATCGCAGCCGGGCACACCGTTCGTCATAGGCGTGGCCGGCAGCGTCGCGGTCGGCAAGTCGACCACGGCCCGCCTGCTCCAGGCGCTGCTGGCCCGCTGGCCCGAGCACCCGCGCGTCGAGCTGGTCACCACGGACGGCTTCCTGCTGCCCAACGCCGAGCTCCACCGCCGGGGACTGATGTCGCGGAAAGGTTTCCCCGAGTCCTACGACCGGCGCGCCCTGACCCGCTTCGTCGCCGACGTGAAGGCCGGCAAGGACGAGGTCTCCGCGCCCGTCTACTCCCACCTGATCTACGACATCGTGCCCGGCGAGCGACTGACCGTGCACCGCCCGGACATCCTGATCATCGAGGGCCTGAACGTCCTCCAGCCGGCCCTCCCCGGCAGCGACGGCCGCACCCGCCTCGGGCTCGCCGACTTCTTCGACTTCAGCGTCTACGTGGACGCGCGCACCGAGGACATCGAGCGCTGGTACTACGAGCGGTTCAAGAAGCTGCGCCTGACCGCCTTCCAGGACCCGCACTCGTTCTTCCGCCGCTACACCCAGGTCTCCGAGGACGAGTCGCTGGACTACGCCCGCCGGAACTGGCGCACCATCAACAAGCCCAATCTGCTGGAGAATGTGGCCCCCACGCGCGGCCGGTCGAACCTGATCCTGCGCAAGGGGTCCGACCACAAGGTGCAGCGCCTGTCGCTGCGCAAGCTCTGATACGCCGTCAGGACGGATACACCGCCCATGCTCCATCTGCGGATGATCACTCCCGCCGACCGCACCGACGAGGTCGTCGCCCTCGTGGAGAGCACGGTGGGCGCCACGCACCTGGCCGTACTCACCGGAGCCGCGCGCAGCCCGCAGGGCGACATCGTGCTGTGCGACGTGGCGCGCGAGGCCGCCGACGAGCTGCTGGAGCGGCTGAGGGCGGTGGGCGTGCCGGAGTGGGGCGCGGTCTCCGTCGACGACGTGGACCTGACGCTGTCGCGGCGGGCGGACATCGCCGAGAACGACGCTCCGGGCGAGGGCGCGGACGCGATCGTCTGGGAGTCGCTGGTCGGGGAGACGCACGAGGAGTCGACACTGACCGTCACGTTCATGGCGTTCCTGACGGTCGCGACGATGCTCGCCGCGTGCGGCGTGATCATCGACAGCGCCATCCTCATCGTGGGCGCGATGGCGGTGGGCCCGGAGTTCGGCCCGTTGGCCGGGCTCTGCACGGCGATCGTGCGGCGCGCGCCCCGGCTGGCGTGGCGCTCGACGGTCGCGCTGCTGGTGGGCTTCCCCGTGGCGATGGCCCTGACCGGCGGCTTCAGCCTGCTGATGGACTGGCTGGGCCTCTTCCACGAGGCGAGGTTCCTCGCGCCGCGGCCGCAGACGGCGTTCATCTGGCAGCCGGACGCCTTCTCGTTCATCGTGGCGTTCCTCGCGGGCGTCGCCGGGATCCTCTCCCTGACCTCGGCGAAGTCGGGGGCCCTGATCGGCGTCGCGATCTCGGTGACGACGGTACCGGCGGCGGCGAACGCGGCTGTCGCCTTGTCCTACGGCAACTGGTCGGAGACCCGCGGGTCGGCGGTGCAGCTGGCCCTGAACCTGCTGGGCATCGTCGTGGCGGGAACGGTGACGCTCCTGGCCCAGAAGTGGTTCTGGGCCAGGCAGCGACGCTTGACAGCCCGTCCGGCGATGGAGGACCGGGGCCCGGGGCTGAGCCCCGGAAACCCTTAACCCAGTGCCGACTTCACCACGTCGGCCAGCCGCTGCGCGACCGCCCGAGCCTGCTCGATGTCCGCGGCCTCGACCATGACGCGCACCAGCGGCTCCGTACCGGACGACCGCAGCAGCACCCGCCCCGTGGAGCCCAGCTCGCTCTCCGCGGCCGTGACGGCGGCGGTGAGCTCGGGCGAGGACGTCACCCGGGACTTGTCGACGTCGCGGACGTTGATGAGGACCTGCGGCAGGCGCTCCATGACGCCCACCAGGTCGGCCAGGGGCCGGCCCGTGGCGGCGACGCGCGCGGCCAGCATCAGGCCGGTCAGGGTGCCGTCGCCGGTGGTGGCGTGGTCGAGGACGATGACGTGGCCCGACTGCTCGCCGCCCAGGGCGAAGCCGTGCGCCTTCATCTCCTCCAGCACATAGCGGTCGCCGACCGCGGTCTGGACCAGCTCGACGCCCTCGCGCTCCATGGCCAGCTTGAAGCCCAGGTTGGACATCACGGTGGCGACGACGGTGTTCTTGCGCAGCGAGCCGGCCTCGCGCATCGCGAGCGCGAGGACGGCCAGGATCTGGTCGCCGTCGACCTCCTCGCCCTTGGCGTCCACGGCCAGGCAGCGGTCGGCGTCGCCGTCGTGGGCGACACCGAGGTCGGCGCCGTGCTCGACGACGGCGGCGCGCAGCTTGTCCAGGTGGGTGGAGCCGCACTCGTGGTTGATGTTGAGGCCGTCGGGCTCGGTGCCGATGGTGATGACCTCGGCGCCGGCGCGGGCGAACGCCTCGGGGGAGACGCGGGCGGCGGCGCCGTGGGCGCCGTCGATGACGACCTTGAGGCCGTCGAGGCGGTTGGGCAGGACGCCGATCAGGTGCGCGACGTAGTTGTCGAAGCCCTGGTCGTACTCGCGGACGCGGCCGACGCCGGCGCCGGTGGGACGGTCCCAGGGCTCACCGGAGGCGTGGGACCGGTAGGTGCGCTCGATCCGGTCCTCCAGCTCGTCGGCGAGCTTGTGGCCGCCGCGGGCGAAGAACTTGACACCGTTGTCCGGCATGGCGTTGTGGCTGGCGGAGAGCATCACGCCGAGGTCCGCGCCGAGCGCACCGGTCAGGTAGGCGACGGCCGGCGTGGGCAGCACGCCCACCCGCAGCACGTCCACGCCCGCGCTGGCGAGCCCGGCCACCACGGCGGCCTCCAGGAACTCCCCGGACGCGCGCGGATCTCGGCCGACCACGGCCACGGGGCGGTGGCCCTCGAACGTACCCGCCTCGGCGAGTACGTGCGCCGCGGCGACCGACAGGCCGAGCGCCAGCTCAGCCGTCAGATCGGCGTTGGCGACACCGCGCACGCCGTCCGTACCGAAGAGTCGTCCCACTGGTGTCCTCCGAAAAACGCGGTACGGGGCCCGTGAGCGGCCCCCGCACATCAAGGTGTCGAGTCCGGGACCGGAGCGTTGAATCCAGGTACGTCCAGGTATACGCCCCGTGCCGCCGATAGCCGAACGCCCCGGCGGGCACGGATCGTGCCGCCGGGGCGTTCGAGCAGAAGCAGCGAAGCCGAGGCTTAGCGCTTGCTGTACTGCGGGGCCTTGCGGGCCTTCTTGAGACCGGCCTTCTTGCGCTCGACCGCACGGTCGTCGCGGCTCAGGAAGCCGGCCTTCTTCAGCGGGCCGCGGTTGTTGTCCTCGTCCGCCTCGTTCAGCGCACGGGCCACGCCGAGGCGCAGGGCGCCGGCCTGGCCGGACACGCCGCCACCCGCGATGCGGGCGATGACGTCGTAGCGGTTGTCGAGCTCGAGCACCTTGAAGGGCTCGTTGACTTCCTGCTGGTGCACCTTGTTGGGGAAGTACTCCTCAAGGGTGCGACCGTTGATCTTCCACTGGCCGGTGCCGGGAACGATCCGGACGCGGGCAATGGCGTTCTTGCGACGACCCAGGCCGGCGGCCGGCTGGGGGTCACCGAAACGGGACGCGAGCGACTCGGAGGTGTACTCCGACTCGACGACCTCGGTCTCGGTGGTGTACTCCTCGACGCCAGCCTCATCTTCGACGACGGGGGTCTCGGCGGTGGTCTCAGCCACGATTCTCCTCAGATACTTTCTGTCTGGTTCGGCGGTGGCCGGGACTAGCCCTGCTTGACCTGGGTGATCTCGAACGGAACCGGCTGCTGGGCGGCGTGCGGGTGCTCGCTGCCCGAGTAGACCTTCAGCTTCGAGAGCATCTGGCGGCCGAGAGAGTTCTTGGGAACCATGCCCTTGATGGCCTTCTCGACGGCCTTCTCCGGGTTCTTGTCCAGCAGCTCGTCGTAACGGACGGAGCGCAGACCACCCGGGAAGCCGGAGTGGCGGTACGCCAGCTTCTGGGTCTTCTTGTTACCGGACAGGTGCACCTTGTCGGCGTTGATGATGATGACGAAGTCACCCATGTCCATGTGCGGCGCATACACGGGCTTGTGCTTGCCGCGCAGGAGGTTGGCGGCCTGAGAGGCCAGACGGCCCAGGACAACGTCCTGCGCGTCAATGATGTGCCACTGGCGCTGGACATCGCCGGGCTTGGGGCTGAACGTACGCACGGTCGTAGCCTTCGCTTCTTCGAGTGGGGTCTCCCCGAGCCCTAGGGCCGAGGGGACGGGTCCTGACAAGGCCACCTGGACGATCACGACAGCCTTGGCGACGCTCGGGGACGCAACCCGATCGTCAGCCGCTGGTCATCGGCCCGGTGGACAAGCGTAAGGGCCCCTCGCGTGAGAACGACCAAGCCAATACGCATAACGAACTCGTAGAGTACCCGTCGCCTACCGGCAGGGTCAAAACACATGGTCCTACCGGTTCGCCGGGGGCGGCGGTCCGCACGGCCCTGCGGGGCCTTGTCCTCAAGCGCCGGACGGGCTCGGTCGCGGGCTCTCCCGGCGGGCCCGGCCCGTACTGGCGTCCTCAACCGCCGGACGGGCTCGGTCAAGGGCTCTCGCGGTGGGTCCCTGCCGGTTCAGGCGTCCTCAATCGCCGGACGGGCTTGTTCGTGCGGACCGTGCGTGGTCATGTGCAGGCCGTGGACGACTGCGAGACCGGCCATCTCCAGCCCGTCCGGCGCTTGAGGACAATCCGTGACGGCCGGACGACTGTCGGCACGCCAATCAAGCCCGTCCGGCGCTTGAGGACATTCCTTGGCCTCAGGCCGAACCACCCGGCCGCACTCCATCCAGCCCGTCCGGCGTTTGAGGACAATCCGTGACGGCCGGACGACTGACGGCACACACTCCATCAAGCCCGTCCGGCGCTTGAGGACAATCCGTGACGGCCGGACGACTGACGCGCGCACCCCCACCAAGCCCGTCCGGCGCTTGAGGACACCGCCCGCCGGGCGGTCACCCGGCACCCAACTACCGCGCCCGAACCACCCGCGCCTCGTCCCACACCGGCTCCGGGACCTCGCGGACGAGCCCGTCCGAGCCGAAGACCACGAAACGATCAAACGCCCGCGCGAACCACCGATCGTGCGTGACGGCCACCACCGTCCCCTCGTACGCCTCCAGCCCCTCCTGCAGAGCCTCCGCACTCTCCAAGTCCAGGTTGTCCGTCGGCTCGTCCAGCAGCAGCGCCGTCGTACCGGCCAGCTCCAGCAGCAGGATCTGGAAGCGCGCCTGCTGGCCGCCCGACAATCTCTCGAAGCGCTGGTCGCCCTGCTTCTCCAGCTCGTACCGGCGCAGGACGGACATCGCCGCGCCCCGGTCCTTCGCGTGCTCGGTCCACAGGATGTCGACGAGCGTGCGGCCCATCAGCTCGGGGTGGGCGTGGGTCTGGGCGAAGTGGCCGGCCACGACCCGCGCGCCCAGCTTCCACGTGCCCGTGTGGGCGACGTCGTCCCCGGCGAGCAGCCGCAGGAAGTGCGACTTGCCGGAGCCGTTCGAGCCCAGGACCGCGACCCGCTCGCCGTAGAAGATCTCCAGGTCGAACGGTTTCATCAGGCCGGTGAGCTCCAGGCCCTCGCAGGTCACGGCGCGGACGCCCGTACGCCCGCCGCGCAGCCGCATCCGGATGTCCTGCTCGCGCGGCGGCTCCGGCGGGGGCCCCGCCTCCTCGAACTTCCGCAGCCGGGTCTGCGCGGCCGCGTAGCGGGAGGCCATCTCGTGGCTGACCGAGGCGGCCTGGCGCAGGTTGATCACGAGCTTCTTCAGCTGGGCGTGCTTCTCGTCCCAGCGGCGGCGCAGCTCCTCGAAGCGGGCGAAGCGCTCCTTGCGGGCCTCGTGGTACGTACCGAATCCACCGCCGTGCACCCAGACGTCCGATCCGGCCGGGCCCGGTTCCACGCTGATGATCTTCTCGGCGGAGTGGGCGAGCAGCTCACGGTCGTGGGAGACGAAGAGGACCGTCTTCTTCGTCTCGCGCAGCCGCTCCTCCAGCCAGCGCTTGCCGGGGACGTCGAGGTAGTTGTCGGGCTCGTCCAGGAGCAGCACCTCGTCCGTGCCGCGCAGCAGCGACTCCAGGACCAGTCGCTTCTGCTCACCGCCGGAGAGCGTGCGGACCTCGCGGAACTGCGCCTTGTCGTACGGGACGCCGAGCGCGGCCATCGTGCACATGTCCCAGACCGTCTCGGCCTCGTAGCCGCGGGCCTCGGCCCAGTCGGAGAGGGCCTGCGCGTAGTCCATCTGCGCGGCCTCGTCGTCCCTCCCCCAGCTACCGCTGGGAGGTGCCCCCACCATGATCGCGTGCTCGGCCTCGTCGACGGCCCGCGCGGCCTCCCTGATGCGCGGCTGGGCCACGGAGACCAACAGGTCACGCACCGTACGGTCGTCCCGTACGGACCCCACGAACTGCGGCATCACGCCGAGCCCGCCCGTGACCGAGACGGATCCGCCGTGCGGCTGGAGCTCGCCGGAGATCAGCCGGAGCAGCGTCGTCTTGCCCGCGCCGTTGGCGCCGACGAGAGCGACCGCCGCGCCTTCCCCGACCCGGAACGAAACGTCGCCGAGCAGCACTCTCCCGTCCGGAAGGTAGTACTCCAGGTGTGCTGCGTCGACATGTCCCATGGCAGCGATTGTCTCCGGCGACGAGGGGTGCGACCAACCGGTTTACGATGCACGCCATGAGCTTTGGGCAGGCAGGGCCGCATGGGGCCCCAGAGGACCCCCATCAGCCGATACCGCAGTGGGGTCCGCCCCCGCCGCCGCAGCCGTCTGCCCCCTGGGGGCCCGGCGCGCAGCAGACCCCGGACTGGGCGGCCCTCGCCGACAACACCGCGGCCCGCGGCCGGCGCCGCAAATGGCTGCTGCTCGGCGGTGGCGGTGTGCTGGCCGCCGGCGCGGTGGCCGCGGTCGTGGCGTTCGCCGTCGTCGGCTCGGGCAAGGGCGGCGCGAAGGCGTCCGGCCTGCCCTCGCCGGAGAAGCTGCCCGGTTCCTCGGGGACCCCTCAGCCGTCCTTCTCGCAGGTCGCGCCGCCGCCCCCGCCCAACCCGCGCGAGTTCATATCCAGCGCGGAGAAGGACAAGGCGCCGCTGAGCACGAAGACGCTGTTCCCGCACACCAAGCCGGTCCTCGACAAACGCAAGTACACGCGCACGGCCACCGCCACGACCTCGGACTGCGCCTCCGCCACGCAGGGCGCCCTCGGCTCGGTCCTCACGGACAACGGCTGCCGCAAGGTGCTGCGGGCGACGTACGTACGCGACGGGGTGGCCGTGACGGTCGGCGTCGCGATCTTCGACACGAAGGCGGCGGCGGACAAGGCGAAGGAGCAGGCCGCGGGGAACATCGCGTCCCTGTCCGGGGACGACGACCCCGCGTTCTGCCGCGCGACCGCCTGCCGGCTGACGGCCAACGCGGAGGGTCGCTACGCGTACTTCACGGTCGCGGGCTACGCGAACGGCAAGGCGGTCGCCGAGGACGACAAGGCCGCGCTGACGGCGGGCCGGGATGTGGCGGGGTACACGTTCCGCCGCATCATGGCGCGGGCGAACGCGCAGGCGGCGGCGTCGGTGAAGTCGGCGTCCCCGAGCGGGGCGGGCACGGGGCCGGGCAAGCAGGCATAGACGTTGTCCCAGCCGGACGGGCTGGATTTGGCGCTCGCCGGGCACAATCAAGCCCGTCCGGCGCTTGAGGACAGTCTTTGACCGCCGGATAACCACCGGGCGCACCCATCCAGCCCGTCCGGCGCTTGAGGACGATCTTTGACCGCCGGCCGCGGCCGCCAACCGCACCCCCAGCCCGTCCGGCGCCTGAGGACAAAGAGCCTGCCCGGCGCTTGAGGGCAAACACCCCGCCACATTCAGCCCGCACTGTCCCCCGCCTCACCCCCCTCCCCCGCCCCCGAAGCCGGCGGCGGCGGCACCGTCGGGGCCTTCCGTTCCGCCACTTCCACCTTCTCCACCTGCGCCCGCACCAGCTCCCGCGGGATCTCCACGTCCCCCGGATCCGACAGGCTCGTCGCGAAGAACATCGCCAGCGTGCTGCCCGAGCGCACCACCGTGATCAGGCTCGGCGCCCGTTCCGCCGCGTTCTCCAGGCGGTACGCCACCGCCTCGTCGCCCACCTCCGGCGCCCCCAGCGTCCGTACCGACGAGAACTCCTGCGGCTCGCCCTCGCCCGTACGCATCCCGAAGCCGTCCGCGCACTCGGTGGCGGCCGACCGCAGGTCCCGCAGCGTGGTGGCCGCGCCGTCGCGCCCGTACGCCGAGACGCGGATCATGCCCATCAGGCCCTCGAAGTCCATGCCCTCGCCCGCCTTGGCGAAGGTGTTCACGACGGACGCGACGGGCTGGGGCCGGGGCTGCGAGCCCAGGGCGTCGACGAGCGGCCGGCACGCCGCGCGGTCCGTGCCGGGCCTGCCGTGGCCGGCCGCCCCCGTGGACGCCTTCTCGATCTGGAAGCCGGGGACCTCGTGCGGGCCGAGCTCGACGTGCTGGAGCTGCGCCGGGCTCAGCACCCGCACGGCGTCGCGGGTGTCCTTGCCCTCGCCCCGGCCGCCCGCCGCCCGGCCGGGCCGCCCGGCGTCGTCACTGCCACTGCACCCGGCGGCCAGCCCGAGGGCCACGACCGCGGAGACCGCCACCATCGCCTTCACGTGCCCACCCTCCCAGCGCCCATGGGGTGCGTCTCTTCGCCACGCCCGGATGGACGGTTACCCTCTGAACTGCTGTCCGATCCGTCCGCTTGACAGATCCTTTGTGGCTCCGCCTACAGTTCGCTCACCCGAACAAGCGGGCCCATTCCGCCCGCGTGGTTCATTCACTGCGGCAGGGAGGGGCCGACGTGGCGTCCCGGGGGGGGTGCGCGCGCCGGGACGCTCATGAAGATCGCGTTTCTCATCCACAACGCCTACGGCATCGGCGGCACCATCCGCGCCACGGCCAACCTCGCCGGCGCGCTCGCCGCCCGCCACGACGTGGAGATCGCCTCGGTCTACCGCTCCGCGGACGCGCCGAAACTGCCCGCGACCGGCCGGGTCACGCTCACCTCTCTGATCGACATCCGCAAGGACGCCCCGGGGTCCGAGGCGGACAACGAGCTCCAGCAGCAGCCCAGCGCACTCTTACCGGCCCCCGAAAGCGGGCTCACCGCGTTCACCCGCCTCGCCGACCTGCGCGTCGCGCAGTACCTCGCGGCCACCGACGCCGACGTCGTGGTCGCCACCCGGCCCGGCCTGCTGGTCTACCTGACCCGCCTCGCCACCGAGCGCCGCTACCTCCGCATCGGCCAGGAGCACCTCATCCACGGCGCCCACGCCCCGGACCTGCGCGCCGCGCAGGACACCGCGATAGCGCTCCTGGACGCCCACACCACCGTCTCCGAGGCCGACGCCGCCGTGCACCGCGAGCGGCTGCCCGAGGCCCGCGCCCGTATCGTCGCGCTGCCCAACGCCGTCCCCGCGCCCGCCGTCGAGCCGTCCGACGGCACGTCGAAACTGATCGTCGCCGCGGGCCGGCTGATCTCCGTCAAGCGCTACGACCTGCTCGTCGACGCCTTCGCCAAGGTCGTCGCCGAACGCCCCGACTGGAAGCTGCGCATCTACGGCCGCGGCCCCGAGCGCGCCGCCCTGCGCGACCGGATCGACGCCCTCGGGCTGAGCGAGCACATCGCGCTCATGGGCGCCCACTCCCCCATCGAGACCGAGTGGGCCAAGGGCGCCGTCGCCGCCGTGACCTCCTCCTACGAATCCTTCGGCATGACCATCGTCGAGGCCATGCACTGTGGCGTCCCCGTCGTCGCCACCGACTGCCCGCACGGGCCCGGCGAGATCATCAGCGACGGCCACGACGGCCTGCTCGTCCCCGTCGGCGACACCGACGGCATCGCCAAGGGCCTGCTCAAGCTCATCGAGGACGACGAGCTGCGGCGGACCATGGGCCAGGCGGCCCGGATCTCCGCCGAGCGCTACCACCCGGACTCCATCGCCCGCCAGTACGAGGACCTCATCGCGAGCCTCGGCGGCGACACCGGCACCACCGAGAGCACCGCGGGAGAGCGCGAGCCCGCGCCCCTGCCGCTGTCGAAGGTGCTCCGCCGCACCGCCGGCAAGCTGCTGCGGCCGCTGCGGCGCGGCGTGGCCAGGCCCGCCACCCCGCCGGTCAAGGCCGCCATCAAGGACATCGTCCGCAAGCCGCTGCGCTGCACGGCCTCCTGCCGCGTCGACGCGAACGGCGACATCATCGTCTCGGTCGACCGCAAGGGCCTCTCCGGCGAGAAGCTCTCCCTGACGGTCACCCGGCGCAAGGAGGGCAAGCCCGTCAGCGTGCCCCTCCAGGCACCGGCCACCCCCAAGGGCCCTTGGACCGCCGTCCTCGACCGCCGCGAGCTGCGGCTCGGCGAGGGCCGCTGGGACCTCCACGTCGTCCGCGGCGACGACGGCGCCCGCCGCCGCGTGGTCTCGCACCTCGCCGAGGGCCGCGGCCTGGTCGAGCTGGAGCCGCTGTCCGACGCCCCCTTCACCTGGTGGGTGCCCTACCCGACGGTCGACGGCTTCCTCGCCCTGCGCGCCTGGCACCGCCCCGCGCACGCCGAGGCCCGCGCGGTACGCCAGAACGAGACGACGCTGACCGTCGAAGGCACCCTGCACGGCACGGAGTTCACCTCCGAGAGCAACCCGATCGTGGTCTGCACCCCGCGCGTCGAGGGCGCCGAGAAGGTGACGGCGCAGGTCACCGTCGTGGACGCGGGATCCTTCAGCGTGACCCTGCCGTACGCGGAGCTGCGCGCCGCCCGCGCCGGCGAGGAGAACACCGTCTGGGACCTGACCCTGCGGCCGACCCCGGACGCCGAGCCGATCAAGATCGCCAGGCTCGTCGGCGACATCGTCGACCGGAACAAGACGGACCTCTACCCGAAGGTCGACGGCATCAAGCCGTACTTCACGGTCAACAGCGACCTGGCGGTCAGCTGCCCGGTGCCGGACGGGGTCTGACGGAACATCAGCCGGGGCGGGCCGTCACCACGACAGCCCGCCCCGGCCCTTCCGGCCCGTCCGGCGATCGAGGACCGGGTCCGGGGCAGCGCCCCGATTTCTAACAGCACCCCGCACCGGGAAGAGTGCGCTTGTTACGCGCCGCGAGATTCCGCGCGGCCAGCTCGGAGTCGGCCGGATACCCGACCTCTTCAAGCGTCAACCCGTGCGGCCGCACCACGTGCACAGCCGAATCCCGCACCCGCGCGCCCAGCACCTTGCCCGGCCAGTCGACCGGCCGGTGCCCGTCACCGACGAACAGCAGCGCGCCCACCAGCGAGCGCACCATGTTGTGGCAGAAGGCGTCCGCCCGTACGGTCGCGGTGATGACGCCGGAGGCGTCCCGCTCCCAACTCAGCTGCTGGAGCGTACGGATGGTCGTCGCACCCTCGCGCTTCTTGCAGTACGCGGCGAAGTCGTGCTCCCCGACCAGCGCGCGCGAGGCGGCGTTCATCGCGTCGACGTCCAACGGCCAGTCGTGCCACAGGACATGACCGCGCAGCAGCGGGTCGACACCGCCGATGTGGTCGGTGACCCGGTAGGCGTACCGGCGCCAGATCGCCGAGAAGCGCGCGTTGAATCCGGCCGGCGCCTCCGCGACCTTCCACACCCGCACGTCGTGCGACAGCCGGCCGGCGAGCCGCCGCAGCAGCTTCTCCTCGTGCTCGGCCCACACCTCCGCCGGCAGGTCGACGTGCGCGACCTGCCCGCGCGCGTGCACGCCCGAGTCCGTACGGCCCGCGACCGTCAGCTCATGGGTCTCGGACGACCGGGTCACCGTCCGGAGCGCGTCCTCGATCTCGCCCTGCACGGTACGCAGACCCGAACGCTGCTTGGCCCAGCCGGAAAAATCCTTGCCGTCGTACGACAGGTCCAGCCGCACCCGCACAAAGCCGGGCGCCACCTCGTCACTCACCGAAAGTTCCCTCTCCCACTTACGCGGAACGGGCCCGCTCCCCCAAAAGGGAGCGGACCCGCGTCCACACACACATGACGTGCGTCAGGCGTCCTTGGACTCCTCGGCCGGAGCCTCGGCAGCAGCCTCGGACTCCTTGACCGCACGCTTGGTGGCGGCCTCGGCCTCGGCGACGGTCGCCTTCTTGGCGATCTCGCGCTCGACGAGCTCGATCACGGCCATCGGGGCGTTGTCGCCACGACGGTTGCCGATCTTCGTGATGCGGGTGTAACCACCCGGACGCTCGGCGAAGCCCGGACCGATCTCGGTGAACAGCGTGTGCACGATGCTCTTGTCCGTGATCGTCTGCAGCACCTGGCGACGGTTGTGGATGTCGCCCTTCTTCGCCTTGGTGATCAGACGCTCGGCGACCGGGCGCAGGCGGCGAGCCTTGGCCTCGGTGGTGGTGATGCGGCCGTGCTCGAAGAGCGCCTTGGCGAGGTTCGCCAGCAGCAGCTTCTCGTGCGCGGCACCGCCGCCCAGACGGGCACCCTTGGTGGGACGCGGCATGGTGTTTCTCCTTGTTCTCTGCACCGGCCGTATCAGGTACCGGTGTCAGGTCCCAGCGGGCGGTTGCCCACCAGAAGTCTGTGAAGCGGCCGGGCGGGCTGCATCAGGCAGGGCCCAATTCAGCCCGTCCGGCGATTGAGGACAAAGCCTCAGCCCCGTGCGACGGGACTCAGTACTGCTCGGTCTCCACGAAACCCGCGTCCGCGTCGTCGTCGGCGCCAAACGCGTCCGCGGCGGCGGTCGGGTCGAATCCGGGCGGGCTGTCCTTGAGGGCCAGGCCCATGCCGGCCAGCTTCGCCTTGACCTCGTCGATCGACTTCGCACCGAAGTTGCGGATGTCGAGCAGGTCGGCCTCGGAGCGGGCGACGAGCTCACCCACGGAGTGGATGCCCTCGCGCTTGAGGCAGTTGTACGAGCGGACCGTGAGCTCGAGCTCCTCGATCGGCAGCGCCAGGTCGGCGGCAAGGGCGGCGTCCGTCGGGGACGGGCCCATGTCGATGCCCTCGGCGTCGATGTTGAGCTCGCGGGCAAGACCGAACAGCTCGACCAGGGTCTTACCGGCGGACGCCATGGCGTCGCGCGGGCGCATGGCCTGCTTGGTCTCGACGTCGACGATCAGCTTGTCGAAGTCGGTGCGCTGCTCGACACGGGTCGCCTCGACCTTGTAGGTGACCTTGAGAACCGGCGAGTAGATGGAGTCGACCGGGATACGGCCGATCTCCTGGCCCACCTGCTTGTTCTGGACGGCGGAGACGTAGCCGCGACCGCGCTCGACGGTCAGCTCCATCTCCAGCTTGCCCTTGGCGTTCAGGGTCGCCAGGACCAGGTCGGGGTTGTGAACCTCGACGCCGGCCGGCGGGGCGATGTCGGCGGCGGTGACCAGACCCGGACCCTGCTTGCGCAGGTACATCACGACCGGCTCGTCGTGCTCCGAGGAGACGACCAGCTGCTTGATGTTCAGGATGAGGTCGGTGACGTCCTCCTTGACGCCCGGCACGGTGGTGAACTCGTGCAGGACACCGTCGATGCGGATGGACGTGACCGCCGCACCCGGGATCGAGGAGAGGAGCGTACGACGCAGGGAGTTGCCGAGGGTGTAGCCGAAGCCCGGCTCCAGCGGCTCGATCACGAACCGGGAGCGGAACTCGTCGACGACCTCTTCGGTCAGCGAGGGGCGCTGAGCGATCAGCATGCGATGAATCCTTCAGTCATGGACACCCACTATTTGATGTCCTGAGGTACTACAAGGGTACGGGCGATACGGCCCCGAAGAGCCGTACCGCCCGTGTGCCGTACGAAGCGGCGCGATGATCAGCGGGCCTCGCGGCCCGATGGATCAGACGCGGCGGCGCTTCGGGGGACGGCAGCCGTTGTGCGGGGTCGGGGTGACGTCCTGGATGGAGCCAACCTCGAGGCCGGTCGCCTGGAGCGAGCGGATGGCGGTCTCACGACCGGAACCCGGGCCCTTGACGAAGACGTCGACCTTGCGCATGCCGTGCTCCTGCGCGCGACGGGCAGCCGACTCGGCGGCCATCTGCGCGGCGAACGGAGTGGACTTGCGGGAGCCCTTGAAGCCGACGTGGCCGGCGGAGGCCCAGGAGATCACGTTGCCCGAAGGGTCCGTGATCGACACGATGGTGTTGTTGAACGTGCTCTTGATGTGCGCGTGGCCGTGAGCGACGTTCTTCTTTTCCTTGCGACGCACCTTCTTGGCTGCGCCCTGACGACCCTTGGGGGGCATGTCTTACTCCTGTGGAGTGGAGGTGATCGGTCCTACAGCGAAGACCGCTGGTGAGCGTCCGCTGAGGACTACTTCTTGCCCGGCTTCTTCTTGCCGGCGATCGCGCGACGCGGGCCCTTGCGGGTACGAGCGTTCGTGCTGGTGCGCTGACCGTGGACCGGCAGGCCACGACGGTGACGCAGACCCTGGTAGCAGCCGATCTCTACCTTGCGGCGGATGTCGGCCTGGATCTCGCGGCGGAGGTCACCCTCGGTCTTGAGGTTGGCGTCCACGTACTCGCGGATCTTGACCAGGTCCTCTTCGGGAAGGTCACGAACGCGGCTGTTCGGGTTCACACCGGTCGCGGCGAGAGTCGCCTGCGACTGGGTGCGGCCGATACCGAAGACGTAGGTGAGTGCGACCTCCACGCGCTTGTCGCGCGGGATGTCAACACCGGAAACGCGTGCCATTTACTGGCTCCAGTTTGATATTCGGGGGTCTTCCACAGCGCCACTCCCGACCGCCGACCGCCCTTGATCAAGACTTGAACAAGAGGGGTGGTACGTCCCGAGTCCCCGGCCCCCGCCGGAGGTGTCGCCAGCCGTGGCTGACGGGCTCTGCTTATGTACGTTGCTATGCGTCGCGCGAAGTAACTGCGGAGTGCAGGTTCTGCGTCAGCCCTGGCGCTGCTTGTGGCGCAGGTTGTCGCAGATGACCATGACCCGGCCGTGACGGCGGATCACCTTGCACTTGTCGCAGATCTTCTTGACGCTCGGCTTGACCTTCATGGGATGTCAGGTTCTCCGGGTCAGTGCCGTCACCCCGCGGTAGCGGGGCATCGACAAGATCTACTTGTAGCGGTAGACGATCCGGCCACGCGTCAGGTCGTAGGGAGAGAGCTCCACGACGACCCGGTCATCCGGGAGGATGCGGATGTAGTGCATCCGCATCTTGCCGCTGATGTGCGCGAGGACTTTGTGACCGTTCTGGAGTTCTACCTTGAACATCGCGTTCGGCAGAGACTCGATCACGGTGCCCTCGATCTCGATGGCACCTTGCTTCTTGGCCACGCTTCGCCTTTCGAATCGGCTACCTTGATCAACTCTCGTATACACGTGCCATACGAACGCAGGCATGCGGATACACGAGAGCCGACGCGTCAGTCTACGTCAGGGCAACCCGAAAGACTAATCCAGGGTCATTGCCCAGCCGCGTTGATCCTTAAGCGGCAGTTACGCCAGCGGATCCGGCGCCGCCGTCACCCCGTACTCCGCCAGCTTGGCCTTGCCGCCGTGGAATCCTCCACACGCCCCTCTCGCGGGCTCGGCGCCAAGGCGCCTCACAAGCTTCGAGCGGCTGCGCCGGACGCCGTCCGGCGAGGCGGTGGCCGATGCCGAAAAGAGCCGGTGCCTACGCCAGCGGATCCGGCGCCGCCGTCACCCCGTACTCCGCCAGCTTGGCCTTGCCGCCGTCCACCGCCGTGAGCACCAGCGGGCCCTGCTCCGTCAGGGCGACGGAGTGCTCCCAGTGGGAGGACCAGGTCAGGTCGTCCGTGAGGACCGTCCAGTCGTCCTCCAGGACGTGGGTCCGGGCGGTGCCCAGGCTCACCATGGGCTCGATCGCGATGCAGAAGCCGGGGACGAGCTTGGGGCCCTTGCCGCGCTTGCGCGAGACGTAGTTCAGCAGGTGCGGGTCCATGTGCATCTCGGAGCCGATGCCGTGCCCGCCGTAGTCCTCGATGATCCCGTACTTCCCGGTGGCCGGGCGGGGCTGGCGGCGGATGTAGCCCTCGATGGCCTTGGAGATGTCCACCAGGCGGTTGCCGTTCTTCACGGCGGCGATGCCGGCCCACATCGACTCCTCGGTCACCCGGGAGAGCTCCAGCAGCTCCGGAGCGTGACCGGTGCCCACGAAGGCCGTGAAGGCGGCGTCGCCGTGCCAGCCGTCCACGATCGCGCCCGCGTCGATGGAGATGATGTCGCCGTCCTTCAGGACGGTCTTCGTGTCCGGGATGCCGTGCACGACGACCTCGTTCACCGAGGTGCAGATCGTGGCGGGGAAGCCGCCGTAGCCGAGGAAGTTCGACTTGGCGCCGTGCTCGGCCAGCACCTTGCGGGCGACGTCGTCCAGATCCTTGGTGGTGGCACCCGGCACGGCCGCCGCCCGGGTGGCCGCGTGGATGGCGGCGACGACCAGCCCCGCCTCGCGCATCTTCGCGATCTGGTCCGGGGTCTTGATCTCGACCATGGGGGTGCCTTTCTCGGCTGCACGTGGCTTCCACGTGACGTCTACGGTGCTTCTCGTGCGGCCCGGGTAGCTGCCCGGCCGGGCGCTCCGGGCTCCGCCGGCCCGCGCAGGGCGCACAGCACAACACTACGGCCGCGGCGCCCCGAGGGGCACCGCGGCCGTAATCAGCTCGCTGTTCAGGCGTTGTCGCGCTCCAGGGCGGCCATCGCCCGCTGCGTGACCTCGGCGACCTTGCCGAGCGCCGAGATCGTCACCACCAGGCCCTGGGCCTTGTAGTAGTCGATGATCGGCTCGGTCTCGCTGTGGTAGACCTCCAGCCGCTTGCGGACGGTGTCCTCACTGTCGTCCTCGCGCTGGTACAGCTCGCCGCCGCAGGCGTCACAGACACCCTCGGCCGCCGGCGGGTTGTAGATCACGTGGAAGATGTGGCTGCTGTCCTTGCGGCACATCCGGCGACCGGCGATCCGCTTGACGACCTCGTCCTCCGGGACCTCCAGGTCCAGGACGGCGTCCAGCTTGAGGTCGTCGGCCTTGAGGATCCCGTCCAGCGCCTCGGCCTGGGCCAGGTTGCGCGGGAAGCCGTCCAGCAGGAAACCGCCGACGGCGTCCGACTGCTGCATGCGGTCCTTGGCCATCCCGATGGTGACCTCGTCCGGCACCAGCTGGCCGGCCCGCATGTACTCCTGGGCCTTCTGGCCGAGCGGCGTGCCCTGGCTGATGTTCGCCCGGAAAAGGTCACCCGTCGAGATGTGCGGGATCGCGAGGTTCTTGGCGAGGTACGCGGCCTGCGTACCCTTGCCGGCGCCGGGCGGCCCGACGAGGACGATTCGCATCAGCGGAGGAACCCTTCGTAGTTGCGCTGCTGAAGCTGGCTCTCGATCTGCTTCACAGTCTCCAGACCGACACCCACGATGATCAGGATGCTGGTTCCCCCGAACGGGAAGTTCTGGTTCGCGTTGAGTGTGACCAGTGCCACCGTGGGCACCAGGGCGATCAGCCCCAGATAGAGCGAGCCCGGCCACGTGATGCGGTTCAGCACGTAGCTCAGGTACTCCGCGGTGGGACGACCAGCCCGGATGCCCGGAATGAACCCACCATACTTCTTCATGTTGTCGGCAACTTCTTCGGGGTTGAAGGAGATGGCGACGTAGAAGAAGGCGAAGAAGACGATCAGCAGGAAGTAGGTGACCATGTAGATCGGGTGGTCACCCTTGACCAGGTTGGCGTTGACCCAGTTCGCCCAGCCGGCCTTGGAGCCGGTGAACTGCACGAGCAGCGCCGGGATGTAGAGCAGCGACGAGGCGAAGATGACCGGGATCACGCCCGCCTGGTTCACCTTGAGCGGGATGTAGGTGGACGTGCCGCCGTAGGACCGGCGGCCGATCATGCGCTTGGCGTACTGGACCGGGATCCGGCGCTGGGCCTGCTCCACGAAGACCACCAGCGCGACCATGGCCAGGCCGCAGATGATGACCAGCGCGAACTCCAGCCAGCCGCCCATCAGCTTGCCCTGGAGCTTGATGCCCCACAGGCCGCTGGGGAAGCCGGCGGCGATGGACGTGAACATCAGGATCGACATGCCGTTGCCGATGCCGCGGTCGGTGACGAGCTCACCGAGCCACATGATCAGCGCGGTGCCCGCGGTCATGGTGATGACCATGGTGACCGTGGTGAAGATCGACTGGTTGGGCACGATCTGGTTGCCCACCGTGCAGTTACCGAAGAGGGCACCGCTGCGCGCGGTGGCCACCAGGCCGGTGCCCTGGAGCACCGCGAGTGCCACGGTCAGATAACGCGTGTACTGCGTGATCTTGGCCTGCCCCGACTGTCCCTCCTTCTTGAGGGCTTCCAGTCGAGGGATGACGACGGTGAGCAACTGAAGAATGATGCTCGCCGTGATGTACGGCATGATCCCGAGCGCGAAGATCGTGATCTGCAGCAGCGCGCCACCGCTGAACATGTTCACGAGGCCGAACAGGCCCTGACCACGCTGGGCCTGGTCCATACACGTCTGGACGTTCTGGTAGTCGACGCCCGGCACCGGCACATGCGCGCCGAGCCGGAAGAGCACCATGATGCCCAACGTGAACAGCAGCTTCTTGCGCAGGTCGGGCGTCTTGAACGCCCGGGCGAACGCGGTGAGCACGGTGCCTCCTGCGCCTCTCACGCAGCCACGTGAGAGGTGACGGTCTTGAGGATCGACGAATACATATCAGTCAAAATCCGCACGACCCAGGCCGCGCGGAAGATAACAGTTGCACGCCACCTTACCGGCGACCGTGCCCCCCTAGGAACGACCAACCGGGGATGCCCCTTTTGGGACATCCCCGGTTGTCAGATCAACGAGCTCAGACGAGCTCGGTGACGGTGCCACCAGCGGCGGCGATCTTCTCCTTGGCGGAGCCGGAGACGGCGTCAACCGTCACCTGCAGCGCCACGGTGATCTCGCCGGTGCCGAGCACCTTGACGAGCTGGTTCTTACGAACCGCGCCCTTGGCGACCAGATCGGCCACCGTGACCTCGCCACCCTGCGGGTAGAGCGCGGCCAGCTTGTCCAGGTTCACGACCTGGAACTCGACGCGGAACGGGTTCTTGAAGCCCTTGAGCTTCGGGAGACGCATGTGGAGGGGCATCTGCCCGCCCTCGAAGCGCTCCGGAACCTGGTAACGGGCCTTCTGGCCCTTCGTGCCACGACCTGCGGTCTTACCCTTGGACGCCTCGCCTCGACCCACACGGGTCTTGGCGGTCTTGGCGCCCGGGGCGGGCCGGAGGTTGTGGACCTTCAGCGGGTTCTGCTCCGCCATGTCAGTCGACCTCCTCAACCGTCACGAGGTGGCGGACGGTGTGCACCATGCCGCGGAACTCGGGACGGTCCTCCTTGACAACCACGTCGTTCAGGCGCTTGAGCCCGAGCGAACGCAGGGTGTCGCGGTGGTTCTGCTTGCTACCGATGTAGGACTTGACCTGCGTGACCTTGAGGCGAGCCATTACGCACCCGCCCCTGCACGCGCCCGCAGCAGTGCGGCGGGGGCGACGTCCTCCAGCGGCAGGCCACGACGGGCGGCGATCTCCTCGGGACGCTGAAGTCCCTGGAGGGCCGTCACCGTGGCGTGCACGATGTTGATCGGGTTCGACGAACCGAGCGACTTCGACAGGATGTCGTGGACGCCGGCGCACTCGAGCACCGCACGCACCGGGCCACCGGCGATAACGCCGGTACCGGGGGAAGCAGGCTTGAGCAGGACGACGCCCGCGGCCTTCTCGCCCTGGATGGGGTGCGGGATGGTGCCCTGGATGCGCGGGACCTTGAAGAAGTTCTTCTTGGCCTCTTCCACGCCCTTGGCGATGGCCGCGGGAACTTCCTTGGCCTTGCCGTATCCGACACCTACGGTGCCGTCACCGTCGCCCACCACGACCAGCGCGGTGAAGCTGAAGCGGCGACCACCCTTGACAACCTTGGCGACGCGGTTGATCGCGACAACGCGCTCAACGTACGCGGTCTTCTCGGCGGCAGCGCCACCGTCGCGACCCTTCCGGTCCCGCCGCTCGCCGCCACCGGCACCGCTTCCGCGGCGCTGGGGTCCAGCCATTGGATTTACCTCTCTCTGTTACGTCCGCTAGCTCCGGAACCGGGGCTTAGAACTTCAGCCCGGCTTCGCGGGCGGCGTCCGCCAGAGCGGCAATGCGCCCGGCGTACTGGTTGCCACCGCGGTCGAACACGACGGTCTCGACGCCGGCAGCCTTAGCACGCTCGGCGACAAGCGCGCCGACCTGCTTGGCCTGCGCGGACTTGTCGCCCTCGCCACCGCGGATCGAGGTGTCCAGGGTCGACGCCGACGCAAGGGTGTGACCCTTGAGGTCGTCGATGACCTGAGCAACGATGTTCCGGTTCGAGCGCGTCACGACGAGGCGCGGACGCTCCGCCGTACCCGACACGTTCTTACGGATGCGGATGTGACGACGCTTCTTGGCGGCGCGCTTGTACGCGTCACCCTTGGCGATCTTTACACCGTATGCCATGGCTTACTTACCCGCCTTTCCGACCTTGCGGCGGATGACCTCACCCGCATACTTCACGCCCTTGGCCTTGTAGGGGTCGGGCTTGCGAAGCTTGCGGATGTTGGCGGCGACCTCGCCGACCTTCTGCTTGTCGATGCCCTCGACGCTGAGCTTGGTCGGGGACTCCACCTT
This sequence comes from Streptomyces sp. ISL-11, assembly GCF_018614525.1. Classification (GTDB taxonomy): domain Bacteria; phylum Actinomycetota; class Actinomycetes; order Streptomycetales; family Streptomycetaceae; genus Streptomyces. The sequence continues at coordinate 37,728 of NZ_JAGGOL010000013.1, forward strand.
GAAGGTGATGCCCTCGGGGGCCTCGACCAGGATCGGGTGGCTGTAGCCCAGGGCGAACTCCAGGTTGGAGCCCTTCGCCTGGACGCGGTAACCGACACCGCTGATCTCAAGAGCCTTGCTGTAGCCCGCGGTCACGCCGGTGATCATGTTCGCCACCAGCGTGCGGGACAGGCCGTGCAGGGCCTTGTTCTGACGCTCGTCGTTCGGACGCGAGACGACAAGAGTGCCGTCCTCGTCCTTAGCGATCTCGATGGGCGCGGCGACAGCGTGCGTGAGGGAGCCCTTGGGACCCTTCACGTGCACCGTGCGGCCATCGATGGTGACGTCCACACCAGCGGGAACCTGGATGGGCAGCCGTCCAATACGCGACATTGGCTATTCCTCCGTTCCCGATTACCAGACGTAGGCGAGGACTTCCCCACCCACGCCCTTCTTGCTGGCCTGCTGGCCGGTCAGGAGACCGTGGGACGTGGAGATGATCGCCACGCCCAGGCCGCCGAGGACCTTCGGCAGGTTGGTGGACTTTGCGTAGACCCGCAGGCCCGGCTTCGAGATGCGCTTGATGCCGGCGATCGAGCGCTCGCGGTTCGGGCCGAACTTCAGCTCGAGGGTCAGGGACTTGCCGACCTCGGCGTCCTCGACCTTCCAGCCGGTGATGTAGCCCTCCTGCTGGAGGATCTCCGCGATGTGCGACTTGATCTTGCTGTGCGGCATCGACACGGAGTCGTGGTATGCCGAGTTAGCGTTTCGCAGACGCGTCAGCATGTCTGCGATCGGATCGGTCATGGTCATGTTTGGCCTTCGGCCTCTCTCGCCGTGGTTTCCTATCTGCGCCATCCCTCTCCCCGAGCAGAGTCGGAGCGGGTGCGGTGCGGGGACCTACGGCGTAGTAAGCGACTTTAAGCGGGCTTGCGCCCGCGGGCGGTCATGGGCGGCGGGCGCCCAACCCTTCCACTCTACGTGAGCGCGAAGCTCACCGGAGAAGATCGGGTCGGGCGACCACCGTCCAGGATGCTTACCGAGAGCCCTGGTCAACCCAAGTGGGTTGTTACCAGGAGCTCTTGGTCACGCCCGGCAGCTCGCCACGGTGAGCCATCTCACGAAGGCACACGCGGCACAGGCCGAACTTGCGGTAGACGGAGTGCGGGCGGCCACAGCGCTGGCAGCGGGTGTAGGCACGCACACCGAACTTGGGCTTACGAGCAGCCTTCGCGATGAGGGACTTCTTCGCCATCTCGCTTACGCCTCCTTGAACGGGAAGCCGAGGTGACGAAGGAGGGCGCGGCCCTCGTCGTCGTTGGTCGCCGTGGTGACCACGGTGATGTCCATACCCCGGACGCGGTCGATCTTGTCCTGGTCGATCTCGTGGAACATGACCTGCTCCGTGAGACCGAAGGTGTAGTTGCCCCGGCCGTCGAACTGCTTGGGGGACAGACCACGGAAGTCGCGGATGCGCGGGAGCGCGAGCGACAGGGTGCGGTCCAGGAACTCCCACATGCGGTCACCACGGAGGGTGACGTGGGCACCGATCGGCTGGCCCTCACGCAGCTTGAACTGCGCGATGGACTTGCGAGCCTTGGTGACCGCGGGCTTCTGACCGGTGATCGTGGTGAGGTCGCGGATGGCGCCCTCGATCAGCTTGGAGTCGCGGGCGGCGTCGCCCACACCCATGTTGACCACGATCTTGGTCAGACCCGGAACCTGCATGATGTTCTCGAAGGAGAACTCCTCACGCAGCTTGCCGACGATCTCTTCGCGGTAGCGCTGCTTGAGGCGCGGCGCGTTGGTGGTGGCAGTCATCAGATGTCCTCACCGGTCCGCTTGGCAACGCGGATCTTGTTGCCCTCGTCGTCGAAGCGGTATCCGACGCGGGTGACGACCTTGTTGCCGTCCTTCTCCACCACGAGCTGAACGTTGCTCACGTGGATCGGGGCCTCGGTCGTCACGATGCCGCCGGTCTTGGAACCACGAGCGGTCTGGCCGGCCTTGGTGTGCTTCTTGACCCGGTTGACACCCTCGACGAGGACGCGGTCCTGAGCGGGGTAGGCCACGATGACCTTGCCCTGCTTGCCCTTGTCCTTACCGGTGATGACCTGAACCAGGTCGCCCTTCTTGATCTTCATCGGTTACAGCACCTCCGGCGCGAGCGAGACGATCTTCATGAACTTCTTCTCGCGCAGCTCTCGGCCCACCGGGCCGAAGATACGGGTGCCGCGGGGGTCACCGTCGTTCTTGAGGATGACGGCGGCGTTCTCGTCGAAACGAATGTACGAGCCGTCCGGACGGCGGCGCTCCTTGACGGTGCGAACGATGACCGCCTTGATGACGTCACCCTTCTTCACGTTGCCACCGGGGATCGCATCCTTGACGGTGGCGACGATGACGTCACCGATGCCCGCGTAGCGGCGACCCGAGCCACCGAGAACACGGATGCAAAGGATCTCCTTGGCACCAGTGTTGTCGGCGACGCGAAGTCGCGACTCCTGCTGGATCACGTCTATCTCCTGATCGTCTGCCGGTTCCCGGTGAGGGGCTCCTTGCGAAGCCCCTCACCGAGCCTGGCGGAACTTGCCTGGGGGCTAATGCCCTCAGGCCGTTTACTGAGGAATTCCCTTGCGGGAATTACCTACTTGGCCTTCTCGAGGATCTCGACGATGCGCCAGCGCTTGCTGGACGACAGCGGACGCGTCTCCATGATGAGGACACGGTCGCCGACGCCGGCAGCGTTCTGCTCGTCGTGCGCCTTGAGCTTGTTCGTACGGCGGATGACCTTGCCGTACAGCGCGTGCTTGACGCGGTCCTCGACAGCGACGACGACGGTCTTGTCCATCTTGTCGCTGACGACGAGACCCTCACGGGTCTTGCGGAAGCCGCGCTCGTTCGTCTCAGTCACATTCTTCTCGCTCATCAGGCGCTCTCCACCGTCTCGATGCCCAGCTCGCGCTCGCGCATCAGGGTGTAGATCCGGGCGATGTCCTTACGGACGGACTTGAGCCGACCGTGGTTCTCGAGCTGCCCGGTCGCCGCCTGGAAGCGGAGGTTGAACAGCTCTTCCTTGGCCTCACGGAGCTTCGCGACGAGGTCCTCGTCGTTGAGCTCACGCAGCTCGGTCGCCTTGATACCAGCGGCCATCACGACTCACCTGCCTCGCGCCGAACAATGCGGCACTTCATCGGAAGCTTGTGGGCGGCGCGGGTCAGCGCCTCCTTAGCAACCTTTTCATTCGGGAAGGACAGCTCGAACATCACCCGACCGGGCTTGACGTTCGCGATCCACCACTCCGGGGAACCCTTACCGGAACCCATGCGGGTCTCGGCGGGCTTCTTCGTCAGCGGACGGTCGGGGTAGATGTTGATCCACACCTTGCCGCCACGCTTGATGTGACGCGTCATGGCGATACGAGCGGACTCGATCTGACGGTTCGTCACGTAGGCCGGGGTCAGGGCCTGGATGCCGTACTCACCGAACGCGAGCTCGGTGCCACCCTTGGCCATGCCCGAGCGCTTCGGGTGGTGCTGCTTGCGGTGCTTGACCCTGCGAGGGATCAGCATGTCGGTCAGGCCTCCGTTCCGGTGGACTCGGCCGGAGCAGCGGCGGTCGCGTCGGCCTTGGGGGCCTCGGCGGCGTTCTGCTGCGGCTTGCGGCCGCGGCCGCCACGCTCGCCGCCACGGCCACCACGGGCCGGACGGTCCTGGGCGCCACCGCGCGACGGGCGGTTGCCCGCACGGGCGGCGGCGTTCTCGGCGCGGACCTCGGCGATGTTCTTGACGTCGCCCTTGTAGATCCAGACCTTGACGCCAATACGACCGAAGGTCGTCTTGGCCTCGAAGAAGCCGTAGTCCACGTTCGCGCGGAGCGTGTGCAGGGGCACACGGCCCTCGCGGTAGAACTCCGAGCGGGACATCTCGGCGCCGCCGAGACGGCCACCACACTGGATCTTGATGCCCTTGGCGCCGGCCTTCATCGTCGACTGCATGCTCTTACGCATGGCGCGACGGAAGGAGACGCGGGAGGACAGCTGCTCGGCGACGGCCTGGGCCACCAGCTGAGCGTCCACCTCGGGGTTCTTGACCTCGAGGATGTTCAGCTGGACCTGCTTGCCGGTCAGCTTCTCCAGCTCGCCGCGGATGCGGTCGGCCTCGGCGCCGCGGCGACCGATGACGATGCCCGGACGAGCGGTGTGGATGTCGACGCGGACGCGGTCGCGGGTGCGCTCGATCTCAACCTTCGAGATACCGGCGCGCTCCATGCCCTTCGTCATCATGCGACGAATGGCAACGTCTTCCTTGACGTAGTCCTTGTACAGCTTGTCGGCGTACCAACGCGACTTGAAGTCGGTGGTAATGCCGAGCCGGAACCCGTGCGGGTTAACCTTCTGGCCCATTACCGGGTTCCTTCCTTGCTGCTGACGACCACGGTGATGTGGCTGGTCCGCTTGCGGATCCGGTAGGCGCGGCCCTGGGCACGCGGACGGAACCGCTTCAGGGTCGGGCCCTCGTCGACGTACGCCTCAGTGATGACGAGGCTGCCGGCGTCGGTGTGGTCGTAGTTGTGCGCAGCGTTGGCAATGGCGCTGTCAAGCACCTTGCCAACCGGCACGCTCGCGGCCTGCGGGGCGAAACGCAGGACCGCCTGAGCCTCCGTGGCATCCATGCCACGGATAAGGTCCACCACTCGGCGGGCCTTCATGGGCGTGACGCGGATGTACCGCGCCTGGGCCCTGGCTTCCATGGTTGTCCCTTCGGTGTCGTTCATAGTCTTCGCACCCCGCCTTTAGCGGCGCTTCGACTTGCGGTCGTCCTTGACGTGGCCGCGGAAGGTGCGGGTCGGCGCAAACTCGCCGAGCTTGTGGCCGACCATGGACTCGGTGACGAACACCGGGACATGCGTCTTGCCGTTGTGCACCGCGAGCGTGTGGCCGAGCATGGCCGGCACGATCATGGAGCGACGGGACCAGGTCTTGATGACGTTTTTGGTGCCTGCTTCGTTCTGGACATCCACCTTCTTGATCAGGTGGTCGTCGACGAAGGGCCCCTTCTTGAGACTACGCGGCATCTAAACCCGCTCCTAGCGCTTCTTGTTCGTCTTGCGGCGGCGGACGATGTACTTGCTGGACGCCTTCTTCGGCGACCGAGTACGACCCTCCTTCTGACCCCACGGCGAGACCGGGTGGCGACCACCGGAAGTCTTGCCTTCACCACCACCGTGCGGGTGGTCAACCGGGTTCATCGCGACACCGCGGACGGTCGGGCGAACGCCCTTCCAGCGCATACGGCCGGCCTTGCCCCAGTTGATGTTCGACTGCTCGGCGTTGCCGACCTCGCCAACGGTGGCGCGGCAGCGGACGTCGACCAGGCGGACCTCACCGGACGGCATACGAAGGTGGGCGTACTGCCCCTCCTTCGCCAGCAGCTGCACGGACGAACCGGCAGAGCGAGCGAACTTCGCGCCGCCGCCGGGCCGCAGCTCGATGGCGTGGATGGTGGTACCGACCGGGATGTTGCGCAGCGGGAGGTTGTTGCCCGGCTTGATGTCGGCGCCAGCGCCGTTCTCAATCCGGTCACCCTGCTGCAGCTTGGCCGGGGCGATGATGTAGCGCTTCTCGCCGTCTGCGTAGTGCAGAAGCGCGATGCGCGCGGTGCGGTTGGGGTCGTACTCGATGTGCGCGACCTTGGCCGGCACGCCGTCCTTGTCGTGACGACGGAAGTCGATCACTCGGTAGGCGCGCTTGTGGCCACCGCCCTGGTGGCGAACGGTCACACGACCGGTGTTGTTACGGCCGCCCTTGCTGTGCAGGGGGCGGACCAGCGACTTCTCCGGCGTGGACCGCGTGATCTCGACAAAGTCGGCGACGCTGGAGCCACGACGGCCCGGGGTCGTCGGCTTGTACTTGCGGATACCCATTTCTCAGTCCTCGTCCGATATCGGACGACTCGGACTCCGTTAGGAGACCGGGCCGCCGAAGATGTCGATTCGGTCGCCCTCTGCGAGGGTCACGATGGCGCGCTTGGTGTTGGCGCGCTTGCCGAAACCGGTCTTGGTGCGCTTGCGCTTACCCTGACGGTTGATCGTGTTGACCCCGGTGACCTTGACCGAGAAGACCGCCTCGACGGCCTGCTTGATCTGGGTCTTGTTGGCGCGCGGGTCGACGATGAACGTGTACTTGTTCTCGTCCAGCAGCGCGTAGCTCTTCTCCGAGACAACCGGCTTGACCAGGAGGTCGCGCGGGTCCGTGAAGGTCTTGCTGGTGACGACGGCCTCAGTCATCAGGCGTCGCTCCCTTCGGTCTCAACGGCCTTGGGGCCAGACACGAAGGACTCGAAGGCGGTCTTGGTGAAGACCACGTCGTCCGAGACGAGCACGTCGTACGTGTTCAGCTGGCCCGGCTCCAGGATGTGGACCTGGGGCAGGTTACGAGCGGACAGCCACGCGGCCTCGTCGGCGCGGTCGACGACCAGGAGCACGTTCTTGCGCTCCGAGATCTTGCCGAACAGCGTCTTGGCGGCCTTGGTGGAGACCTCGCCCTCGACCACGCCGGTGACGACGTGGATGCGGGAGTTGCGCGCCCGGTCGGTGAGGGCACCGCGCAGGGCGGCGGCCTTCATCTTCTTGGGGGTGCGCTGCGAGTAGTCACGCGGCTGCGGGCCGTGGACGACGCCACCGCCGGCGAACTGCGGCGCGCGGGTCGAGCCCTGACGGGCGCGGCCGGTGCCCTTCTGGCGGTAAGGCTTGCGGCCACCGCCGCGGACCTCTCCGCGAGTCTTGGTCTTGTGCGTGCCCTGACGGGCAGCGGCCAGCTGCGCGACGACGACCTGGTGGATCAGCGGAATGCTGACCTTCGCGTCGAAGATCTCCGTGGGGAGCTCGACGGTCCCGGCCTTGTCGCCTGCCGGCGAAAGGATGTCAATGGTGCTCATCGTTACCTCAGGCCCCCTTGGCCGCGGTACGGACCAGGACGAGGCCGCCATTCGGACCAGGAACCGCGCCCTTGATCAGGAGCAGGCCCTTCTCCGCGTCAACGGCGTGGACGGTCAGGTTCTGGGTGGTGACCCGCTCGTTGCCCATACGGCCCGCCATGCGCATGCCCTTGAACACACGGCCCGGGGTGGCGCAGCCACCGATGGAACCGGGCGAGCGGTGCTTGCGCTGGGTGCCGTGACCGGCGCCGAGGCCCTTGAAGTTGTGACGCTTCATGACACCGGCGAAGCCCTTGCCCTTGCTCTTGCCGGTGACGTCAACCTTGACGCCCGACTCGAACACGGCAGCGGTGATCTCCTGGCCGAGCACGTACTCGCCGGCGTCAGCGGTACGGAGCTCCACCAGGTGGCGGCGCGGGGTGACGTCGGCCTTGGCGAAGTGACCCTTGAGGGGCTTGTTCACCTTGCGCGGGTCGATCTCGCCGAAGGCGATCTGGACCGACTCGTAGCCGTCGCGGTCGTTGGTGCGGACCTGGGTGACGACGCAGGGCCCGGCCTTGACGACGGTCACCGGGACAACCCGGTTGTTCTCGTCCCAGACCTGGGTCATGCCGAGCTTCTCGCCCAGGACGCCCTTAATGTTCTTTGCCATCTCGCGCGTCACCTCAGAGCTTGATCTCGATGTCGACGCCCGCCGGCAGGTCGAGGCGCATGAGCGAGTCAACCGTCTTCGGCGTGGGGTCGAGGATGTCGATGAGGCGCTTGTGCGTGCGCATCTCGAAGTGCTCGCGCGAGTCCTTGTACTTGTGCGGCGACTTGATGACGCAGTACACGTTCTTCTCAGTGGGCAGCGGCACCGGGCCTGCGACCGACGCGCCAGTGCGCGTCACCGTCTCGACGATCTTCTTGGCAGAAGAGTCGATGACCTCGTGGTCGTAGGCCTTGAGCCGGATGCGGATCTTCTGTCCCGCCATGGCTACCTAGTAGTCCTGTCTCTCGTAACGCTCTGGGACTCGGTGTGCTGCGCCTCTTGCGGAAGCGCCGCCCTTCTCCGACCCACGCGGTCGGGCGTGTCGCGCCCCTTCCGGTAAATTTCCCTGAGGAAATTCCCTGGTGAAGGGGGCTGTGGGGGAAGGACACCCACCGAGTGCCTGGCTGGGGCCACGCTGACACTTCCCGGAAGATTCCCGTACTTCCACCCCTGAGAAGGGGTGACGAGTACTGCGGGACTCGCTTCCAGTCCTCCCGGCGGGAGGCGCGCAGCATTGGCACTCAACCGAGCAACCTGAACAGTGTGCCATACAGTCCGGAAGAGGCGCCAATCGCAGCCGAAGAAGGTACCCCGAGCGGCGCAGTTGTCAAACCACCCCGCCGACATACGGGACACTATGGTCGTGAAGGTCCAGGCTGCTCACCAACTGCCAGATGTTACCGGCAGGGGCCCCGCGTCCCGGCCGTCACCGCACCCCCAGGGCCGCCCGGGTCGCCCGTCTCCCGGACGCCCTTTCCGCCTTTGCCGTGGTTTGCCGTGGGCTTGAGCAACCGACGCGCCTCCCCGATCGTCTCCTGACACGCGGGGGCAGTGGGGGACTGTGTGCTGCACAACGGGACGGAGTCATGTAGTTGAACATCACACAGCGCATGGTGATATCCCGCCGGACCGCGCTCGCCGGCATCGCCGCCACCTCGCTGGCCGCGGCGGCGGGCTGCAGCGGCGGCGGCAGCAGGCCGAAGAAGCCCGGGCCCTCCCCCAGCCACCTGAGAGCGGTGGACCCGCACGCCACGCAGCCGTTCGACAACGCCGCCAAGGACTCCCTGCTCCTGCAGGTCATGGCGCACCCCGACGACGACCTGTACTTCATGAACCCCGACGCCGAGCACATCGTGCGCGCCGGGGTCCCCGTCGTCTCGGTCTACGTCACGGCCGGCGAGGCCGTCGGGCAGAACTGGATCGAGGGCATGCCCCCCAAGGGCAAGCCCGACAAGGCCGCCTACTCCTCCGCCCGCCACCAGGGCCTGCGCCAGGCGTACGCGGAGATGCTCGGCCTGGACCGGTTCACCCCCTGGAAGAAGTCCGTCCTGGACCTCGGGGGCGGCATCAAGGCGGAGACCAACGAGCTCGCCGACGGCAACCGCAGGGCTCAGCTGATCTTCCTCAACATCGCCATGCTCTCCGCGGACGAGATGCGCCTGCCGCTGCTCTGGGAGCGTCCCGAGGGCGAGATGCAGAGCCTCGTGGCCACCGGCTCCCCGTGCACGACCAGCAGCACGTACCACCACGACACGCTCGTGGACACGCTCGCCGGCATCATGGACCGCTTCAAGCCGACCGTGATCCACACCATGGACCCGGACCCGGACTACCAGGTCCACGACGCCACCCACCCCAAGGACAACGACTACGGGGCCTGCTCCGACCACCGCGACCACACCCCGACCGCCCTCTTCACCTGGAAGGCGATGTCCCAGTGGGTGGCCGACAGGTCCAAGCGCGACGGGCACCCACCGCGCTTCGTGACCACGTCCTTCCGCGGCTACTACAACCAGCGCTGGCCGCACAATCTGCCGCCGGAGGTCGTGGAGCAGAAGCACCGCCTGGTCGAGGCGTACGGCGGCGATCCCTCCTGGGACTGCGGCAACCCCGCGGGCTGCGGTGACTACGGCCAGGGCGGCGACCGCCCGATGAAGAACCGCAAGGGCTGGATCCGCTCCACCCACTACCGCTACAAGGGCGCCACCATGGCCCCCGGCACCGACAAGGCCGGCCGCCTGGAGGCGTTCGGTGTCCTCGGTACCCAGGCCGTGCGCTGGGTGGAGTCCTCCCCCGGCAGCGGCCGTTGGGGCGAGCCGCAGAACCTCGGCGGCGGCCCCCTGGCCCCCGCGCTGACCGCCGTGCGGGACTCCGCCGGGCGCCGGCTGCTGTTCGCCCTGCGGTTCTCCGCGCTGGCCGGCCTGGGGCGCCCCGACACCCGCGAGATCATGGTCCTGGAGGAGTCCTCCCCCGGCGGCCCCTTCAAGGACTGGCAGGGCCTCGGCAACCCCGAGCACCGGCCCGACCGCGGCCGCCGCGTGGGCATGCCCGCCGCCGTCGCCACCCCGGACGGACGGGTCCACCTCTTCGTACGCAACGCCGGCAAGGGCGTCTCCAGCCGCGTGCGCGAGAGCGACGGCACGTGGGGGAAGTGGCAGAGCCTGCGCGGTCAGGAGATCCAGGACGGCCTGACCGTCCTGCTCGACCACGACAAGCGGGTCCACGTCTTCGGCGAGGGTCGCGACACCGTCCACCACTGGACGCAGGACGAGCCCGGCAAGCCGGTCCGCCACCAGCCCCTCAAGGGCCTCCCACAGCCCGGCGGGCTCCCCGGTGCGGCCCTCGGACCCGACGGCGCGGTGGCGGTCGTCTACCGTGCGCCCGCGGCCGTCAACCCGGTCGTGTACGGCTTCACACCGGGCTCGGAGGACGTACGCACCACCGAGCTGACGGATTTCGCCGGCTACGGGCCGCTGGCCGCCCTCACCCGGCCCGTGCGCGGCGAGCCTGACACCGTGATGGTGCTGGGCCGGGCCGTGAACGGCGAGATGCAGCTCACGGACGCACAGGCCCCCGACGCCGAACCGCTGCGCCTGTCGGGCCCGCTCGTGCCCGTGGGCACCTCCGGGCTCGCCATGGACGCGGGCCACCAGGTGTGCGTGGTCGGCATGAGCCCCGACGCCACGCCGTGGATCTGGCGCCCGGAGCTCCCGCACGCCTGATCACCCGGCATCCCGCCCGTGCGCGGTTCACCCTTCGGGGCGAAACCCGCCGGGCGCCTTCCAGGGCAAGCGAAAGGGCCCGCACATCCGAGGATGTGCGGGCCCTTTCAGACCTTCGAGTAAGAAACTTACGCGTTGATCTTGGTGACCTGGCCGGCGCCGACGGTGCGGCCGCCCTCACGGATGGTGAAGCGCAGGCCCTCCTCCATCGCGACAGGCTGGATCAGGTTGACGGTCATCTCGGCGTTGTCGCCGGGCATGACCATCTCCGTGCCCTCCTTGAGGGTCACGACACCGGTCACGTCAGTCGTACGGAAGTAGAACTGCGGACGGTAGTTGTTGAAGAACGGGGTGTGACGGCCACCCTCGTCCTTCGACAGGATGTACGCCGTGGCCTCGAACTCGGTGTGCGGCGTGACCGTACCCGGCTTGATGATGCACTGGCCGCGCTCGACGTCCTCGCGCTTGATGCCACGGAGGAGCAGACCGACGTTCTCGCCCGCCTGGCCCTCGTCGAGCAGCTTGCGGAACATCTCGATACCGGTGACCGTGGTGGTGGTCTTCTCGGTCTTGATGCCGATGATGTCGACGGTCTCGTTGACCTTCAGGACACCGCGCTCGATACGACCGGTGACGACGGTGCCACGACCGGTGATCGTGAAGACGTCCTCGATCGGCATCAGGAACGGCTTGTCGACGTCACGCTCGGGCTGCGGGATGTTCTCGTCCACGGCCTTCATGAGGCCGAGGAGCTTCTCGCCCCACTCCTTGTCGCCCTCGAGCGCCTTGAGAGCCGAGACCTGGACGACGGGGCAGTTGTCGCCGTCGAACTCGTACTCGGAGAGGAGCTCACGGACCTCGAGCTCGACGAGCTCCAGGATCTCCTCGTCGTCCACCATGTCGGCCTTGTTCAGGGCGACAACGATGTACGGAACGCCGGACTGGCGGGCCAGGAGCACGTGCTCCTTGGTCTGCGGCATCGGACCGTCGGTCGCGGCGACCACGAGGATCGCGCCGTCCATCTGGGCGGCACCGGTGATCATGTTCTTGATGTAGTCCGCGTGACCCGGGCAGTCGACGTGGGCGTAGTGACGCGACTCGGTCTGGTACTCAACGTGAGCGATCGAGATCGTGATACCGCGCTGACGCTCTTCCGGCGCCTTGTCGATCTCGTCGAACGGCGTGAAGGGGTTCAGGTCCGGGTACGCGTCGTGCAGCACCTTGGTGATCGCCGCGGTAAGAGTGGTCTTACCGTGGTCGACGTGACCGATGGTGCCGATGTTGACGTGCGGCTTAGTCCGCTCGAACTTCGCCTTCGCCACTGGGTCCTCCTACGGAGTGGTTCTGTACGCCTTACTCATCGGCGCCAGGTGATCTTTGCTGGGGTGCCGTCCGCCGGGGCATCCGCCACAATCCTCACGGATTGCCACGGTATGCCCCGACAGTCGGTGTAAAAGCCTAAAGCCTGAGCTTCGTCTGTGGAGACGGAGCCTGCGTACTACTCGCCCTTGGCCTTCGCGATGATCTCCTCGGCGACGTTCCGGGGAACCTCGGCGTAGGAGTGGAACTGCATCGAGTAGCTTGCGCGACCCGAGGTCTTGCTGCGGAGGTCTCCGACGTAGCCGAACATCTCCGACAGCGGAACCAGGCCCTTGACGAGCTTGGCGCCGTGACGGTCCTCCATGGCCTCGATCTGGCCACGGCGGGAGTTGATGTCACCGATCACATCGCCCATGTAGTCCTCGGGAGTGGTGACCTCGACGGACATCATCGGCTCGAGCAGAGCCGGGGACGCCTTGCGGGCACCGTCCTTGAACGCCATGGAACCGGCGATCTTGAAGGCGAGCTCGGACGAGTCGACGTCGTGGTAGGCGCCGTCGAGCAGCGTCACCTTGACACCGGTCAGCGGGTAGCCGGCCAGCACGCCGAACTCCATGGCCTCCTGGCAACCCGCGTCCACGGACGGGATGTACTCCCGCGGGATACGGCCACCGGTGACCTTGTTCTCGAACTCGTAGCCATCGCCCTCGAGAGGCTCGATGGCCATCTGCACCTTGGCGAACTGGCCGGAACCACCAGTCTGCTTCTTGTGCGTGTAGTCGATACGCTCGACGGCCTTGCGGATCGTCTCGCGGTACGCGACCTGCGGCTTGCCGACGTTCGCCTCGACGCGGAACTCACGGCGCATACGGTCGACCAGCACGTCGAGGTGCAGCTCGCCCATACCCGCGATGATGGTCTGGCCCGTCTCCTCGTCCGTGTGGACCTGGAAGGACGGGTCCTCCTCGGCGAGACGCTGGATGGCGACACCCAGCTTCTCCTGGTCGCCCTTGGACTTCGGCTCGATGGCGACCTGGATCACCGGGGCCGGGAAGTCCATGGACTCGAGGATGACCGGCTTCGCGGAGTCGCAGAGGGTCTCACCGGTGGTGGTCTGCTTCAGACCCATGACGGCGACGATGTCACCGGCACCCACCGACTCGATCTCCTCACGCTTGTTCGCGTGCATCCGGTAGATCTTGCCGATGCGCTCCTTCTTGCCCTTCACGGAGTTCTGCACCGCGGTGCCGGTCTCCATGCGGCCCGAGTAAACCCGGACGAAGGTGAGCTTGCCCAGGTGCGGGTCGCTCATGATCTTGAAGGCAAGGCCGGCGAACGGCTCGTCGTCGGACGGCTTGCGCTTCACGACCTCGTCGGCGTTGTCCACCGCGTGGCCCTCGACGGCCTCGATGTCCAGCGGCGACGGCAGGTAGCGGACCACGGCGTCGAGCAGGGGCTGGACGCCCTTGTTCTTGAACGCGGTACCACAGAACACCGGGGTGACGGTGACGGAGTCGGCGCTGCCCTTGGAGGCCAGCGTGATGCGGCGGATGGCCGCCATCAGCTGCTCCTCGGTGGGCTCCTGGCCCTCCAGGAACAGCTCCATCATCGCGTCGTCGTGCTCGGCAACGCCCTCGAGGAGCTTGCCGCGCCATTCCTCGGCAGCCTCGACGTGGGTGTCCGGGATGTCGACGACGTCGTACATCTCGCCCTTGGCGGCCTCGGCGGACCAGACCAGCGCCTTCATCTGGACGAGGTCGACCACGCCCTTGAAGTCGGCCTCGGTACCGATCGGCAGCTGCATGACCAGCGGAACCGCACCGAGGCGGTCGATGATCATGTCGACGCAACGGTGGAACTCGGCACCGGTGCGGTCGAGCTTGTTGACGAAGCAGATGCGCGGCACGCCGTAACGGTCGGCCTGACGCCACACCGTCTCGGACTGCGGCTCCACACCGGCGACGCCGTCGAACACCGTCACGGCACCGTCGAGGACGCGCAGCGAACGCTCCACCTCGACGGTGAAGTCGACGTGGCCCGGGGTGTCGATGATGTTGATGGTGTGGTCGACGTCGTTCAGCGGCCAGTGGCAGGTCGTCGCGGCAGACGTGATCGTGATGCCGCGCTCCTGCTCCTGCTCCATCCAGTCCATCGTGGCAGCGCCGTCGTGGACTTCACCGATCTTGTACGAGACACCGGTGTAGAACAGGATCCGCTCGGTGGTGGTCGTCTTGCCCGCGTCGATGTGGGCCATGATCCCGATGTTGCGGACCTTGGCCAGGTCAAGCGAAGTGGTGGCCATATGGCTCAGTCTTCTCTCGGTCTCGATGTGGGTAGCGACTACCAGCGGTAGTGCGCGAAGGCCTTGTTGGACTCGGCCATCTTGTGCGTGTCCTCACGCTTCTTGACCGCAGCACCCAGGCCGTTGGAGGCGTCCAGGAGCTCGTTCATGAGGCGCTCGGTCATCGTCTTCTCGCGACGGGCGCGGGAGTAGCCGACGACCCAGCGGAGCGCGAGGGTGGAGGCGCGGCCCGGACGGACCTCGACCGGCACCTGGTAGGTGGCGCCACCGACACGGCGGGACTTGACCTCGAGCGCCGGCTTGACGTTCTCGAGGGCGCGCTTGAGCGTGATGACCGGGTCGTTGCCGGTCTTCTCGCGCAGGCCTTCCATGGCGCCGTAGACGATGCGCTCGGCGGTGGAGCGCTTGCCGTGCAGCAGGATCTTGTTGATCAGCGACGTGACAAGAGGAGAACCGTAGACCGGGTCGATGATGACCGGGCGCTTCGGGGCGGGGCCCTTACGAGGCATTCTTACTTCTCCTTCTTGGCGCCGTAGCGGCTGCGAGCCTGCTTGCGGTTCTTGACGCCCTGGGTGTCGAGCGAGCCACGGATGACCTTGTAGCGAACGCCCGGCAGGTCCTTCACACGGCCACCGCGCACGAGCACGATGGAGTGCTCCTGCAGGTTGTGGCCCTCACCCGGAATGTAAGCGGTGACCTCGATGCCGGAGGTCAGACGCACACGCGCGACCTTACGGAGCGCCGAGTTCGGCTTCTTCGGGGTGGTCGTGAAAACACGCGTGCAGACGCCACGACGCTGGGGCGAACCCTCGAGCGCGGGCGTCTTGTTCTTCTCGACCTTGTCCTGCCGGCCCTTCCGGACCAGCTGCTGGATCGTAGGCACCGTTTCTCCGGTTTCTGTGTGCCGATCACGATAAAACTAACCTGGGAGCAAACACCGACCCACGCGGTCGGGTGTGTCGAAGGCTGCAGACCCCCGCCGAGAGGCGGGACGATGCAGATTCCGGTGTCCTGAACCGTCCGCGGCAACCGCTGACGTTCCGGGCTCCTCGTACGGTCTAAAGGCACGCACGAGAGCCCAGGGACACCCCAGGCACAAGGTCAGAGCGTACCTAGCGCATGGGCTGCGGTCAAAACAAATGCACACGCGGAGGACACCCCGATGCGCGACATATGTCGCAGCTGGGCGCCGGTTTCCCAGGCCCACCACGGACGTTCGGCCCGACGGCGGGGATGACGATCACCCTACCGGCCGAACGAGTGAGAGGGACGACACGCCGCAGGGCGGCCACCCCCTGAAAGGGTGACCGCCCTGCGGTTGCGACATGCGCCTTACTGGTTGTACGGACCGTAGTCGTAGTCCTCCAGCGGGACGGCCTGGCCGGAGCCGGTGCCGAACGGCGAGTAGTCGATGTCGTCGTAGCCGACGGCCGAGTACATCGCGGCCTTGGCCTCCTCGGTGGGCTCCACCCGGATGTTGCGGTAGCGGGACAGACCCGTACCGGCCGGGATGAGCTTACCGATGATGACGTTCTCCTTGAGGCCGATCAGGGAGTCCGACTTGGCGTTGATCGCCGCGTCGGTCAGGACCCTGGTCGTCTCCTGGAAGGACGCCGCCGACAGCCACGACTCGGTGGCCAGCGATGCCTTGGTGATACCCATCAGCTGCGGACGGCCGGAGGCGGGGTGACCGCCCTCGGTGACCACACGACGGTTCTCCGACTCGAAGCGCGTGCGCTCCACGAGCTCGCCCGGCAGCAGCTCCGCGTCGCCGGACTCGATGATCGTCACGCGGCGCAGCATCTGCCGGATGATGATCTCGATGTGCTTGTCGTGGATCGACACACCCTGGGAGTTGTAGACCTTCTGGACTTCGCCGACCAGGTGGACCTGGACGGCACGCTGGCCCAGAATGCGCAGCACGTCGTGCGGGTTGGTGGCACCCACGGTGAGCTTCTGGCCCACCTCGACGTGCTCGCCCTCGCCGACCAGGAGACGGGCGCGCTTGGAGATCGGGAACGCCGTCTCCTCGCTGCCGTCGTCCGGGGTGACGACGAGCTTCTTGGTCTTCTCGGTCTCCTCGATGCGGATGCGGCCGGCCGCCTCCGAGATCGGGGCGACACCCTTGGGCGTACGAGCCTCGAAGAGCTCGACGACACGGGGCAGACCCTGGGTGATGTCGTCACCGGCCACACCACCGGTGTGGAAGGTACGCATCGTCAGCTGGGTACCGGGCTCACCGATGGACTGGGCGGCGATGATGCCGACCGCCTCACCGATGTCCACCAGCTTGCCGGTCGCCAGCGAGCGGCCGTAGCAGAAGGCGCAGGTGCCGACCGCGGACTCGCAGGTGAGGACCGAGCGGGTCTTGACCGTCTCGACGCCGTGGGCGACGAGCTGGTCGATGAGCACGTCACCGAGGTCGACGTTGGCCGGCGCGATGACCTTGCCGTCGACGACGACGTCCTCGGCCAGCATGCGGGCGTAGACGCTGGTCTCGACGTCGTCGGCCTTGCGCAGCACGCCGTCGGCACCCTTGGCCGCGATCTGCAGCTTGAGGCCGCGCTCGGTGCCGCAGTCCTCCTCGCGGATGATGACGTCCTGCGAGACGTCCACCAGACGACGGGTGAGGTAACCCGAGTCGGCGGTACGCAGGGCGGTGTCCGCGAGACCCTTACGGGCACCGTGGGTGGAGATGAAGTACTCCAGCACGGACAGACCCTCACGGAACGACGCCTTGATGGGTCGCGGGATGGTCTCGTTCTTCGCGTTCGACACCAGACCACGCATACCGGCGATCTGACGCATCTGCATCATGTTTCCTCGGGCACCCGAGTCAACCATCATGAAGATGGGGTTCGTCTTCGGGAAGTTCGCGTTCATCGCCTCGGCAACCTCGTTGGTCGCCTTGGTCCAGATCGCGATGAGCTCCTGCGTGCGCTCGTCCTTGGTGATCAGACCGCGCTCGTACTGCTTCTGGACCTTCTCGTCCTGCGCCTCGTAACCCTTGACGATCTCCTTCTTCGCCTCGGGAACGACGATGTCGGAGACCGACACGGTGACGCCGGAACGGGTCGCCCAGTGGAAGCCCGCCGCCTTCAGGTTGTCGAGCGTCGCCGCCACGATGACCTTGGGGTAGCGCTCGGCGAGGTCGTTGACGATCTCGGAGAGCTGCTTCTTGCCGACCGAGTAGTCGACGAACGGGTAGTCCTCGGGCAGCAGCTCGTTGAAGAGCGCGCGGCCCAGGGTCGTCCGCAGGCGGAAGGTGTCACCCTGCTGCCACTCCGGCTCGCCCTCTTCGGCGACCGGCGGGGTCCAGCCACGCGGCGGGACGGTGCCGATCGGGAAGCGGATGTCGACCTTCGCCTGGAGCGAGAGCTCCCGGGCGTCGAACGCCATGATCGCCTCGGCGGTGGAGCCGAAGGACCGGCCCTCGCCGATGACCTTGCGCTCGGCCTCGTCCGTGGTGAGGAAGAACAGACCCAGCACCATGTCCTGGGTCGGCATGGTGACGGGACGACCGTCGGCCGGCTTCAGGATGTTGTTCGAGGACAGCATCAGGATGCGGGCCTCGGCCTGCGCCTCCGCGGAGAGCGGCAGGTGGACGGCCATCTGGTCACCGTCGAAGTCCGCGTTGAACGCGGTGCAGACGAGCGGGTGGATCTGGATGGCCTTGCCCTCGACCAGCTGCGGCTCAAAGGCCTGGATGCCGAGGCGGTGCAGCGTGGGCGCACGGTTCAGCAGCACCGGGTGCTCGGCGATGACCTCTTCGAGGACGTCGTACACGACGGTGCGGCCGCGCTCGACCATGCGCTTGGCCGACTTGATGTTCTGCGCGTGGTTCAGGTCGACCAGGCGCTTCATCACGAACGGCTTGAAGAGCTCCAGCGCCATGGCCTTGGGCAGACCGCACTGGTGCAGCTTCAGCTGCGGGCCGACGACGATCACGGAACGCGCGGAGTAGTCCACGCGCTTACCGAGAAGGTTCTGACGGAATCGACCCTGCTTGCCCTTGAGCATGTCGCTCAGGGACTTCAGCGGGCGGTTACCGGGACCGGTGACCGGGCGACCGCGGCGGCCGTTGTCGAACAGCGCGTCGACGGCCTCCTGCAGCATCCGCTTCTCGTTGTTCACGATGATCTCGGGGGCACCGAGGTCAAGGAGACGCTTGAGGCGGTTGTTGCGGTTGATCACACGGCGGTACAGGTCGTTCAGGTCGGAGGTCGCGAAGCGGCCACCGTCCAGCTGCACCATCGGACGCAGGTCCGGCGGGATCACGGGGATGCAGTCCAGCACCATGCCGCTGGGGCTGTTGCGGGTCTGCAGGAAGGCGGAGACGACCTTGAGGCGCTTGAGCGCACGGGTCTTCTTCTGGCCCTTGCCGGTCCGGATGATCTCGCGGAGGCGCTCGGCCTCCTCGTCGAGGTCGAAGGACTCCAGGCGCTTCTGCAGCGCGGCGGCGCCCATCGCACCCATGAAGTAGGTGCCGAAGCGGTCGCGCAGCTCGCGGTAGAGCAGCTCGTCGCCCTCGAGGTCCTGGACCTTGAGGTTCTTGAAGCGGCTCCACACCTCGTCGAGACGGTCGATCTCGCGCTGCGCACGGTCGCGCAGCTGCTTCATCTCACGCTCGGCGCCCTCGCGCACCTTGCGGCGCACGTCGGCCTTGGCACCCTCGGCCTCCAGCTCGGCCAGGTCGGCCTCGAGCTTCTTGGCGCGGGCCTCCAGGTCGGCGTCGCGGCGCTGCTCGATCTGCTGACGCTCGACGGAGACGTGCGCCTCCAGCGAGGGCAGGTCGCGCGTGCGGCGCTCCTCGTCCACCCACGTGATCATGTAGGCGGCGAAGTAGATGACCTTCTCGAGGTCCTTCGGGGCGAGGTCGAGCAGGTAGCCCAGCCGCGACGGAACGCCCTTGAAGTACCAGATGTGGGTGACGGGAGCGGCAAGCTCGATGTGGCCCATCCGCTCACGGCGCACCTTGGCGCGCGTGACCTCGACGCCACAGCGCTCACAGATGATGCCCTTGAAGCGGACACGCTTGTACTTGCCGCAGTAGCACTCCCAGTCCCGGGTCGGACCGAAGATCTTCTCGCAGAAGAGTCCGTCCTTTTCGGGCTTCAGGGTGCGGTAGTTGATGGTCTCCGGCTTCTTGACCTCGCCGTGGGACCAGGTTCGGATGTCGTCCGCGGTCGCCAGGCCGATCCGCAGCTCGTCGAAGAAGTTGACGTCGAGCACTGTTCGTCAATCCCTCTTTCAGGGTCGTGTCTTCATCATGGTCTGGGGGTCCCGGGGAGGCCGGGGCTCTGCTAGAGAGCCCCGGCCAGACCCGTCAGACCTCTTCGACGCTGCTCGGCTCGCGCCGGGACAGGTCGATACCGAGCTCTTCCGCAGCGCGGAAGACGTCCTCGTCCGTGTCGCGCATCTCGATGGACATGCCGTCCGAGGACAGCACCTCCACGTTGAGGCACAGGGACTGCATTTCCTTGATGAGCACCTTGAAGGACTCGGGAATGCCGGGCTCGGGGATGTTCTCGCCCTTGACGATCGCCTCGTAGACCTTCACGCGGCCGGTCACGTCGTCGGACTTGATGGTCAGCAGCTCCTGGAGGGCGTACGCGGCGCCGTATGCCTCCAGCGCCCACACCTCCATCTCACCGAAGCGCTGGCCACCGAACTGAGCCTTACCACCCAGCGGCTGCTGGGTGATCATCGAGTACGGGCCGGTCGAACGCGCGTGCAGCTTGTCGTCGACCAGGTGGTGCAGCTTGAGGATGTACATGTACCCGACCGAGATCGGGTCCGGGAACGGCTCGCCGGAGCGGCCGTCGAACATCCGGGCCTTGCCCGAGGGCAGGACCAGCCGGTCACCGTCGCGGTTGGGGATCGTCGACTCGAAGAGACCGGCGATCTCGTCCTCGCGGGCGCCGTCGAAGACCGGGGTCGCGACGTTGGTGCCGGCGGCGACCTCGTCGGCGCCGATCGCCTTCAGACGCTTCATCCAGTCCTCGTCGCCCTCGACCTTCCAGCCGCGGCTGGCGAGCCAGCCGAGGTGGATCTCGAGGACCTGTCCCGGGTTCATTCGGGACGGGACGCCGAGCGGGTTGAGGATGATGTCGACCGGGGTGCCGTCCTCGAGGAACGGCATGTCCTCGACCGGAAGGATCTTGGAGATGACACCCTTGTTGCCGTGACGGCCGGCGAGCTTGTCACCGTCGGTGATCTTGCGCTTCTGCGCGACGTAGACGCGGACCAGCTGGTTCACGCCCGGCGGCAGCTCGTCGCCCTCTTCGCGGTCGAAGACGCGGACGCCGATGACCTTGCCGATCTCACCGTGCGGCACCTTCAGCGAGGTGTCACGGACCTCACGGGCCTTCTCGCCGAAGATCGCGCGGAGCAGGCGCTCCTCCGGGGTCAGCTCGGTCTCACCCTTGGGCGTGACCTTGCCGACCAGGATGTCGCCGGCGACGACCTCGGCACCGATGCGGATGATGCCGCGCTCGTCGAGGTCGGCGAGGACCTCCTCGGAGACGTTCGGGATGTCCCGGGTGATCTCCTCCGGGCCGAGCTTGGTGTCACGGGCGTCGACCTCGTGCTCCTCGATGTGGATCGAGGAGAGGACGTCGTCCTGCACGAGGCGCTGCGACAGGATGATCGCGTCCTCGTAGTTGTGACCCTCCCACGGCATGAACGCCACGAGCAGGTTCTTGCCCAGCGCCATCTCGCCCTCGTCCGTGGACGGGCCGTCGGCGAGCACCTGGCCGGTGCTCACGCGGGAGCCCTCGTCCACGACGACCTTCTGGTTGAAGGACGTGCCCTGGTTCGAGCGGGAGAACTTCGCGACGCGGTACGTGTTGTACGTGCCGTCGTCGTTGGCGACCGTGACGTAGTCCGCGGAGACCTCCTGGACCACACCGTCCTTCTCGGCCTTGATGACGTCGCCGGCGTCGACCGCGCAGCGGTACTCCATGCCGGTGCCGACCAGCGGGGCCTCCGCCTTGATCAGCGGAACGGCCTGGCGCATCATGTTCGATCCCATGAGCGCGCGGTTGGCGTCGTCGTGCTCGAGGAAGGGGATCATCGCGGTCGCGACCGACACCATCTGGCGCGGGGAGACGTCCATGTAGTCGACGTCGTCGCCGGCGATGTAGTCGATCTCGCCGCCACGGCGGCGGACCAGCACGCGGGACTCGGCGTAACGCATGTCCTCGGTGAGGGGGGCGTTCGCCTGCGCGATGACGAAGCGGTCTTCCTCGTCGGCAGTCAGGTAGTCGACGTCGTCGGTGACGACGCCGCCCACGACCTTGCGGTACGGGGTCTCGACGAAGCCGAACGCGTTGACGCGGCCGTAGGAGGCGAGCGAGCCGATCAGACCGATGTTCGGGCCTTCGGGCGTCTCGATCGGGCACATGCGGCCGTAGTGCGACGGGTGAACGTCACGGACCTCGAAGCCGGCCCGCTCACGGGAGAGACCACCCGGGCCCAGCGCCGAGAGACGACGCTTGTGGGTCAGACCCGACAGCGGGTTGGTCTGGTCCATGAACTGGGACAGCTGGCTGGTGCCGAAGAACTCCTTGATGGAGGCGACGACCGGCCGGATGTTGATCAGGGTCTGCGGCGTGATCGCCTCGACGTCCTGGGTGGTCATCCGCTCGCGGACGACGCGCTCCATACGAGCCAGACCCGTGCGGACCTGGTTCTGGATGAGCTCGCCGACGTTGCGCAGGCGACGGTTGCCGAAGTGGTCGATGTCGTCGGTCTCGACGACGATCGACGTGCCGTTCTCGCCGACCGTCTCCTGCTCACCGGCGTGCAGCTTGACCAGGTACTTGATCGTCGCGATGACGTCGTCCACGGTCAGCACACCGGCGTCGAGGGGGGCCTCCGCGCCGAGCTTCTTGTTCACCTTGTAGCGGCCGACCTTGGCGAGGTCGTAGCGCTTGGGGTTGAAGTAGAGGTTCTCGAGCAGCGTCTGCGCGGCCTCGCGGGTCGGCGGCTCGCCCGGACGCAGCTTGCGGTAGATGTCGAGCAGCGCGTCGTCCTGGCCCTGGGTGTGGTCCTTCTCCAGGGTGGCGCGCATGGACTCGTACTCGCCGAACTCCTCGAGGATCTGCTCGGTCGTCCAACCGAGAGCCTTGAGCAGGACGGTCACGGACTGCTTGCGCTTGCGGTCGATGCGGACACCGACCATGTCGCGCTTGTCGACCTCCATCTCCAGCCAGGCACCCCGGGACGGGATGATCTTGGCCGTGAAGATGTCCTTGTCGGACGTCTTGTCGATGTTGGAGTCGAAGTAGACACCGGGCGAGCGGACCAGCTGCGAGACGACGACACGCTCGGTGCCGTTGATGCAGAAGGTGCCCTTGTTGGTCATGAGCGGGAAGTCGCCCATGAAGACCGTCTGAGACTTGATCTCGCCGGTCTCGTTGTTGGTGAACTCAGCCGTGACGAAGAGCGGGGCCGCGTACGTGAAGTCGCGCTCCTTGCACTCGTCGATGGAGTTCTTCGGCGGCTCGAAACGGTGGTCGCGGAAGGTCAGCGACATCGACCCGGAGAAGTCCTCGATCGGGGAGATCTCTTCGAAGATCTCCTCCAGACCGGACTTCGTGGGGACGTCCTGACCACTGTCCAGCGCAGCCTCGACGCGAGCCTTCCAGGCGGCGTTTCCGAGCAGCCAGTCGAAGCTCTCGGTCTGCAGCGCAAGGAGGTTCGGAACCTCGAGGGGCTCCTTGATCTTCGCAAAAGAGATGCGCAGCGGGGCGGTGCTGGCGCCGTTGTTCGTATTGGCAGTCGAGGCGTTGCGCGAGGCGGCCAAGAGGGGGTCCTTCCGAGGGCTCGGACTCACTACGCGCGTACCGGCCCCACTCCGTGCATACGAGAGAAATCCCAGGTCAGCGGGTTTCCATCAGCAGTGCTCGACAGTGGGCATGCCCCTGGTGACGGGCAGGGAGCAGCTAACAGGCAGCGCAAAGGGTCAGTGTAGCCACTTGGCCCACTGATGTCCAGAGCGGATGTCCGGAGACCGGTGCGATACCAATCTCTCCCTCCGGGATCCTGTTGTTCCTCATTGCCTGGAGCAAGGCTTCCCTCTTCGCCTTCGATCCATGCCTCGGCCCGAGGATCGATGTGGCGACGCGTCCTGAGAATTGCGCGCGGCGTGCCGTTCGTCAAGGCCCCTCGGCCTCCGGACGCCTCCCGTGGCGCCCATGCGACTGTCGTCCCGACAGGCAACGATGATCACCATACTCGTCCCTGACCCCAGGGCAACCAGCCGTCACGGGAACGCCCAAGGGCGACCACCCGCATGGGTGATCGCCCTTGGAACGTACTACAGAGAGTCAGCAGACTCCGAAGGTCACTTGACCTCGACGGAGGCGCCGGCGCCCTTGAGGGCCTCGGCGGCCTTCTCCGCGGCGTCCTTCGCGACCTTCTCGAGGACGGGCTTCGGAGTGCCGTCGACGAGGTCCTTGGCCTCCTTCAGACCCAGGGAGGTCAGCTCGCGCACGACCTTGATGACCTGGATCTTCTTGTCGCCCGCGGCGGTGAGGATGACGTCGAACTCGTCCTGCTCCTCGACGGCCTCGTCGGCGGCAGCGGCGCCACCGGCGGCGGCAACGGCGACCGGAGCGGCAGCGGTGACGTCGAACTTCTCCTCGAACGCCTTCACGAACGCGGCGAGGTCGATGAGGGTCATGTCCTCGAACTGAGCAAGCAGCTCGTCCTGGGTGAGCTTCGCCATGATGGCGGTCCTTCCACTAATTCGGCAGGTGCCGGATGTACATTTCGGCGGGCGTACTACGGGCCCGCTGCGACCGTGACGGACGCGAGGTCACACGCTTGCGCGTGATTACTCGGCGGCCTCGGCCTCGACGGGAGCCGGCGTACCGGCACCGCCCTGCTCGACCTTGCTGCGAAGCGCCTCCGCGGTGCGGACGAACTTCGACGGGAGCGCCTGGAAGAGCGCGGCAGTCTGGGACTGCTTGCCCTTCATGGCGCCCGCCAGCTTGGCGAGCAGAACCTCGCGGGACTCGAGGTCCGCAAGCTTCTTGATCTCATCGGCGGACAGCGCCTTGCCATCAAGGACACCGCCCTTGATGATCAGGTTCGGGTTCTCCTTGGCGAAGTCGCGCAGACCCTTCGCCGACTCCACCGGGTCACCGGTGATGAAGGCAACAGCCGTCGGACCAGTGAAGTGGTCGTCCAGCGTGGTGATCCCGGCCTCGTTGGCCGCAATCTTGGTCAGCGTGTTCTTCACCACGGCGTACTGGGCGTTCTCACCGAGAGAACGGCGCAGCTCCCTGAGCTGTGCCACGGTGATACCGCGGTACTCGGTCAGCACGGCGGCGTTCGAGCTGCGGAACTTGTCCGTCAGCTCGGCAACCGCGGCAGACTTGTCGGGCCTCGCCATGAGCCTCGGCCTCCTTCCGGGTGATTCGGACCGCTACGTGAAGGGACCTGGGCAAAACGAAACGCCCCGGCGCGGGCGCTCGGGGCGTGTACTCCACCGCTCGGACCAGAAGTCCTCACGGGAGTTCAACCACAAATCACCTGCGCAGGTCGCCCGCAGCTAGCGGATCCTTCGGCCACCACACCTTCTTGCGAAGGCACAGCAACGACCAGCGGTCTTTGGCTTCGGCATCAAGGTACGGGAAGGGTGCGCCGATACGCAAATCGCCTCCGCGGCCCTGGTCGGAGGGGTTGCGGGGCTCGGGGGACGCGGGGGTTCGTACGGTCGCGGGGCTCGGAGGCCCGCGGGAGCCACAGGGGCGCGTGGGGCGCCAGGGGGCACTGGGGGTCGTATGTGCCGCTGAGCGGCCGCGGCAGGCCCGTCCGGGGCCATTCCCGCCCGCGGGGCGCCGTCCGCCGCGTGAGGGGCCGTGGAGGGCCCCGGATACGCGAAAGGCCGGGCCCCGCACCCTCGGGAGGATGCGGGGCCCGGCCCGTAACGATCGCTCGCTACGAGACGCCGATCAGGGAGATCAGACGGTCTCGTCCTCCACCAGGAGGTTGCGGGTGCGGTTGGAGTCCAGCGGGATGCTGGGGCCCATCGTCGTGGTCATGGTCGCCTTCTTGATGTAGCGACCCTTCGCGGCGGACGGCTTCAGACGCGTGATCTCGTCCAGCGCCGCGGCGTAGTTCTCGACCAGCTTGGCCTCGTCGAACGAGACCTTGCCGATGATGAAGTGCAGGTTCGAGTGCTTGTCGACGCGGAACTCGATCTTGCCGCCCTTGATGTCCGTGACAGCCTTCGCCACGTCCGGGGTGACCGTACCGGTCTTCGGGTTCGGCATCAGACCACGCGGACCGAGCACGCGGCCGAGGCGGCCGACCTTGCCCATGAGGTCCGGGGTGGCGACGACGGCGTCGAAGTCCAGACGGCCCTTCGCAACCTCGTCGATCAGTTCGTCGGAGCCGACGATGTCGGCGCCGGCGGCTTCCGCGGCCGCAGCACGGTCACCGGTCGCGAAGACCAGGACCCGGGCGGTCTTACCGGTGCCGTGCGGGAGGTTCACGGTGCCACGGACCATCTGGTCGGCCTTGCGCGGGTCGACACCCAGACGCATGGCAACCTCGACGGTCGCGTCGAACTTGGTGGCGGAGGTGTCCTTCGCGAGACGGACGGCCTCGAGGGGGGCGTACAGGCGCTCCGCCTCGACCTTGGCGTCCGCAGCGCGGAGAGTCTTGCTGCGCTTCACTGCTTCTCCTCAGTTTTGGAGTCGTGGTGCGGACCAGCGCTGGTCCTTCCACGGGTGGTACAAGGGGGCTGATCAGCCTTCGACGGTGATGCCCATGGAACGCGCGGTGCCGGAGATGATCTTCTCGGCGGCGTCCAGGTCGTTGGCGTTCAGGTCGGGCATCTTCGTCGTGGCGATGTCGCGCACCTGGTCGCGGGTGATCTTCCCGACCTTCTTGGTGTGCGGCTCGCCGGAGCCCTTGGCCACGCCCGCGGCCTTGAGGATCAGCTTCGCGGCCGGCGGGGTCTTGGTGATGAAGGTGAAGGAACGGTCTTCGTAGACCGTGATCTCCACCGGCACGACCATGCCACGCTGCGACTCGGTCGCGGCGTTGTAGGCCTTGCAGAACTCCATGATGTTGACGCCGTGCTGGCCCAGCGCGGGGCCGACCGGCGGGGCCGGGTTCGCGGCACCGGCGTTGATCTGGAGCTTGATGAGCCCCGTGATCTTCTTCTTCTTGGGAGGCATTGCTCTCTCCGGGTCCTAGTGAGAGTTTTTTGCCTGCGCACAGTGCGCGCAGGCATACCGCACCACGATAACGGGTAACATGCTGCGGCCAAAAACCGAGCAGGTCAGACCGGCTGCGAGCAGCCTGTCTGACCTGTTCGGAGGCGTGTTGTCCGGAAGAGACTAGTTCTTCTGGATCTGGTCGAAGCTGAGCTCGACCGGGGTCTCGCGGCCGAAGATCTCGACGAGGCCCTTGACCTTCTTCGAGTCGGCGTTGATCTCGTTGATCGTGGCCTGCAGCGTCGCGAACGGGCCGTCCGTGACGGTGACCGAGTCGCCCACCTCGAAGTCCAGCACCTGGACCTCGATCTTGCGGGACGGAGCCGGCTTGCCCTCGGCCTCGGCGGCCTCGCGGGCGGCCTTCTCCTCGGCCTCCGGGGCGAGCATCTTGACGATCTCGTCCAGGGTCAGCGGGTACGGGTCGTAGGCGTTGCCCACGAAGCCGGTGACGCCCGGGGTGTTGCGGACGACGCCCCAGGACTCGTTCGTCAGGTCCATGCGCACCAGCACGTAGCCGGGGAGCTTGTTCTGGCGGACGGTCTTGCGCTCGCCGTTCTTGATCTGCGCGACCTCTTCCTGCGGCACCTCGGCCTGGAAGATGAAGTCCTCGACGTTCAGCGAGACGGCGCGCTGTTCGAGGTTGGTCTTCACGCGGTTCTCGTAACCCGCGTAGGTGTGGATGACGTACCACTCGCCGGGCAGGCCGCGCAGCTCGTCGCGGAGCGCGGCGACCGGGTCGACCGGGGCCTGCTCCTCGGCGGGCTCCTCGTCGGCGGACTCCTCGTCGGCCTCGACCGCGGCGGCGGCCTCGGACTCGGCGTCGCCCTCGATGTGGACGGCGGCCTCCTCGGCCGGCTCGCCCGCGGCGGACTCCTCGGCGTCGAGCTCGTCGGCGCCGTCGGCGTTCTCGACGATCTCCTGCGCGGTGTCGTCGCCCTCGACCTCGGCCGAGACAGCCGCGTCCACGTCGGCCTCTGCGGCCGCGACAGGCTCTGCGGCGTCGTTCAGGTTCGGGTCAGACACGTGGCTGCTTCTTCCTGGCTTCAAGGGGTGGAACGTGCGAAGGGGCGGCTCTCCGAAAAGCAGCCGCCCTACGCGCGGGTTCAGCCGAAGACGTACTTGACGGCGTTGGAGAACCCATAGTCAATCACGGTGACCAGGCCAATGACGATGACGACAAAGACGATCACCACGGTGGTGTATGTCGACAGCTGGCCTCGACTGGGCCAGACAACCTTACGGAGTTCGGCGACGATCTGGCGGTAGAAGAGCGCGAGGCGGCCGAAGGGGCCCTTCTTCCCGCGCTTCCCGCCACGGCGGCCCTTCCTGGCGGCCACCTCGTCCTCGGGACGACCGCTCTCAGGCGTCGCGGTGGAGCCAAGGGCTTCCGTCACTACGTCCTCACCTGAATCCGGGTCGTGAGCCGTGCCGCGCCCGGTTGAGCCGCACGGCGGTGCATTTCAGTACGTACGCATGCACGCACCCTGGTGACGATGCGTGTAGCAGGGCCGAAGGGACTTGAACCCCCAACCGCTGGTTTTGGAGACCAGTGCTCTACCAATTGAGCTACGACCCTTTGTGGTTCCCTCAACGTACCGCATCCGGCCGTACGCACGGTGTGCGCCTGACCGGATCGCCTGTAAGGGGCCAACGACGGATGAGTGTACGTGTTTCGGCGCCTGTCGTCGAACAGCTCCGCCCGGGGGCGCCGTGACGCCGCCTCCGGCCCACCCGTGACCGGACCGCCGCTGAACTCGTGTCCCCCCTTCGACGCACGTCTGCGACGATGCCTCTATGACCGCTGCGACTCCCTCCCAGCCCCCTGTTCAGTCCCCCACCGAGCGCCGGGTCTCCGCCCGCATCGGGTCGATCTCCGAGTCGGCGACGCTCGCCGTGGACGCCAAGGCCAAGGCGCTCAAGGCCGCCGGCCGCCCGGTGATCGGCTTCGGTGCCGGCGAGCCCGACTTCCCCACCCCCGGCTACATCGTCGACGCCGCGGTGGAGGCGTGCCGCGACCCGAAGAACCACCGCTACACGCCGGCCGGCGGACTGCCCGAGCTGAAGGCCGCCATCGCCGCGAAGACGCTGCGCGACTCCGGCTACCAGGTCGAGGCCTCCCAGGTGCTGGTCACCAACGGCGGCAAGCAGGCCATCTACGAGGCGTTCGCCGCGATCCTCGACCCGACCGACGAGGTCATCGTCCCGGCGCCGTACTGGACCACCTACCCCGAGTCGATCCGCCTCGCGGGCGGCGTCCCGGTGGAGGTCGTCGCCGACGAGACCACCGGCTACCGGGTCTCGGTCGAGCAGCTGGAGGCCGCCCGTACCGAGCGCACCAAGGTCCTGCTGTTCGTCTCCCCCTCGAACCCCACCGGCGCCGTCTACACCCGCGCCCAGGTCGAGGAGATCGGCCGCTGGGCCGCCGAGCACGGCCTGTGGGTGCTGACCGACGAGATCTACGAGCACCTGGTCTACGGCGACGCGGAGTTCTCCTCCCTGCCGGTGGTCGTGCCGGAGCTGCGCGACAAGTGCATCGTGGTCAACGGTGTCGCCAAGACGTACGCGATGACGGGCTGGCGCGTGGGCTGGGTCATCGCCCCCCAGGACGTGATCAAGGCCGCGACCAACCTCCAGTCGCACGCCACGTCCAACGTGTCCAACGTCGCACAGCGGGCCGCGCTGGCCGCCGTCTCCGGTGACCTGGAGGCCGTCGCGGAGATGCGGGTGGCCTTCGACCGGCGCCGGCAGACCATCGTGCGGATGCTGAACGAGATCGACGGCGTCCTCTGCCCGGAGCCGGAGGGCGCGTTCTACGCCTACCCGTCCGTGAAGGCGCTGCTCGGCAAGGAGATCCGCGGCAAGCGGCCCGCCACCTCCGTGGAGCTCGCCGCGCTCATCCTCGAAGAGGTCGAGGTCGCGGTCGTCCCCGGTGAGGCGTTCGGCACGCCGGGCTACCTGCGGCTGTCCTACGCGCTGGGCGACGAGGACCTCGTCGAGGGCGTCTCCCGGATCCAGAAGCTGCTGGCGGAGGCGAAGGCGTAACGCCTGCCGCTGTGCTGCGCACATACGGGCCTCCGGCTGCTGCCGGGGGCCCGTACGCGTTTTCGGTGCGGTGCCCGCCGGGTGCCGTTCGGGGAAAGTCCCTTCCGGTTGTGATGCCCGTACGGCAAGATCCTGGGATGGAGAGTGTTCGCAACGTCCGACTGCTGCCCAAGGCCCATCTGCACCTGCACTTCACCGGTTCGATGCGGCCCTCGACCCTGATCGAGCTGGCCGACAAGTACGGGGTGCACCTCCCCGAGGCCCTCAGCGGCGGCGAACCCCCGCGGCTGCGCGCCACGGACGAGCGCGGCTGGTTCCGCTTCCAGCGGCTGTACGACATCGCGCGCTCGTGCCTGCGCTCTCCGGAGGACATCCAGCGGCTGGTGCGCGAGGCCGCCGAGGAGGACGTCCGGGACGGTTCCGGGTGGCTGGAGATCCAGGTCGACCCCACCTCGTACGCGCCCCGGCTCGGCGGGCTGATCCCCGCGCTGGAGATCATCCTGGACGCGGTGGAGAGCGCGTCGCGGGAGACCGGGCTGGGGATGCGGGTGCTCGTCGCCGCCAACCGCATGAAGCACCCGCTCGACGCGCGCACCCTGGCCCGGCTCGCGGTGCGCTACGCCGACCGGGGCGTGGTCGGCTTCGGCCTCTCCAACGACGAGCGGCGCGGCCTGGCCCGGGACTTCGACCGCGCCTTCGAGATCGCCCGCGAGGGCGGCCTGCTGGCCGCGCCGCACGGCGGCGAGCTGGCGGGCCCCAGCAGCGTCCGTGACTGCCTCGACGACCTGCACGCCGGCCGTGTGGGGCACGGCGTGCGCGCCGCCGAGGACCCCCGCCTGCTGCGCAAGCTCGCCGAGCGCGGGGTGACGTGCGAGGTCTGCCCGTCGTCGAACGTGGCCCTGGGCGTCTACGAGAAGCCGGGGGACGTCCCGCTGCGCACCCTGTACGAGGCCGGCGTGCCGATGGCGCTGGGCGCGGACGACCCCCTGCTGTTCGGCTCCCGGCTCGCGGCCCAGTACGAGCTGGCCCGCGAGCACCACGGCTTCACGGACACGGAGCTGGCGGAGCTGGCGAGGCAGTCGGTACGGGGATCGGCGGCGCCGACGGACATCCGCGAGAAGCTGCTGACGGGGATCGAGGGGTGGCTGGGCGGCACCCCATCCAGCCCGTCTGGGGGCACCTCCCAGCGTTAGCTGGGGGAGTTTGAGGACACCGGGGCCCGGGGCGGAGCCCCGGTTCGGGAAGGGGCGGGCCGGGGAAAAGGAACCGCCCGGCCACGCCTAGAGGCTGACCCCGACCGTCACCGGCTCGTTCACCAGCGTCACCCCGAACGCCTCGCGAACACCGTCCCGTACCTCCCTGGCGAGCGCCAGCAGGTCCTCCGTCGTCGCCGCACCACGATTCGTCAGCGCCAGCGTGTGCTTCGTGGAGATCCGGGCCGGCCCCGCCCCGTACCCCTTCGTGAAGCCACCCTTGTCGATCAGCCACGCCGCCGACAGCTTGACCAGCCCCTCCCCCGCCGGGAACGCCGGCGGGGCGACCTCCGGGCCGAGCCGCTCGGCCGCGCGGGCGAGGAACGCCGCGTGCTCGGCCTCGGTGATGATCGGGTTGGTGAAGAAGGATCCGGCGGACCAGGTGTCGTGGTCCTCGGCGTCGAGCACCATGCCCTTGCCGGCGCGCAGCTTGAGCACGGTCTCGCGGGCCGTGGCGGCCGGTACCCGCTCCCCGGGGCCGACGCCGAGGGTGCGGGCCGTCTCGGGGTACTTCAGCGGCGCGGAGAGCCCGCCCGCGTCCTCCAGCCGGAAGCGGACCCGGAGGACGACGTAGCGCGTGGGGTCCTCCTTGAAGCGGCTGTGCCGGTAGGAGAAGGCGCAGTCGGCGTTGGGGAGGGTGACGACCTCGTCGGCCCGGCGGTCGTAGGCGACGACCTCCGTGATGGTGGAGGAGACCTCCTGGCCGTACGCGCCGACGTTCTGGATCGGCGTGGCACCGGCGGAGCCGGGGATGCCGGCGAGGCACTCGACGCCGGCGAGGCCGGCCTCGACGGTGCGGGCGACGGCCTCGGACCAGTTCTCACCGGCGGCGAGCTCCAGGCGGGTGCCGTCGAGGTCGAAGCCGCTGGTGGCGATGCGCAGGGCGGTTCCGTCGAAGCCCTTGTCGGCGATGACGAGGTTGCTGCCGCCGCCGATGATCAGCAGCGGGGTGCCGGTCGCGTCGGCGTCGCGGACGGCCGTGACCACCTCGTCGTCGGTGGTGGCCGTGACCAGGCGGGTCGCCGGACCGCCGAGGCGGAAGGTGGTCAGGGGGGCGAGGGGGGCGTCGTGGAGTTCCTGCACGGGCACAAGCGTACGGGGGCGCTGCCGCCGGGCCGGGAGCCGGGCGCCGGGGCCTCCGCCGCGGGTGAGGAGCGCCACGGCTGGGGCGCACTGTCCATGAGTAAGGGGCGTCGCCCATTGGCAGCGCCCCTTACTCATGGCACCGTGCGGTGCTCGTCACACCGTTCAGGCGAGCCGGACCACCGCGCGGGACATGCCCAGGACCTTCTGGCCCGCGCTCTTGACCAGCAGGTCGACGCGGACCGTGCGGGCCTCGTCGTCCTTCGCGCCGATCTTGCCGCCGACCTCGATGACCGCGCCCTCGTCGTCGTTCGGGACGATGACCGGCTTCGTGAAGCGGACGCCGTACTCGACCACCGCGCCCGGGTCGCCGACCCAGTCCGTCACCACGCGGGCCGCCTCGGCCATGGTGAACATGCCGTGCGCGATGACGTCCGGCAGCCCGACCTCCTTGGCGAACTTCTCGTTCCAGTGGATCGGGTTGAAGTCGCCCGAGGCACCCGCGTACCGCACGAGGTCCGCGCGCGTGACGGGGAAGGACCGCGTCGGCAGCTCCTGGCCGACCTCGACGTCGTCGTAGGAAATACGGGCAGCCATCACGCCTCCTCGGCCGCGCGGGCCACCAGCATCGTGTGCGCGGTCACGACGTGCTCGCCGTTCTCGTCGTGGACGTCGCCGCGGACCGAGATCACGTCATTGCCCGCCATGGACTTGACCGACTCGATCGTGGAAGTGACCGACAGCCGGTCGCCCGCACGGACGGGGCGGGTGTAGGCGAACTTCTGGTCGCCGTGCACCACCCGGCTGTAGTCCAGCCCCAACTGCGGGTCCTGGACGACCTGACCGGCCGCCCGGAAAGTGATAGCGAACACAAAAGTCGGCGGGGCGATCACATCCGGGTGTCCGAGGGCCTTGGCGGCCGCCGGGTCGGTGTACACCGGATGGGTGTCGCCGATGGCCTCGGCGAATTCGCGGATCTTCTCCCGGCCGACCTCGTACGGGTCGGTGGCCGGATAGGTCCGTCCTACGAAGGACTGGTCGAGCGCCATGGCTCGGCACCTCCTGAGGGGACTGATGAGAACAAGAAGAACAGGTGGGGATACGCCGTGAGGCCGCCCCCCGAAAAGGGGACGGCCTCACGAACGAGCCTGAGTGCTATCGCGTCTCGCGGTGCGCGGTGTGCGACTTGCAGCGGGGGCAGTGCTTCTTCATCTCAAGTCGGTCCGGGTCGTTACGCCGGTTCTTCTTGGTGATGTAGTTCCGCTCCTTGCACTCCACGCAGGCCAGCGTGATCTTCGGGCGGACGTCGGTGGCAGCCACTGGAGTGCTCCTTGACGGAATGGACGGATGAACGCAGACAAGAGTAGCCGACCGGGAGGACCGACCCCACAATCGGCTACTACGTGTAGCGGTGACCGGACTTGAACCGGTGACACAGCGATTATGAGCCGCTTGCTCTACCGACTGAGCTACACCGCTTTGATGCGAGAGAGATCCTCGCCCGAAGGCGAGGAACCTCACACACCAGAGCCCCAATACGGAATCGAACCGTAGACCTTCTCCTTACCATGGAGACGCTCTGCCGACTGAGCTATTGGGGCGAGCGAGGAAGACATTACACGGTTGGCCGCCGAAGGTGAAATCCGTATCCGGCCGCCACCCCCGGGGTCTCTTCCCGGCCCTTCCGCACCACACCAGTACGACTATTCGTCGCTTGCTCGAAGCGGATCCGAACGCGCCCTACGCTCGGAAGACGCTGCGTGATCATGCACGCCCCGGCCCCCGGAGGAGCGCGATGCCCGACAGCCAGCCGCAGCCCCCGAGAGACCCCGGAGGCGACGCCACCCCGCCCGCCGTGCCGCCCGGCGCACTGCCCGGCGACAGTGCCCTGGTGCTGTGCGGGGCCCGGCTCGCCGACGGCCGCACCGTGGACGTACGGCTCAGCGGCGGGCGCATCGAGGCGGTCGGCACGGCCGGCAGCCTCGTGCCCGGTCCGCGCGTCGACCTCAGCGGCTATCTGCTGCTGCCCGCCCCCGCCGAACCCCACGCCCACGGCGACACCGCCCTCACCGCCGACGCCGACGGCCCCGTCCCGTACGCCGTCGAGGACGTCCAGCGCCGCGCGACCGAGGCCGCGCTGCTCCAGCTCAGCCACGGCGCCACCGCGCTGCGCAGCCACGTGCGGATCGGCGACGTCCAGGGCCTGCGCTCGCTGGAAGCCGTGTTCCAGGCCCGGCGAGCGCTGCGCGGCCTCACCGACCTGACCGCCGTCGCCGTGCCCCGGCTGCTGACCGGTATCGCCGGGGCCGACGGGCTGGCGATGCTGCGCGACGCCGTGAAGATGGGCGCCGCCGTGGGCGGCTGCCCCGATCTCGACCCCGATCCGACCGGCTACACCGAGACGGTCCTCGGCCTCGCCGCCGAGCACGGCTGCGCCGTCGACCTGCACACGGACGGTGACGACCCGGCCCGGCTCGCCCGGCTCGCCGCCATGGCCGGGGGGCTGCGCCCGGGGGTGACGCTCGGCCCCTGCGGCGGCCTGTCCCGGCTGCCGTACGAAGCGGCCGCACGGGCCGCCGAGCAGCTCGCGGCCGCGGGGGTGACGGTGGTGTGCCTGCCGCAGGGCGACTGCGGTGCGCTCGAACAGCGCGGAGCGCGTGTCTCGCACTGCGCGCCGGTGCGGCTGCTGCGCGCGGCCGGGGTGCGGGTGACGGCCGGCAGCGGCGCGCTGCGGGACGCCGCCAATCCGGTGGGCCGCGGTGATCCGCTGGAGGCGGCCTTCCTGCTGGCCTCGCGCGGTGAGCTGCGCCCGGCGGAGGCGTACGAGGCGGTGAGCGGGCGGGCGCGGGAGGCGATGGGGCTGGAGCGGGTGCGGGTGGAGGCGGGGTTCCCGGCCGAGCTGCTGGCCGTGCGGGGCGAGCGGATCGAGGGGGTGCTCTCGCTCGCGTACAGCCGTCTGGTGGTGCACCAGGGGCGGGTGGTGGCACGGACGAGCGCGGTGCGGGAGTACTGCGACACGTCGACGGCGACCTCACCGGCGCTGCCCCGCCAGTCGTCGCGCGGCGGCGAGTCGCCGTCCTGAGCCCCCGCTGTGGGATCCGACCGCACGGCGTACGGTCGGATCATGCGCATTGTCATCGCAGGTGGACATGGTCAGATCGCGCTGCGGCTGGAGCGGTTGCTCGCCGCGCGCGGTGACGAAGTGGCAGGCATCATCCGCAGGCCGGCTCAGGCGGGTGACCTGCTGGCCGCCGGTGCCGAACCGGTCGTCTGCGACCTGGAGTCGGCGGCCGTCGGGGACATCGTCCGGCATCTGGAGTCCGCCGACGCGGCCGTGTTCGCAGCCGGCGCGGGCCCGGGCAGCGACATCGACCGCAAGGACAGCGTGGACCGGGGCGCGGCAGCCCTCTTCGCCGACGCGGCGGAGGCGGCCGGGGTGCGGCGTTTCGTCGTGGTGTCGTCCATGGGCGCCGACCGCGAGTCCCCGGAGGGCACCGATCCGGTCTTCGCCGCCTACCTGCGCGCGAAGGGCGCCGCGGACGACGACGTACGGGCCAGGGCCGGCCTGGACTGGACGATCCTGCGCCCCGGGCGGCTGACCGACGAGCCCGGCACGGGCACGGTGACGCTGGCGGAGTCGACGGGCCGCGGCGCGGTCAGCCGTGACGACGTCGCGGCGGCCCTGGCGGCGCTCCTGGCCGAGCCGGGCACGGCGGGGCTCACCCTGGAGCTGATCGGCGGGGACACGCCCGTGAAGGAGGCGGTCAGGGCCGTGGCGAAGGGCTGAGAGCCGGCGCCGCGGCGCGCCCTGGGGAGTGCGGCGGATCACACGGTTTCGACCGCGGCCGGCGCCTTTCGAGGGTGGCCGGACAACACAGAAGGGCCTCTCCGTAATGGAGAGGCCCTTCAGATGTGGCGGCGCCAGGGTTCGAACCTGGGTAGGCTGAGCCGGCAGATTTACAGTCTGCTCCCTTTGGCCACTCGGGCACACCGCCAAGGGTTGCCGCCCCGGTACCGCCTTGCGGTGGTGCTCCGTGGCAACGACGTAAACCATACCCGATGACCAGGGGTGGTCCGCCACTCGATTCATCGCCCCGCACCCGGCCCCCGGGTGGCTAGGCTGGCGCAGTGGTCTTGTGACCTCAGCCCTGATGGATCTACGTACGAGGAGCCAACTCAATATGGCCGACTCCAGTTTCGACATCGTCTCGAAGGTCGAGCGGCAGGAGGTCGCCAACGCCCTCAACCAGGCCGCCAAGGAAATTACGCAGCGCTATGACTTCAAGGGTGTCGGCGCCTCGATCGCGTGGTCCGGCGAGAAGATCGAGATGCGTGCCAACGCCGAGGAGCGCGTGAAGGCCGTTCTGGACATCTTCGAGACCAAGCTGGTCAAGCGCGGTATCTCGCTGAAGGCCCTGGACGCCGGCGAGCCGCAGGCGTCCGGCAAGGAGTGCAAGATCGTCGCCTCGATCGAGGAGGGGATCTCGCAGGAGAACGCGAAGAAGATCGCCAAGATCATTCGCGACGAGGGCCCCAAGGGCGTCAAGGCGCTGGTCCAGGGTGACGAGCTGCGCGTCAGCTCCAAGAGCCGCGACGACCTCCAGGAGGTCCAGGCCCTCCTCAAGGGCAAGGACCTGGACTTCGCGATCCAGTTCGTCAACTACCGCTAGCACTGCCGCCGACCGCCACTCCGTGCGGGCGGTCCGGCCACAGCGAGGGCGTTCCACCGGGGAGTTGCCCGGTGGAGCGCCCTCTTCGCGTCTCATGGGCGGTGTGCGGGGCGTCAGTTGCGCAGGCCGGTGGGGTGAGCGGCGCGCCGCCGTCAGCGGGTCGCGAAGGGGCGGTCCGTGGGGACGATCTCGCGGCCCAGCGGCATCAGCGAAATCGGGATCAGCTTGAAGTTGGCGATGCCGAGCGGGATACCGATGATCGACACGCACAGGGCGATGCCGGTGACGATGTGGCCGAGCGCCAGCCACCAGCCCGCGAAGACGATCCAGATGATGTTGCCGAGCAGGGAGCCCGCGCCGGCGTCGCGCCGTTCGACGGTCGTGCGGCCGAAGGGCCACAGGGCGTAGCTGGCTATGCGGAAGCTGGCGATGCCAAACGGGATGGTGACGATCAGAACGCAACAGATCAACCCGGCTACGACGTAGCCGATCGCCATCCAGAAGCCGCACAGGACCAGCCAGACGACATTCAGAATGAGCTTCATACGAGCCAGCCTCCCACGGGGAACATCTACCGGCGAGAAGGACGTTTCCGCACCCCGGGACGGTTGCGCCGGCCACGCGGGGGCTGTGCGGGTGGCGCGGATCGGCGCGTCCGGGGTGTCGGGACGGCACGATCTGGTCTCTTGTGTGATTGATGAGGTTGTCGGCATCGTCGCATCGAGTGCGGAGGCAGGCCCGTGTCCACTCAGGAGAACAAGAATCTCGTCCGGCGCTACTACGAGCAGATCGACGCCGGCAACCTGGCCATCCTGGACGAGCTCGTCTCGCCCGACTACCTCGACCACTCGCCGCCGCCGTTTCCGGGGATGGAGCCCGGCCTGGAAGGGCTGAAGGAGGCGTTCCGTATCTTCTGGGAGGCGACTCCAGGTACGCACGAGATCCAGGACCAGATCGCCGAGGGCGACAAGGTGGTGACCCGGCTGCTGTGCCGGGGCGTCCACGAGAAGGACCTGCCGGGCATTCCCGCGACGGGGAACGCGGTCGAGATGACGGCGACGGTGATCCACCGGATCGAGAACGGCAAGCTCGTGGAGAAGTGGTCCGACAAGGATCTTCTCCGGCTGCTCCAGCAGCTCGGGGTCATGCCGTCGCCCGAGGTCGCCTAGCCGGCCCGCAGGCTAGGAGCCGTGGCCCACCATCCGCTCCAGGCGGCTGATGCGCTCGGCCATGGGCGGGTGGGTCGAGAACAGCTTGGACATGCCCTCGCCCGCGCGGAACGGGTTCGCGATCATCATGTGGCTCGCGGTCTCCAGGCGGGGCTCAGGGGGCAGCGGGAGCCGCTGGGTGCCCGCCTCCAGCTTGCGCAGGGCCGAGGCCAGGGCGAGGGGGTCGCCGGTGAGGCGGGCGCCGGAGGCGTCGGCCTCGTACTCCCGGGAGCGGCTGACGGCCAGCTGGATGAGCGAGGCGGCGATCGGGCCCAGCAGCATGATCATGATCATGCCGATGAGACCGGGGCCCTCGTCGTCGTCCGACCTGCCGATGGGGATCAGCCAGGCGAAGTTC
This sequence comes from Streptomyces sp. ISL-11, assembly GCF_018614525.1. Classification (GTDB taxonomy): domain Bacteria; phylum Actinomycetota; class Actinomycetes; order Streptomycetales; family Streptomycetaceae; genus Streptomyces. The sequence continues at coordinate 75,870 of NZ_JAGGOL010000013.1, forward strand.
ACCAGGAACATCACTACCGAGGCGAGCGCGCCCGCGACCGAGGAGATGAGGATGTCGCGGTTGTAGACGTGGCTGAGCTCGTGGCCGATGACGCCGCGCAGCTCGCGCTCGTCGAGGAGGCGCAGGATGCCGTCGGTGCAGCAGACGGCGGCGTTGCGGGGATTGCGGCCCGTGGCGAAGGCGTTGGGCGCCTCGGTCGGGGAGATGTACAGCCGGGGCATCGGCCGCCGGGCGGACGTGGAGAGCTCGCGCACCATGCGGTAGAGCTCCGGCGCCTCGAACTCGCTGACGGGCCTGGCGCGCATCGCCCGCAGAGCGAGCTTGTCGCTGTTCCAGTAGGCGTAGGCGTTGGTGCCCAGGGCCACCAGGACGGCGACGATCAGGCCCGTACGCCCGAAGAGGCTGCCGATGACGATGATGAGCGCGGACAGCCCTCCCAGGAGGACGGCGGTCCTGAGCCCGTTGTGCCGGCGGTGCACGGTACGCCCTCCAAGCGGTGCGGCAGGGGAACCCTTTTGCTGATGGCGCCATGACGGCGCTTCCACGCTCCAGTGGAACCTTCTGTACTGGCCAACGCCAGGTGAAGGCCGCTGGTTCCCTTGTGCACGTGGGGGCGGACCGGCCGTACGGGTGACCGCGCCTACAGCAGCGCGCCCGAGGCGAAGCGCAGGACGAGCTGCGGGGCGCCCGACAGGGCGATGCCGGCGACCGCGGCGAGTGCCACGGCGGTGGCCAGCGGCGCGGGCACGCGCGCGTGCCGCCCGGCCGGCTCCGGCGTCTCCCCCTCCGCGGGGCGGAAGAGGACGGCCGTCCACTGGAGGTAGTAGTACAGGGCGATCACGACGTTGACGGCCATGACCACCGCCAGCCAGCCCAGCCCCGCGTCGACGGCCGCCGTGAAGACGGTGACCTTGGCGAACAGGCCGATGACGCCCGGCGGCAGGCCGGCCAGGCAGAGCAGGAAGAAGCCGAGCGCGAGCGCGGCGAGCGGGCGGCGGGCGTACAGGCCGCGGTAGTCGCTGACGCGGTGCTCGGGGCTGGTCCGGGCGACGAGCCCGGCGACGGCGAAGGCGCCGAGGTTCACGGCCGCGTACATCAGGGCGTACGCGATGGTGGAGCCGACGGCGTGCGCCGGGTCGTCGGCGTAGCCGGCGGCCGCGAGGGGGACCAGCAGATAGCCGGCCTGGCCGACCGAGGACCAGGCGAGCAGGCGTACGGCGCTGTGCGCGCGCTCCGGGCGCTGGCGCAGCGCGCCGACGTTGCCGACGGTCATGGTGAGGGCGGCGAGCACGGCGAGGGCCGGGCCCCACACGTCGGCGTAGGACGGGAAGCCGACGACGGTCACCAGGATCAGGCCGGTGAAGCCGACGGCCTTGCCGACGACGGAGAGGTAGGCCGCGATGGGCAGCGGCGCGCCCACGTAGGTGTCGGGGACCCAGAAGTGGAAGGGCACCGCGGCGGTCTTGAAGGCGAAGCCGACGAGGGTGAGGGCCACGCCCGCCTGCGCGAGGGTGTCCAGGCGCGGGTCGACGTGGGTGAGGGCCTCGGCGACCTGGGTGAGGTGGAGGGTGCCGGTGGCCGCGTAGACGAAGCTGACGCCCAGCAGCATGACGGCGGTCGCGGTGACCGACGACAGGAAGAACTTCAGGGCGGCCTCGGAGGAGCGGCGGTCGCCGCGCCGCAGGCCGACCAGGGCGAAGGCGGGCAGGGAGGCCACTTCGAGGGCGACGACGAGCGTGGCGAGGTCCCGGGAGGCGGGCAGCAGGGCGGCGCCGGCGGCGGAGGACAGCAGCAGGAACCAGTACTCCCCGGCGGGAAGTTTGAAGTCCGTGAGGTCACTGATGGACAGAAGGGCCGTCAGCAGGGCGCCGCCCAGCACCAGGAACTGGATGACGAGCGTGAAGTGGTCGGCGGTGTAGCTGCACGCGCGCGTGCCCGACGTCAGGCAGAAGGTGGAGCGGTCGCCGTCGAGGAGCGGCAGCAGGGACAGGCCGGCCAGCAGCAGTCCGCCGATCGCGATCCCGCCGAGGAGGGGCTTGCGCTCCTCGGGCAGGAACAGGTCGGCGACCAGGACGACGAGCGCCACCACGGCGGTGACGGTGGGCGGGGCGATGGCGAGCCAGTCGACGGACTGGACCAGGGAGCCCATCAGTTGCCTCCTCGGAGGAGCTGCTGAACGGCCGGGTCGGTGAGGCCGAGGAGGGCCGCGGGCCAGAGTCCGGCGAGGACGGTGAGGGCGACGAGCGGGGTCCAGGCGGCGAACTCGTACGTCTGGACGTCGGCGAGGGCGGGTCCGTGCGCGGGCCTGGCACCTTCCTCCCCGCCGTCGCCGCCCATGCAGACGCGGCGTACGACGACGAGCATGTACGCGGCGGTGAGCAGCGTGCCGAAGCCGGCCAGGGCCATGAAGGTGAGGAAGGCGGGGCGGCTGAGGCCGTCGGCGGGACGGAACGAGCCGAACATCGCGAGCATCTCGCCCCAGAACCCGGCGAGTCCGGGCAGCCCGAGGGAGGCGACCGCGCCGAAGGCGAGGAGGCCGCCGAGGCGGGGCGCCCGGCCGTAGAGGGCGGCGCCGGTGGCGCCGGAGAGGGTGTCGAGGTCGCTGGTGCCGTAGCGGTCCTTGACCGCGCCGACCAGGAAGAACAGCAGGCCGGTGATGAGGCCGTGGGCGATGTTGGCGAACAGCGCGCCGTTGAGGCCGGTGGGGGTCATCGTGGCGATGCCGAGGAGGACGAAGCCCATGTGGCCCACGGAGGAGTAGGCGATCAGGCGTTTGAGGTCGCCCTTGCCGCCGGTGCGGGCGAGCGAGAGGCAGACCAGGGAGCCGTAGATGATGCCGACGACCGCGAACGCGGCGAGGTAGGGCGCGAAGGTGTGGGCGCCGTCGGGGGCGATGGGCAGGACGATGCGCACGAAACCGTACGTGCCCATCTTCAGCAGGACGCCCGCGAGGAGCACCGAGCCGACGGTCGGGGCAGCCGTGTGGGCGTCGGGGAGCCAGCTGTGCAGGGGCCACATCGGGGCCTTGACGGCCAGTCCGACGCCGATGGCCAGGACCGCGATGAGCTGGGTGGTGTGGCTGAGCTTCGAGCCGTTGTCAGTGGCCAGTGCCACCATGTCGAAGGTGCCGCCCTTGATGCCGATGAGGAGGAGGCCGAGCAGCATCACGACGGAGCCGAGCAGGGTGTAGAGGATGAACCGCCAGGCCGCGCGCTCGCGGCCGTCACCGCCCCAGCGGGCGATGAGGAAGTACATCGGGATGAGCACCATCTCGAAGGCCAGGAAGAACAGCACGAGGTCGAGGACGGCGAAGCTCGCGAGGGTGCCGGACTCCAGGACGAGGATCAGCGCGACGAATGCCTTGGGAGACGGGCCCGCCGGCATTTTCTTGTAGCTGTAGAGCGCGCAGAGGAAGGTCAGCAGCGCGGTCAGGACGAGGAGGGGGAGGGAGACGCCGTCCACGCCGAGGTGGATCCGGATGCCGAGGGCGGGGATCCAGCTGATGTCGGTGGTCGCCTGCATCCGCGCCGGGCGGTCGTGGTCGAAGCCGGCGGCGAGGGCGACGGACAGGGCCAGGACCAGGCCGGTGACGGTGACGCCGTGGCGGAGCACGGCCTGGTCGGGGCCGCTGCCCTTGAGTCCGGGCGGGGCCGGGAGCAGGGCGGCGACGGCGCCGACGAGGGGGAGGACGACGATGCCCGCGAGGAGGAGCTGCATGGCGGTGTGATTCACGGTCAGGCTCCGGTGGCTACGAGCACGGCGGCGACGGCCAGGACGACGGAGCCGGCGAGGAGGGCGCCGAGGTAGGTCTGCACGTTGCCGGTCTGGGCGCGGCGGACGGCCGTGCCGAGCAGGCCGGGCGCGGTCGCGGCGCCGCGGACGTAGGTGTCGACGACCTCGCGGTCGAGGAAGTGCGCGAGCCGGGCGGCGGCGCGTACGGGCCGGACGAACAGGACGTGGTAGACGGCGTCGAGGTGGAAGCCGGCCGCCGCGTGACGGTGCAGGGGGCCGAGGAGGAGGCGGCCGGGGTCGGCCGGGTCGGGGGCGGAGGCGATGTGTCCGTAGACGGCCTCGTGGCTGGCGATGGCTTCCTCCTCGGAGACCGCCGGGGACGCGTCGGGGTCGGCCGCGACGGCGCCCATGGGCGTACGGGCGGCGAGCGCGGCGGTGCGGCGCCAGGCCGCGTAGGTGAGGAGCGCGCCGACGAGGGCGGCGCCGGTGCCGAGGACGGAGGTGGTGAGGGTCGGGGTGAGGGAGCGCCCGTCGAACCAGTCGGGGAGCTTCCACGCGGCGAGGCCGAGCCCCAGGGCGGGGATCGCGAGAACCCAGAGAACGGCGTTCATGGCGGCCGGTTCCCGGCCGTGGGAGGGGGCCTCGGCGCCCTTGCCGTGGAAGGCGAGCAGCCACAGGCGGGTGGCGTAGCCGGCGGTGAGCAGGGCGGTGAGGAGCCCTGCGACGAGGACGGTCCAGCCGGCCGCGCCCGGGATGCCGGCCGCGTGGCCGCCGGCCGCGTGCTCGGCGGCGCCGAGGACGGCCTCCTTGGAGAAGAAGCCGCTGAACGGCGGGATCGCGGCGAGCGCGAGGAGGGCGACGGTCATCGTCCAGTAGGCGTCGGGGATGCGCTTGGCGAGCCCGCCCGTCCTGGCCATCGCGGCCAGCGAGTTCGTACCGGCGGCGTGGATGATCACGCCCGCCCCGAGGAAGAGGAGGGCCTTGAACGCGCCGTGGGTGATGAGGTGGAAGACGGCCGCGTCGCGGTCGCCGACGGCGAGGGCGCCGGTCATGTAGCCGAGCTGCCCGACGGTGGAGTAGGCGAGGACGCGCTTGATGTCGTCCTGCGCGAGCGCGGCGAGCGCGGAGCCCACCATCGTGACGGCGGCCATCACGGCCAGGACGACCAGCGCCGCCGTGGACGCGGCGAAGAGGGGGAGGAGCCGGGCGATGAAGTAGACGCCGGCCGCGACCATCGTCGCGGCGTGGATGAGCGCGGAGACGGGCGTGGGGCCGGCCATCGCGTCGGGCAGCCAGGTGTGCAGCGGGAACTGCGCGGACTTGCCCGCGACGCCGGCCAGCAGCAGCAGCGCGATCAGCGTGGGGTGGGCGATGTCGCCGGAGGTCACGGCGGTGAGGATGCCGTTGATCCGGAACGTCCCGGCGTCGGCGGCCAGCGCGAGGATGCCGATCAGGAAGGGGACGTCGCCGAGCTTGGTGACCAGGAACGCCTTGAGCGAGGCGGCGCGGGCGGCCTCGGTCTCCCAGTAGTGGCCGACCAGGAAGTACGAGCAGATGCCCATGATCTCCCAGCCGACGAGCAGCACCATGAGGTCGCCGGAGTAGACGACGAGCAGCATCGCGGAGGTGAAGAGGGAGACGAGGGCCGCGTAGGAGGGGTAGCGGGGGTCGTCGCGCAGGTAGGCGGTCGAGTACAGCTGGACGCAGGACGCGACGACGCCGACCAGGACGGCGACGAGGACGGCGAAGCCGTCGAGGTGCAGGGCCAGGTCGATCGGCACGGAGCCGGTCGGGGTGAGGCGGGTGGCCGCGTCGATGGCCTCCCCGGCGCCGGTGCCGCCGCCCTGCCGGCAGGCGACGACGACGGCGAGCACGGCCGCGGCGACGGTCGGCAGCACGGCGAGCGGCCGGACGAACCCGGGCGCGCGGCGGCCGAGCAGCAGGCCGGCGACGGCACCGAGGAAGGGCAGCAGGGGGACGAGTACGGCGGTGGTCGTGGTCGTCACGCGGCGGCCTCCGCCGTTTCCTCGCGGTCAGCGCGTCGGGAGGGGTGCTCGTCCTCGCTGAGGTCGCGGAGCCGGTCGATGTCGGCCGTGCCGCGGTTGCGGTACACGAGCAGCACGATCGCCAGGCCGATGCCGATCTCGGCGGCGGCGATGGCGATGATGAAGAGGGTGAGTGCCTGGCCGGCGTGGAGCGCGTCGCGCAGCCATACGTCGAAGGCGACGAGGTTGAGGTTGACGGCGTTGAGCATCAGCTCGACGGACATCAGGACGAGGATGGCGTTGCGCCGGGCGAGGACGCCGTAGAGGCCGGTGGCGAAGAGCAGGGCGGCGAGTACGGCGGGGTAGACGAGATGCATCAGCGCTCCTCGTTCTTCCTGCGGGACAGGACGATCGCGCCGACGAGCGCGGCGAGCAGCAGGACGGACAGGGCTTCGAAGGGCAGCACCCAGTGCCGGAAGAGGATCTCTCCGGAGACCTCGGTGGAGCCCTGCGGCGCGCCGCCGAGGTCGATCCACGTCGTACGGAAGGCGTCGACGACCACCCAGACGAGTGCGCCGGCGGCGGCGACGGCGACCGCGAGGGCGGCCCACCGGTTGCCCGAGTCGGCGTCCGGGGAGCGGCCGATGGGGGCCTTGGTGAGCATCAGCCCGAACAGGAGGAGGACGACGACGGAGCCGACGTAGATCAGCACCTGGACCCAGGCGATGAACTCGGCCGTGAGCAGGAGGTACTCCACGGCGAGCCCGCCGAGGGTCACGACCAGCCAGAGGGCGGCGTGCACGAGCTGCTTGGTGGTGACGGTGACGAGGGCCGCGCCGAGGGTGGCGAGGCCGACGAGGAGGAAGGCGATCTCGACGCCGGAGGTGGAGAGGAAGCCGTGCGTCTGGGCGGCGAGGGCCGCTGTGCCGGTCATGCCTCGTCCTCCTTCTGTCCGGCCTGCTCGCCTGGTCCGGCCTGCTCGTTCTGTTCGGCCTGCCCGTTCTGTACAGCCTGCTCGGCGGCGGCCTGCTCGGCTGCCTGCTGGGCGGCCAGCTTCTCGGCCGTCTTGCGGGCGGCGGCGATCTCCTTCGGCTCCTCGGCCGCGGGGTCGAGGGCGGGCGGCTCCGGCACGGTCCACATCCAGTCGCGGAGCTTGTCGCGCTCGTGGGTGAGGTCGTGGATGTCGGTCTCGGCGTACTCGAATTCCGGGGACCAGAAGAGCGCGTCGAAGGGGCACACCTCGATGCAGATGCCGCAGTACATGCACAGCGAGAAGTCGATCGCGAAGCGGTCGAGGACGTTGCGGCTGCGCTCGCGGCCGCCGGGGGCGGCCGGGGGCACGGTCTCCTTGTGGGAGTCGATGTAGATGCACCAGTCCGGGCACTCGCGGGCGCACAGCATGCAGACGGTGCAGTTCTCCTCGAACAGGCCGATGACACCGCGGGTGCGGGGCGGCAGTTCGGGCTGTACGTCCGGGTACTGGGCGGTCACCGTCCGCTTCGTCATCGTCCGGAGGGTGACGGCGAGCCCCTTGGCCAGGCCGGAACCGGGGAAGGACATTATTGGATCACCACCTTGACGACGCCGGTGAGCGCGATCTGCGCGAGGGCGAGCGGAATGAGAACGGTCCAGGCCAGCTTCTGCAGCTGGTCCTCGCGCAACCGCGGGTAGGTCACGCGCAGCCAGATGACCACGAAGGCGAGCAGGGCCGCCTTGAGCAGGGTCCACAGCCAGCCGAGGCCGTCGGCGCCGAAGGGCCCGTGCCAGCCGCCGAGGAAGAGGACGGTGGTGAGGCCGCAGAGCACGACGATGCCGGCGTACTCCGAGAGCAGGAAGAGGGCGAAGCGGAGGCCGGTGTACTCGGTGTACGCGCCGAAGATGATCTCGGAGTCGGCGACGGGCATGTCGAACGGCGGGCGTTGCAGTTCGGCGAGGCCGGCGGTGAAGAAGACGAGGCCGCCGACGATCTGCCAGGGCACCCACCACCAGTGGAACGCGTCCACGATGCCGGGCAGCGAGACGGTGCCCGCGGCCATGGCGACCGAGGCCGCGGCGAGCAGCATCGGCAGCTCGTACGCCATCAGCTGGGCGGCGGTCCGCAGGCCGCCGAGCAGCGAGAACTTGTTGGCCGACGCCCAGCCGGCCATCAGCGAGCCGAGGACGCCGACGCCCATGACGGCGAGGACGAAGAAGATGCCGGCGTCGACGACCTGCCCGACGGCGTTGCCGGGCCCGACCGGGATGGCCACGAGCACGAGCAGGTAGGGCAGGAGGGCGACGGCGGGAGCGAGCTGGAAGATCCGCCGGTCCGCACCCGCGGGGACGACGTCCTCCTTCTGCGCGAACTTGACCCCGTCCGCGACGAGCTGGGCCCACCCGTGGAACCCACCGGCGTACATGGGCCCGAGCCGGCCCTGCATGTGCGCCATGACCTTGTGCTCGGTCTGCCCGACGACCAGCGGCAGCACGAGGAAGGCGACGAACACGGCGAGGAGGCGCAGGACGACGTCGAGAGTGTCGCTCATGCGGGGTCGCCTCCGGCGGGGGTGTCGTGGTCTTCGGCCTCGGGCCGGGGGTCGGCCTTGCCGGCCGGGGGCTTGTCGGCCGGGGCCTCGTCGGTGCTGGTGCCCGGGGCGGGCGGCGGGGGCGGGGTGGTCTCGTCGGCCGGGGACGCCTGATCGCCGGAGGCGTCCGCGGCGGCCGGCCGGGACATCCCGCCGGGGGTGCCGGACTGTGGGCCGGCAGGGGCGCCGGCCTCGCCGGTTCCGACGCCCGGGGCGGGCGGCTCGGGCGCGGTGGCCTCGTCGGCCGGGGTCGGCGAGGCCACCTGCTGGGACGTCTCGTCCGTGGCCTTCGGCCGTGGTTCGGATGGCGTGCCGGGGGCGGCGGCAGCCGGCGTACCGGGCCGACCGCCGTCCGGAACGGTCGGGATCGCCGGCTCGGGTGCCGCGTCGGCTGCCCGGTCGACAGGGGCTGACGGCTTGGCCTCGTCGGCCGGGGCGGTCGGGGTGGGCGCGGCCTCCCCCTCGCCGGGCCGGGCACCCGCGGCGTCTGCCGTACGGTCCGAGTCCGTGCCCCGCTCGACCGCTTCGGGCAGAGGCTCGGGCTCGGTGGTCGGCTGGTCGTCGAAGGCCGGGCGGGCGTGGTGCCATGGGGCGTCGGCGGAGCGCGGGGCCGGGCTCGGGCGCGTCGGCCGGTCGGCGGCCTGCTGGCTCGCCGAGCCGTCGGACGCGCTACGGCTACGCCGGGCCGGGGCGACCGCACCCTGCTCGGGCGCGCCCTCCGAAGCCGGCATCCCCTGACTCGCCGAACCCTCGGACGCACTGCGGGTACGCCGACCCGGGGCGGGCGCGCCCTGTTCGGTGGCTCCCTCGGCAGGCGCCTGGCTCGCCGAACCCTCCGTCACGCTGCGCGTACGCCGCCCCGGGGCGACCGCGCCCTGCTCGGGCGCGCCCTCGGCAGCCGTCGGCGCCTGGCTCGCCGAGCCCTCGCTCACGCTGCGGGCGCGGCGGGCCGGGCGCTCGCCCGGGGCCGTGCGGGCCGCTCGGGCGGGGCGGGTGGGGGCCGGGGGGAGCTGGCCCTTGAGGGGGCCCCATTCGTTGGGGTCGGGGACGCCGGGGGGCAGCATCTGGCGGCGTTTCGGGCCGCCGTGTTCCGATTCGCCCGGTTCCTTCGCGCCCGGCCACGCCTTGGCCACGCGTGCCGCCAGGACG